>JAFDMD010000124.1 GCA_019306185.1 Deltaproteobacteria bacterium
GCAAATATTCTATCTTTGTTATAAAGAAGAATTTTTTTATAATCTCCGGGCTGAACTCCGCCGAAAGCCATAGCCGCTCTGTTTGCAAATCCGAGCGCAAATACGGCGGAAGATATGTCGCAGCCGAAAGGAACTATTCTTGTGTTCCAGCCTATCTGAACTCCGGCTTCTATGAGCTGTTCTATTAAGGTTGTGCCGTTATGGTTTGCGGCGCAAAATATATAAAGGCTTCGTTTTTGATAATCTTCGACTATCATTTTCGCTATTTCCGGATTAGGAGCCGCGCCAACTATAGCGGCAAAGCCGGGAGCGGAGCCGTCAACAAACTCTACGCCTCTTTTTCTTAATATGGTGTCGTCCGCGGGACCTACCCATATTTTACCGCCTTCGATATTCGGATCTTCTTGAGGAATATAAAAATCAGGGTCTGTTAGGCTGCGAATAGCTTCTTTTACTTCATAAGCAAATATTCCTGCCATACCCGCGTCAAGAAGAGGTCCTAAATAAGGGAGATGGTTTTTATTTTTAACATGCGGAGGCAAAAGCCCCTTTGCAAATTCCATAGGTTTTTTAAGATCCTCGAGAGTTTCGCATTTCATACCCGTAAGAGAATATATAACCGGTAGATAATATGCGGTGTTCGGGAACCCTATCTTTGTGTCTGCATTGTATGAAGCAAGAGCGTTATTTAATTCTCCTTCTACAGACGAAACAACTTTGTAGCCGCCTTGTATGGCAGCAAATGCTACTAATTTAGACATATTTCCTTTCCTCCTTCGTTGAGGATTTATATTAACAGATTAAGCGTCTAATGCCTGACGCGCCGCCATATCCATAAGAACTCTATCTCTTGCTTTGTCAATGCCAAGTTCTTTTCGTTTTTTATCGATATGCGCTATCATTAATTGTGCATGTTTTATTGGATCCGCTTCCAGATCCCATTTTCCGCCGTATAACTTTTCTATTTCCTTGCTTATATAATCGTGGAATACGGGCGCGCCGGAAGTCGGCAGGTGAAGTCCGAATACGGTATAAACGCCGGAGGTAACAAAATAATGACCTATGCTTATCGCTTTTTCGCTCATCCATTCTGGAGCGCTTCCCGCCGCAGGCAGATCGCATATGTCATTTCCGAGTCCTCCCGCTTTTACAACTTCGGTAGCCGCAAGAAGTATTCTGCTGTTATCAACGCATGAACCAAGGTGTAATACAGGCGGAATACCTACGGTTTCGCATACTTCCGCAAGACCTGGACCGCAGAATACCGCCGCGCTTTCCGGAGTTAAAAGCCCTTCCATAGCGCATGCAATTCCGTTGCAGCCTGTGGTAAGAACTATTACGTCGTTTTTAATAAGCTCTTTCACTACTTTAATATGAGCTTCGTTATGTCTTGTTCTTGCGTTATTGCATCCTACTACTCCGGCTATTCCTCTTATTCTGCCGTTTATGATATTGTCGTTTAAAGTGTAATAGGTTCCTCTGAATGTTCCGCCGAGATGATATAATATAGATTCTACGCCAAAACCCGCAATTTGCTGCGCTTTATGTTTCGGTATCATAACTTCGGCTTCTCTGTTTTGGAAGTTGTCAATTGCCAGTTTTATTATTTTTTCGGCATCCTGTATAGCGTAATGTTCGTCAAATTCTATATGAATAACGTTATTCTGTTCCATTTTTGCTATAGGATGGGTTGTAATTATTTTGGTATGGAAACATTTTGCAACGTTTGCGACGTTTTGGAATATACATTGAATATCCACAACCATAGCGTCGCATGCGCCGGTAATGATGGCAAGTTCCTGCTGTAAGAATGTGCCTGCGGAAGGAACGCCGTGCCGCTGTAACATTTCGTTTGCCGTGCAGCATATTCCGCTGAGTTGTATTCCTTTTGCCCCTTTTGATTTTGCATAATCTATCATTTCAGGCTTTTGAGATACCGCTACTATCATTTCGGATAGAACTGGCTCATGACCATGAATTACTATATTCACATGATCTTCTTTCATTACGCCAAGGTTCGCTTCTGACTGAATCGGCGTAGGAGTTCCGAATAAAACGTCTTGAAGATCTGTTGCAAGCATAGAGCCGCCCCATCCGTCTGCAATGGATGCTCTGGTGCATTGTTTGATTATATTTTTATAATCCTGATCTACGCCCATATGTGTTCTATGCATTATTTCAACTATTTCGCGGTCTATATTTCGCGGAAGAACTCCGTTTTTCTTCCATTTTTCATATAAAGGTTTGGGAGCTCGTTTAAGGTTGTAAAGCTCTCCTTCCGCTTTGCCCCATTCGCTCAAGGCTTTTTCCGCCACTTCAAGAGCGATTTCGTCGATTTCTCTATCAACCTGCTCGCCGTCGAGTTCTACTGTTGTGGCAACGTCAAAATGCGGAGCTATTGCTCTTAATTTTACGGGATCTTTTATCTGATAAGCGTCCGTTTCTTTTCTTGCTACGGATAAGAAAACTTCGGCTACGCATCGTCCGTGATCCGAATGAGCCGCCGCTCCGCCCGCCACCATTCTTGCAAAGTTTCTTGCCGCTATGGTGTTTGCGCTTGCTCCGCATAAACCTTTTCGGACTTCTATATCGTTTTCTTTAATGCCGTCTTTTGGCAAAGGAAGACGACATGGACCCATTGCGCAGTTTTTACAACATATTCCTTGCATTCCTATGTTGCAAGGTTTCATACCTACGGCTCTGTCAAAAACAGTATCCACCCCGAGCTCCTGAGCGCGAGCTATCATTTCCTGAGTTGCAGGATCTATGGAAGCTGCAACAGGATCCGCAAGCTTTACGGGTTTTACCGCTTTTGCTTTTTTAATATCTGACATTAGAGGTTCCTCCTCATAATTGTTTTAATTTGATGTAATTGTTTAATTAGTATAAAGGAATTCTTCTATGCAATCTGTTAAGCTCGTCCAAAATCTTTTCATTTTGATCCATCTGAACGGCTGCCGGAGTCATAGAAACTTTCCCCGCTTTTACTTTCTTCTTTTTTGAAGTCGCCTTCTCTTTTGCCTCTTCTCGTTTTATTCTTAAAACGTTCTCTTCTTCGTCTCGTTTTAATCTGGCGTCCGATTCGACTTTTAATCTATCCTTTACTTCGGCTTCCGCTTTAGCTTTGGCCTCGGCTTTGGCTTTTTCTTCGGCTTCTATTTTAGCTTTCGCCTTTGCCTCGGCTTCTATTTTAGCGTTTGCTTCGGCTTGAGCTTTTACTTTTTCGGCGTCAACCGCTATAGTAGCCGCCTCTTTTTTCGGAGCCGCCGCGGGAGCTACAGGTTGTGAGGCTTCTTTTTTCGGAGCCGCAACTTTAGCCGCTTCTTTTTTGGGAGCCGCAGGTTTAGATTTAGTAGCCGCCTTTTTAGCGGTAGCCGCCTTTTTCTCCTCTTCTATTTTAAGATCGGGAGCCGGAGCAAGAGCAATGTAGTCTATAGTAACGTCATCGCATTTTTTAGCGATACCGCTTACCTTTAGAGCGTCTCCGCCGTTTAATGCAAGGTCTATAAAAGATTTAGCCAGATTGATGGCTTCCGGATGTCTCATTATCAAAACATCCGATCCTGCCATAAGGTATGATACAGCGCCTATAGCTTCCATTAATATTGCTCTTCTTTCGGGATCTCCCAAAGAAGGCGCCTCTTCTACGGTCTGTTTTGCCTCTTTGCATTTCCATACTTCATTGCCGAGATTGTTTATAATGGGCAACTGAAGTTTATCGTCTCCCTGAGACATTGCAGCCATTCTTAAACGTTCCATAACCGAATATGAATACTCCAATCCGTAGCCGATGCCGCCGGTAGTAGGATCTATTATTACTTTATCCATAGAAACGCCAAGATTTTCAAGCAGTATGTTTACCTGTTTTGCAAGGTTTACGTCTATAGGGGAAGAGGATATTATGGTATGTCCGTAGCCCATTGCGCTTGCGCCTATACCTTTATAATTTTTATCTTCTACGGGACCTATTATAAGATTTGCTCCCTGACATTCTTCCGATATTTTCTTGAATATTTCTTCGTCTTTTTGGACGTTTGCGGTTCCCCATACGATCAAAGGAACATCTATTGCATCAAGCGTTTTTTTTACGGTTGATGCAACCTCTTCCGCACTTGCGTTTTTATCGTTAGGGTCTGCGCTTTTTAATTGAAGAGCAATTAATTCCGCGCCATAATCGTCGACGCATTTTTTTGCCCATGCCACCGGATCCGAAATAACCTCTTTAAAAGGCGCTACTGCCGCTTGAGGCCAATCAACCGGCTCGACATCCCAAACTTCCATAGCAATCTTAGGCGGGCATGGCATTTCCCCTTCAAACTGATAGAAAGGGTAACAGCTTTCGCCGCCTACCGTTACAGCCTTGTCTCCTTTGCCGAGAGTGATTTTTTTAATTGTTCCGGCATAGGATTCTTTAAAAAATTCCAGGCTCAATGTTTCCTCCTTAATTTCCTTAAGTTGTTTTAGGAAAGATTTAAATAAATATGTTAAAAATACAAACTGCCTTAACCAAAAGGATTATTACCTCCCCCTTTCATTGTTTTTTTTATTTATAACTTTTCATATTAACTTGTAACTATTTATTATCACTTAAAATTTTTTTCAAAATTCCACTTTAAAGATGTGTAACGCAAATCTTGTATATTGAAAACCATTTTTTGTCAATCATAATAATATACCCAAAAAATTTGTTTGTTTAGAATAAAAAATAGAATTTTAATTGTCCGAATAAACAAGCTATTTTTACAATTGAAATTTTATTGTAATTAATAAAATAAGCAGAATATAAGGTAATATATTTGCAAGGAATTAATATCGATTTTAATATTCTCTTGCAAATTTTAAGATAAAATTTCCATTATTACTAATCGCAAAAAAATTTGTACAAAAGGATCAAAGAATAAGAGCAGAAAGCAATAATTAAGGAATTTCTTCTCGCTTCGCTCGTTCGAAATGACAAACAAAAACAATGCTCGGCAAATAGACGGAAAAAAATTACTTTCTGTTATTTCGATAAATTTTATTTTTACCTGTCATTTCGAGCGCGGCGAAAAATCCCTTAATAAAAAACGATAAATAATAGATATCGACAAAACCGTTTATGTTTAAAACACAAATTTTTCAGCATTGACTAAATATAACGGGCGGTTTGGATTAAATATCTATTGTCATAATATAATCTTTATAAAAGAACGGCAATGCGGATTTTTTATGAAATTTATTTGCTTTAAAATATCCTTTTGTTATCATTTAAGATGATAATCAGAATTATCCGCTCCGCATAGTTTGCAAAAGTTTTAAACGCGGTTATTAAATTTAAACTTAACCGACAAGATGATAAGTTATTAAAAAGGAGGATATATAATGAGTAAAATAGAATGGAATCCGGGTAAAATAATGGAGATTTCCGGTTTTTATTGGAAAACCTGCGCTCTTCACGCGGGGATAAAAACGGATTTATTTACCGTTATAGGAAATAAGGGTATAAAAAGCGAAGACGCGGCGGATAAGATAAAGGCGAATAAAGATGGGGTTTACCGTCTTCTTAACGCCCTAACCGCTATGGATCTGCTTGAAAAAAAGGGGGGATTTTTTTTTAATACCGAAGCAAGCAAAAGGTTTCTTTCAAAAGATTCCGATTCTTATTTGGGATATATGATTTTGCATCATCATTATATATTAAAAGCATGGGCGGATTTAGATTCTTCGGTTAAAACCGGAAAACCGGTAAAAAAAAACTCATCCTTTGCAGACAAAGAACAAAGAGAAGCTTTTATTATGGGAATGTATAATACGGCTTCCGGCGTCGCGCCGAGTTTGGTAAAAGAATTTGATCTTTCCGGCTATAACTCTTTGCTTGATTTAGGCGGAGGCCCCGGAACTTACGCGATTCATTTTTGCTTAAATAATCCAAAATTAAAGGCTGCGGTTTACGATTTGCCTACTACAAAACCGTTTGCCGAAAAAACAATCGCAAAATTCGGTTTAAAAGATAGAATATCTTTTATAAAAGGGGATTTTGTTAAAGAGGATATTACAGGAGAATACGACGTAGTTTGGATGTCTCATATTCTGCACGGAGAAGGCGAAGAAGATTGCCGAAAAATTATTAAAAAAGCGGCAAAAGTATTAAAACCGGGCGGAATTATAATGATTCATGAGTTTATTCTTAAAAATTCTAAAGACGCTCCCTTATTTCCCGCGCTTTTCTCTTTAAATATGCTTGTAGGAACAGACAACGGAAAGGCTTACTCGGAAGACGAGCTTGAGGATATGTTAAAGGAAGCGGGCTTAAAGGATGTAAGCTTGTCCTTTTGTTTCGGGGTTAACGAGTCAAGGGTTATGACGGGGAAAAAAGGCTAATGCGTATAACCTCTGCGCAAAGATAATAATATCGTAAGGACAGAACATTGTTCTGTCCCTACGGCAGATATATAGTCTTGTAATTTCAATGATGGCGCTTTAATCTTATAATGAAAAGTTTTTTGTAATATAAATATAATTAATTGATAAAGGAAAAATTAGTATGCCGTTATACAATAAAGCGGTTTATAATGCCACAATTAAGGCGATCGAAAACGTTAAAAATTTTAATGCGGACTGGCTGTCAATATCTGATAACTCGAAACAAACAATTAATTTTCCGGAAGCGGTTAAAGAGATTATTGGCTTATACTTACGCGTTAGCCCCGAAGCCTTAAAGAGCTTGTCTGATAAGCAATTGAACGAGGTAATAAAAAACGCAAATCACCATTTATAGAGAACTCAAGCGAATAGACAAAAACAATTTTTTAAAGTATTCCAATTCTGAAAAGGAAAAAAAAATTAGATGGTTATCAGAACAATATTATGAAACATTTAAAGTATTAAGGGATATTATTGTCTATAGCGTATGCACCGCTACCGACTTCGTTAGGATGGAACAAAAAGCAAAAGGAGTTTTTGAAAAAATAGAAGCGCTGAAAAAATAGAAGCGCAGGCAAGCAACGTAGCGAAAAAACTTGAGACGAACAAAAAAGAGGCGCAAGATATATTAGAAAAAATGAAACAGATGGCCGCAGATCAAGCCGTATCAAAGCAGGCTATATTCTTTAAAGATGAAGGAGAAGAGCATTTAAAGCATAGTAAATTTTGGGGAGGAGCGGTTTTGGCAGCGACGCTTTCAATTATTATATTTGCAGTACTCACATTATTTTTTCACAAGATTGGCATACCAAAGCCTACGGATAAATTAGAGATGATGCAGCTGATTGCCTCTAAACTGTTTATATTTTCAACTCTTACCTATCTATTATATATTTGCGGCAAAAACTTTTCAAACCATAAGCATAACGCTATTTTAAACAAA
>JAFDMD010000023.1 GCA_019306185.1 Deltaproteobacteria bacterium
AGGGTCCGTATAATGAATTTTTATTCCGTTTACCTGTTTGGGACCGTAAGTGAGCCTTCTTAATTTGCCTTTTGAAAAATTAAGATTCGAATCTGCTACAATCTCGTATATATTAAGATTATCATCTTCTCCTATTCTCATTGCAAACAAAATCGCTTTACCGTCATACCTTATATCCGGCTCTCTTATATCCGCCTCTTTTCCTTTATGAAAACCGGCGGTTAGGTTTATAGGTTTGCCGGAAGCGTTTTCAAGCGTCTCCCCTTCTTTTAATTTTAACAAATATAGATCCGCTCCGGGCATATATTTTCCAACATCAAGATATTTTCTATGATTTTTCGGGTTTGTTCGGATAAAAACTATCCCCTTAAGCTTGCCCAATTCAGACGGATCGATTTTTTTGCCTCCCGTCATAAGCTTTGAAGCAATATCGTTCCGCTCCATCGCAAGCCATTTTTTTAATATTTTATAATCAGGGTCGTTTTGTCCCGTAAAAAATTGATCGTTTCCTCCCCTATGAAGAACCCCTCCTTGATCGATAGGTATATTTTTCTTTAGAATTCTGCTTTGCTCAATATCTCCGGTAAAATAAACATTATGCTGTATTAAACCTTTTGAAGTCATTCGATTGAATTTTATTTGCTCCAAAGAAAACCTATCTTCTATTTCTATATTTAAATCTTCGGTTTCCATTCCCGCGTCCGGCAAAAAGGAGCTGTGATTAAATATATGGCAAGACGGATTAAAGCAGGAGTTTCTTGCATATACCGGCAAAACCTTTTTTGCAAAAAATTGTTCCGTTTTATTTTGAGCAAGAACCTTTTGTATATCTTCGTTTTCTAACCTTACCCATTCCGCAAGCTTTTTATATTGCGGATCCGAAGTTCCGTTAAAAATTTCTCCGCCTTTATGATAAAGCCCAAACCCGCCGGACTGCCCCACAAGCGGCATTCTTAATATTTTTGCAAAAGGTATTTTATTATGAACGGCTCTTTTTTTAGCCTCTATGTAAGATAACATTATTTGAGCGGGAGTTGATATTTTATCTTCGGAATCCAACGGAAATGAGAATTTGCCCTTTGTTTGAATATGACAGGTTTGACAATACTGGGAATTTTGAAAAGGGGCGTTATGAAATTGTGCGAACCCCTCTTTTTCCGCCTCTGCTCCGCTTTTTCCATGACATATATAAGCCCCCTTCTCATCTTTTGCGGAACAGGTTTTTGCCAGTATGGGAGCGATATTCTCCTTGTAATAGATAAAACCTTTTGTATCTTGAGGATTTATCGCTTCGGAAGCGTTGCACTCTTTTTTGTAATAAAAGCCAAAAGATAATAAAAAAATTAATATTAAAATAAAACTTGCCGTTGTTTTTCCACTCTGTTGTTTTTCCATTTTCTACCTATAAACTTGATTATTTTTCTACTTTAATAATAAAATTATGTCGAATTTACAAGGATAAAAACGAAATATAGCCGAATTATTATAATTTGACCGGGAAAATTTATCATCGTCATTTGGCTATAACATTAAATAAATTTGCGGCGTTTAACAAAGTAAGGCAAATAACAGGGAGTAAAAACAATTCAGGTATTTCTCGCTTCACTTGACGAGGTAGGAAATAATTTTTGCCGCGTTATTTCGGCAAGCGTTTTGTAGCAAGGGTTATATTTATTCGCATTCTACCTCTAAATGTACCCATCTAACTTTTTGAATAACGAATTTACTTTTATCCGCTATACTCCAAACACTTTCATATTGATTGATTTGCTTCCAATTAGAAGCAAGCTTTTTACCGTCCGCCATACTCTTTCTATTTTACCTTTTTTACTCTTATGATAATACCAACTCCTTGATTTGCCTAATAATTCGTATTGACGACTTATTGAAATCCGCAGCGGTCTATTATCTCCCGTCTTATTACTAAACCCAATCTATTATTTTTTCTACCTTTAATTGCCCTATCTGCTTATATAACTCTGCCTGCTCCTTCTATAATTTTTTCTCTTTATTCTTTACTCCTTTTGAAAATATTAAATCAGCGTTCTCCAACAACTGCTTTTTAAATCTGCCTATTTGATTCCATATTCCCTTGATAATTCTGCTACTGTTACTCCCTCTCTTATCGCTTCTATTGCTATACTATCCTTCGATTGCAAGTCAAAAGGAATATCTATAAAATTCATAATCAAGCCAAATCGAATATTTTGTCCGCTTTTTCGGAAGAAGCCCAATTTTTATTTGTCATTTTTATTTCTTATTGTTAATAATTGACTTATGATAAAAACAGACAATTTAAACGACATATCGGCAAAGTTTTGCGGCGGAATAAAAGAAAAAATTATAAACGGAATACGTCTGACCTCCGAAGACGGCATAGCCTTGTATAAAAGCTCGGATATTATATCCATAGGCAAGCTTGCCCATTATGCGCGTAAAAAAAAATGCGGAAATAAAGCTTACTACATTTATAATCAGCATATTAACTATACTAATATATGCGCAAACCAATGTCTTTTTTGCGCATATGCAAGAAAAAAAAACCAGCCCGAAGCTTTTTTATATTCGATTGAAGATATAAAAAAAAAGCTTTACGAACGAATTGACGAACCGATAACGGAACTTCATATAGTAGGCGGGCTTAATCCGGAACTTAATCTCAATTATTATTTAACTCTGCTTAAAACTGTAAAGCAGATAAGATATAAAGCGACTATAAAAGCTTTTACCGCGGTAGAAATAGATTATCTTTCTCAAAAATCGGGATTAAACGTTCCGCAAGTTATAAAAAAACTTAAACAAGCGGGGCTCGACATGATGCCGGGCGGAGGAGCCGAAGTTCTAAGCGCTTCCGTAAGAAAAAAACTTTTTCCGAAAAAAATTTCCGGCGACAGATGGCTTCGCATAATAAAAATGGTTCATCTCGAGGGAATAAAAACAAACGCTACCATGCTTTACGGACACATTGAAACCATAGAGGAAAGAATAAATCATTTTATTAAACTGCGGGAACTTCAGGACGAAACAAACGGCTTTCTCGCTTTTATTCCGCTTGCTTTTCATTCGAAAAATACAAAACTTTCTCGCCTGCCCTCTACTACGGCTATAGACGATTTAAAAACAATTGCCATAGCAAGACTTATGTTAGACAATTTCGATCATATTAAAGCCTACTGGGTTATGATAGGAGAAAAACTTGCCCAAACCGCTCTGTTTTTCGGGGCGGACGATTTGGACGGAACTATAATAGAAGAAAAAATAACTCATTTTGCAGGCGCAAAAACCGCAAAAGGATTAACCGAAGAATATATAAAAAATCTTATAACAAAGGCGGGTTTTACTCCGGTTTGTCGAGACTCCTTTTATAATCCCGTTTAATAACAAGGAAAAAAAATTGCAAAAAAGAATTTCGGAAAAAGAGGCTGAAGTCCTTTTAAAAGAGGCTGATTTGTTGAGGCTCGGAACGCTTGCAAATAGTATAAAAAAAAGACTGCATCCTAAAAACGTTATAACCTATGTTGTCGATAGAAATATTAACTACACCAATGTATGCGTATCAAAATGTTTATTTTGCGCTTTTCATAAAGACCTTGGAGCGCAAGACGCTTACATAATATCTAAAAAAGATCTTTATGAAAAAATAAATGAAACAATTAAGCTGGGCGGAACTCAAATTCTTTTGCAAGGCGGAATACATCCGGAGCTTAATTTGGATTTTTATACTGATATGCTTAAATATATAAAAGATAATTTTTCTATACACATACACGGATTTTCGCCGCCGGAAATATCTTATATCGCAAAAAAATCTTTGTTAACCGTTCGAGATACTCTTTTAAAATTAATAGAAGCCGGACTTAACTCGATACCCGGAGGCGGCGCCGAAATATTGTCCGATAAAATAAGAGGCAAAGTCTCTCCTAACAAATGCGGCAAAGAGGAATGGTTAAACGTTATGAGAACCGCTCATAAACTGGGGCTTAAAAGCAGCGCTACAATGATGTTCGGGCATATGGAAAAAACCGAACATATCATAGAACATTTAAAAGCAATAAGAGATCTTCAGGACGAAACCGGCGGTTTTACCGCTTTTATCCCTTGGACATTTCAACCGGATAATACAAAAATAAAAGTTGAAAAAGCTACTGCGGTTGAATATTTAAAAGTTCTTTCATTATCCAGAATTTTTTTAGACAATATTAAAAATATCCAAGCGTCTTGGGTTACTCAGGGAGATAAAATAGCTCAAACCGCCCTTTTTTTCGGAGCAAACGATTTGGGAAGCACAATGATAGAAGAAAATGTAGTAGCCGCCGCGGGAGTTAAATTTATGCTCCCGAAAGAAGAAATAATAAGATTAATAAAAGAAGCCGGTTTTATCCCCGCGCAAAGAGATTGTTTTTATAATATAATCGATACTAAAAAAGTATAATAGATATTGCAATTATTATAAATTTTAAAAAAGATAAGGTGAAAAGATTTGTACAAAGGAACAAAGGATAAGAGCAGAAGGCAATAATTAAGGGATAAATAACAGATATTGGCAAAACCGTATCGCCTAATATACCTGTAGCAGCCGCGGCAGGAGTTAAATTTATGTTCCCGAAAATATGCAAAATAGTAAAAAAGTAATGCCGGTTATTAAAAATACTTAATCGAAAGAGAGCGCTTATAAAATGAAACAAAATATTTCAAATAAGAACAACATCGTTAAAATAATTGAAAAGCTTGCGGCAAAAAGAGAAAAAATTCTTGCGTTAACGCCGGAAGATGCGCTTAAAGAAATAATTAACGATAACGAGGCGCTCCCGTTAATTCATTCCTTTGCGGAAGACGACCTTCGTTTGTTAATATGGGAAATAGGCATAGCCGACGCTCTTCCCCTTATTGCCATGGCATCTTCAAAACAGATTACATACATTTTAGACGCGGAATCTTGGAATAAAGACAGGTTCGATATTAACGCCGCTTTAAACTGGTTTTTCGCTTTAAAAGAGGCAGATCCCAAAAGACTTTTAAAATGGTTTTTACAAGAAGAGCCGGAAGAAAAAAAAGATCTGCTTAATTTTATATTAAACCGCTTGATAAGCGTAGGAGTAAGAGAAAAAAATCAGGAACCGTCCGATTTTGACGATGATTTTTTTACCTTTGACGATCTCTTTTATATTAAAATAAAATCTTTTGCCGATTCCGAAATAAAAAAAGAAAAAATCGAAGAGTTAATAAAAAGCTTTTTGCAAGACATGGCAAAATACAATTATCCCTTATTTCAAAAAATTCTATTTGCCGCTTCCGCAATAATACCCGCAGAAACGGAAGAGGATCTTTTTAGAATGAAAAACATTAGGCTCGCCGAAAAAGGATTTGTTCCTTATTACGAAGCCGTATCTATATATCAGCCTTTAAATCGCCAGACCTTAAAAAAAAAAGGAAAAAAAATCTTTTTTAAAAAAATCGCAATAAAAACAACAGATATGCCCGCAGTTTTTTTAAAACATACAGATCAAAAAGACCTTTTTGCCCGAGCCGTCCGACTTATAAAAAATCCCGATATAATTACCGGAATATATTATGAATTCACATCATTATGCAATCATATAATATCTGCGGATAAAAAAATTATAAAAAGCAAGCCGGAGCTTGATAAATCCGTTAAAAAAGCCGCCGGATATTTAAGTATGGCTTTGGAAACATTTTATAACAAAGAAAAACCAAGCCAAAAAAACAAAGAAAAGTTTTGCGCGGACATCATATCTAAATATATGCTGGCGGATATATTTAGATATGGTTATAAACCTGTAGCCGCTCTTAAAAAAAAGGCAAAACAATTTGTCGAAAAAAGCTTTTTTAAAAAAAACGGCTTTTCTTTAAGCTTTTTAGACGAAAAACTTGCGGGAATATGCGGAGGCGTTCTGTTAGATAAACCGCTTTTTTTTGATAATTATAAAAACGGCAACCTTTATAAAGACTTTGCTTCTCAAAAAGAGATAGAATATACCGACAAAGAGTTAAACAAGGCAATTGCCGCGGATATGCTTTTAAAAAAGCTTAATATAAAAACCGATAAAATAAAGGATAAAACCTTAACCTCTTTTATCAGCTATAAAAATCTGCTTTTAACATTTTGGGTTGAAAAAATAAATTTGCCGCTTCCGCTTACAAAAGAGGAATTAATAAAATTTTTTAACGCTATTTTTGAAAAAAAGGATAACAAAAAAAACCGAATAAAAGAAAGCGCAAAAAAAGATTTTTTATCACAGGTTGTTTTTAAAAACTTTAAAGACCAAAAGAATATAAGCGCGCAGCTATCCGCGGTATTAAAAGAACTGTTTGACGAATTGGAAGAAGAGTATAAATATATTGAAGATTTTAAATTTTTGGATACAAGATATGTAAAACTGTTTTTAACGGAGGCTTTGTAAAACGCTTAAAATTCAGCTTTTTCAACATTGACTAATTAGTCGGCGCTGAAAAAGCATAATACATATTGTAATTATTATAGATTTTAAGAAAGACAAGTTAAAAGATTTGCAAGGAATTAGTATTAATTTTAATATTTTCTTGCAAATTTTAAGAAAAAATTCTCATTATTAAAAAAAATTAATCGCAAAAAGATTTGTACAAAGAAACAAGGGATAAGAACAGAGGCGCTAATAAAGGGATTTCTCCTCGTTTCGCTCGTCGAAATGACAAACTTTTTATTCCGGACGAATATTTTTCCCACTGTCATTTCGACAAGCAAGGCGAGGAGAAATCCCTTAATAAAAAACGATAAAATGATAGAGGCTATTTGTATAACAAAATAGAAAATTATACGGATAACTTATCTATGGAGATAAATTATGTTTTTAGAATTTAAAAAAAAAATCCGGTTGTGGATAGATAAAGTTTTAAAGGATGCGGATAACTACTTTTTATGTTATCTACCCGAAAATATAGGTTTTTTTGCTTCCTATATATTAAATATATTTTATAGGGGAATAAAAACAAATAAAGAGGAAACCGATTCTTTAAAACGATTATCGCGAGACAGCATAGTTATATATACCGTAAAATATAAAAACTTCTTTGAATACCTGTTTTTATATACAAAATATAAACGGGAAAAACTTCCCGTTCCAACCCTTGCTTTCGGGTTTAAAATATTTTTATGGCAGCCCGTATCAAGAGTATTTAAAGCTTTGATAGCCGTATTCTATTATTTTTATAAAAACCTTTCTTTTAAAAGTCCGTACAAAAGCGGTTATATAAAAAAGGCTGTTTTAAACGGTAAAACCGGAGTATTTCCTTTAATAGAAAAAAAATGGTTTTATAAAAAGTTTATAAAAGAACAAACATGTCCCGTTCAATATCTGATAAACATACAAAAGCAAACCGATAAAACCGTATATATAGTTCCGCATCTTACTTTTTTTAGCAAAAACCCCCATAAAAGCCATTATAAACTTATAGACGCCTTATTCGGCCCCGCAGAAAAACCCGGCGTTATAAGAAGAACAATAACCTTGCTTAAAAACCCCGGACAAATATTTGTAGAAATATCCGCTCCGTTTAACCTTAAAAATTTTTTAAATAAACCGGAAAACTTAGAAAAAAGCGCGGAAGACCTTGCCAACGATATAAGAAAAATCCTTATAAAACAGATAAACAGACATAGACAAGGAGTAACCGGACCCATAATAAAATCTTATGACGAGATAAAGCAGAATGTACTTACAAAAAAAGTCTTAATGAACTACATGAAAGATCAAGCAAAACGCCATAAAGAACCGGTATCTGCAATATATAAAAAAGCGGGCGCTTATTTGGACGAAATAGCTTCGAAACATAAATTTGCTTTAACAAGACTTGTAATGCCAATATTAAAATTCATTCTCAACTTAATGTTTGAAGAATTTAAAGCCGACCCAGCGCAAATTGCAAGGCTTAAAGAAATGTCTAAAAAAGGACCTATTATATTTATACCGTGTCATAAAAGCCATATAGATTACATGGTGTTATTTTGGACAATATATTTAAACAGACTTTATCTTCCGCACATAGCCGCAGGCAAAAATATGTCCTTTTTGCCATTCGGGCCTATATTCAGACGAGGAGGCGCTTTTTTTATAAGACGAACCTTTAAAGGCGCCCCGCTATATTCAAAAGTATTCGGACAATACGTCTATAATCTGCTTGAAGAAGGAGGTAATATAGAAGTTTTTATAGAAGGAACAAGAAGCAGAAGCGGAAAATTATTAAAACCGAAACTCGGATTTATGAATATACTTCTTAACGCTTATTCAAAAGGGGCTTGCGACGATTTAATATTTGCCCCCATATCTATAGGCTACGACAGAGTTATCGAAGAAAAAGAATATATAAAAGAGGCGGAAGGCGCGGAAAAAAAGCCGGAAAACTTCAAACAGGTTATAAGCGCAAGAAAAGTTTTAAAGAAAAAATACGGAAAAATCCATATTAAATTTCCGGAGCCTATATCTTTAAACGAATTTTTACGAGAAAACGACTCTGATATAAAAAATATGGATACAAAACAACAAAATAGCTTATGCAAAAGGGTAAGTTATAGAATTTTAAATTCAATAGACGAAGCCTCCGTTATAACTCCTCATGCTCTTGTTGCAAGCGCAATATTAAACCATTTTAAAGAGGTTTTAAGCTACCAAACAATAACAGACCATATTAAAAATTATTCCGATTATCTTAGTCTGTTTAACGCAACCTTTGCAGATACTATAACAAAAGACTACGAAAACGGCATAAAAAACAGTTTGGCGTCTTACGAACATAGAAGACTAATAGAAAAACTGCCCGGAAAAGAAAAAACGGAATATATGGTAAAAACAGGAAAAAGAAAAATTCTCGATTATTATAGAAACAACTGCGCATACTTCTTTATACCTGCCGCATATACGGCGGCGGCTATACTAATTGGCGACAAATTCACCTTTGCCGCGGCAGATATTAAAAAAACATACCGTTTTTTAAAAAAATTTTTTAAAAACGAATTTACTTACGATCAAAAAAAATCGTCCGAATATTTTATAAAAAAAACAATAGAAGCTTTTATAAAAGAAAAAATCATAACCGAATCGGATACAAACAAAGGGGAATACCAAGTATCCTCAAAGGGGCTAATAAGGCTTAAACATTACGCCTCTTTTATAAAAAAATTCTTTGAATCTTACCTAATAGTCTTACTATTTTTAAAAAATCATAATAACAAAAACTACTCTGCAAAAGCTTTGTTAAAAAAAATACAGTCTTTCGGAAATAAAATGTATAAAACAAAAAAAATACAACTTCCAGAATCCCTTTCCATAATTAATTATAAAAATGCTTTGGATTATTTTGCTTATCATGGCATAAAAAAATCGGATCAGGATCAGGAAAAAATCTTAATCTATCAAAAAAAAATAATAAAATTTATAGAAGCTTTTAATAAATAGTCAAGGATTTCTCCCTTCGCTCGAAATCACAGTCCAAAATTACTTTCTGTTATTTTAACATAAGTTATTTTTGCTTGTCATTTTGCACGAAGAGATAAATCCACGCATTATTTTTACCCGTCATTTCGACGAGCAAAGCGAGGAGAAATCCCTTAATTTAAAGCGATAAATAATAGATATTGGCAAAACCGTTTACGCTTAAAATGCAGGTTTTGCGGCATCTACTAAACAAATCATTTCGGATTAAATCCAAAAAACAAATCTTATTAAAGTTAAAAGGAACAAACAAACTTATGAAAGCCTTAATATTTGCCGCAGGTTACGGAACAAGGCTTTATCCGCATACAAAAACCTTACCGAAACCGCTTTTTACCATACAAAATATCCCGATTATCGACATTGCCATAAAAAAACTTATAAAAGCAGGCTTTACCGAAATAACTATAAATACTCATCATCTTGCAAAAAAAATAAAAGACCATATACTATCCGAACATTATCCCGTAAAAATAAACATATTATACGAACCCAAAATATTAGATACCGCAGGAGCCATAAAAAACGCTTCCGAATATCTATGCGGCTCCGCTTTTTTAACAATAAACGCCGATATAATAACCGATATAGATATAAAACAGGTTTGCCGATTTCATAAAAATCATCCTTGTGCGGTTACTATGGTTATGAGCGATTGCCGCAAATTTAACAAAGTAAACATAGATAAAAACTATTTTGTAAAAAGCTTTTCCTCAAACAATTCTCCAAACGGCAACATTTTAACATATACCGGAATAAGCGTAATAGAACCGGAAATAATAAAGCTTATACCGGATAATAAAACCGTAGGGCTTATAGAAATCTTTCAAAAACTTATAGACTTAAAAAAACCGATAAAAGCTTTTATAACAAAAAATTACTGGCAGGATATAGGAACCCCGAGCTCTTATAAAAAAGCGGTTTTTAACGCTATAACCCGCTCCGTTTTTAAAACCGATAAAAATATTGTCGTTAAAAAATTAAAAGGAGACGGTTCGGATAGAACATATCATAGACTATCCGCAAAAGGGGAAAAAAGCATAATTGCGGCGGAAGATGAAATGAACGTCGATATAAATAGATCTCAAACAAACTCTTTTATCAAAATAGGAAAACTTCTTTATCAAAACAAAATCCCGGTTCCAAAAATAGTAGCTTTCGATACAATCGCAGGCTTTATTTTTTTTCAAGACCTCGGTGATATACATCTTAAAGACATTATAACAAAAGAGAAAAATATTAATAAAATAATCTCATTATATAAAAACGTAATAGATACGCTTATAAAATTTTCTATAACAGGAAAAGAAAATTTCAATACAAAATTATGCTTTCAAACCCCCTATTACGATAAAAACCTTATATTAGATAAAGAATGTCGATATTTTACCGATTCCTTTTTAAACGGTTATCTAAAACTTAAACTCACATATCAAAATTTTGCCGAAGAATTTAAAAAAATTGCAGAAACGGCGCAAAATTCCGCATATCTCGGACTTATGCACCGAGATATGCAATCTGCAAACATAATGATTTATAAAAATAAAACATATTTTATAGACTTTCAATCCGCAAGAATAGGACCATTGGAATACGACTTGGCTTCTCTTTTAATAGATCCTTATGTTAACCTTTCCAAAAAAATACAAAACATAATATTTAATTATACATTGGAAAAACTTTCGGTTTTTGCCGGATTTGATAAAAAAAAATTTTTAGAATGTTTTAAAGCCTGTTTAATAACAAGAAATTTGCAAATACTCGGAGCTTTCGGTTTTTTAACCTTAAAAGGAAAAGATAAATTTAAGAGCTACATTCCCGCCGCATTAAACAGCCTCTATTTCAACCTAAAAAAAACGGATAACAAAAAAATATTATCCGCAATAGAAAAAATTCTTATCGAACATTAGATAAAGATAAGCATGCGTTTCAAAGGCAGAGCGTTAGATAACATCTTATATAGAAAGAGTATGGCGGACGGTAAAATATGAAGATATTTATTTAAATAATCATGAAACGTTAAAAGAATTAAGAACCGAATTATCCGATTATTTTAAATTTTATAATAAAAAAAGGTTTCATCAATCTTTAAATTATATTAGTCGGCGCTGAAAAGGCATAATACATATTGTAATTATTATAGATTTCAAGAAAGACAAGTTAAAAGATTTGCAAGGAATTAGTACTAATTTTAATATTTTTTTGCAAATTTTAAGAAAAAATCCTCATTATTAAAAAAAAATAATCGCAAAAAGATTTGTACAAAGGAACAAGGGATAAGAACAGAGGAGCTAATTAAGGGATTTCTCCTCGTTTCACTCGTCGAAATGACAAACAAAAACAAAGCTCGACGAAGAAACAACAGGGAAATAATTAAAGGGTCTCTTGCTTTGCTCAAAATAACAAACTTTTTATTCCGGACGAATATTTTTTCCCCTGTCATTTGGGCAGACGTTATCTTTACCTGTCATTTCGACGAGTGAAACAAGGAGAAATCCCTTAATAAAAAGCCATAAATAACAAATATTGGCAAAACAATTTAAGCTTAAAATGTAGGTTTTTCAGCATCGACTATATTAGACTCAATGAAATATATTATGGCTTAAAATCTTTAAAACAAGTCGCTTGACGATCATACAACAAATATCCCATTTTCATTGTCTTGACTTTTGGGCGCGCTATAATAGCAACCGTTTCGGCTAAAGCTACAATTTCGGCTTCTTTTACAGGGAATTTAGCGCTTGAAATCCTTTTTTCTCCTTTTTGATAAATATTGTAATATTTTTATCTTATTTTAAAAAAGTAACTTCATTTGACCCAAATGAACAATTTATTTCTCAAATGAGCTTTCCTATTTGTCAAGATAAGGCTTTTAAACTTATGTCCAGTTCGGCGCGCAAATTGCGCGCCGTCTATTTTTATCTAATCTTTTTTGTTTGATTCGCTTACTTCCTATTTGAGCATATCGCCTCTTTACTGCCCAGTTTTTTGGGCGCGGTATAATTTAATCGCAAAAAGATTTGTACAAAGGAACAAGGGATAAGAACAGAGGAGCTAATTAAGGGATTTCTCCTCGTTTCACTCGTCGAAATCCCTTAATAAAAAGCCATAAATAACAGATATTGGCAAAACAGTTTAAGTTTAAAATGTAACTTTTTCAGCGTCGACTAAAATCACATAAGCCTGTCATTTGAAGCAAAGCGAGAAATTTCTGAATTGTTAGGTTGCGCGCGGCTTAACTTCTATCCCCTACCCTTTTTAAACGAATTGGAGCAACTTAATTGTTGGGTTTCGCGTTAGCTTAGCTCAACCTATGATATTTGATTATAATCAGAAAAAAAAATAATTAAATTTCTATTTATAACAAATAGTTTGTTCAAGTTGAAGGAGGATAATAATTTTTAACCGCAGAAATATATATAATATTTCGAGGATTAAAAATTGTTATCCAACGCCCAAATCGGACAAACTACGAAGTTATAAATCGAAATTTTAATCGTCTCGCCTAACGCTCAACAACGGAACAGGACATTTTCTAAACATCTTTTCCGCGGTCGTTCCCAAAATAGCTCCTACAATATTGCTTCTGCCTTTTGTTCCCATAACCGCCAAATCGGCTTTTTCCTCTTTTATTGCATTTATCAATTCGACAAAAGGAATGCCTACTTTAATAATCTTTCTATATTGAATATCCGTTTTATTTTTAAGCAGATTATCAATTATTGCAATTCTATCTTTTTCCTGATTTTTAATATAATCCTCTATGGTCATATCGTTCATATACTGTTTTGTTAATTTATAGACAATGTCAACGTCTCTTTGATTTACAACATTTACAATTACAATTTCCGCTTTTAAATCATCAGCCAATTTGCAAGCGTATATAAGCGCCTTTTCCGAGTAGTCGGACATATCAAAAGCCGAAACAATTTTTTGAATTTTGGACATAATATTTCTCCTTATAATTAAATAAACAAAAAGTTTTTAATTTTATTAAGAGATTTCTCCTCTCCTCGCTCGTTGAAATGCCAAGCAAAAATAAAAGTAGTTGAAATAAAATGACAAATAAAACAACAGGCAAAGATAACAAGCCTATTCTATCAAGCAAAACGAGAAATCCCTTTATTATTATGGTTTTTCGCTTCCCTTTCTATAAATATAAATTTTATTACGAAACGCTTTATAAAACAAGGAGAATGTTATTCCAATATTATAACTTTTTTAATATCCCAATTCCGCCTAATCTTCTCATCTGTTTTTTTATCCATATCCTTCTTTTATTCATATAAGCGGAGGGTCTTTTAACTTTAAATTTTTTGGGATTCGGAAGGGCGGAAGCTAAAAGAGCCGCATTGTTTTCGGTAAGCTTATTTGCGGATTTGCCCAAAAGTATATCGGACGCCGCAGATACGCCGTATATATTATCTCC
Source organism: Deltaproteobacteria bacterium (assembly GCA_019306185.1). Lineage (GTDB taxonomy): Bacteria > Desulfobacterota > Desulfobacteria > Desulfobacterales > JAFDMD01 > JAFDMD01. Next base: position 13,915 of record JAFDMD010000023.1, read on the forward strand.
GAATTCGGCTATATTAAGATATACTTCAAGTATCCTTTTTTTACTCCATAAAAGCTCCAAAAGGATTGCAAAATATGCTTCAAAAGCTTTTCTTATGTAGCTTTTTTTCTTCCATAAAAAAAGATTCTTCGCAACCTGTTGGGTAATAGTGCTTGCCCCTTTTAATTGACTTTTATTATTATTATCTTCAATAGCCCTTAAGATTGCCTGAACGTCAAAGCCGTAATGATAAAAAAATTTCTGATCCTCCGCCGCTATAACCGCAAGCGGCATATATGGCGAAATATCTTTCCAATCCGCCCATTTAAATTTTACCGGATATTTTTTATCTTTATTGGTAATATGCCGGGTAATCATAACCGCGCTTGTAACAGGGTTTATCCACCTTAGATGTAATACGATAAATATAGAAAAGATTATAAAGCAAAGCAGAAGGCGAGCTATTATTTTTATGAACTTGTGCCTTATACGCAGGTTTTGCTTTTCTTGTTTTTTATCGGAGGTCATAAAGTAAATAGTTAAATCGAAAGAATAAAATCGGAAATGCCTGACATTAACATTTGAACCGAAATTACTACAAGAAGCATTCCCATTAGGCGTTTTGTGGCAAGAAGCGCTTTTTTACCGAAAAATTTCGCTAAAAAACCGGACATCAATATAATTAAACCGGAACAAAACCACGCAATTAAAAGCGCCATAAGCCAGTCCGCCCATCGCGCAGGCTCTTTATTCATAATAAAAAGAACCGAAGCCATTGCAGAAGGCCCCGCCATATAAGGAATTGCAAGAGGAAATATAAAAGGCTCGCCCGTTAAATCTTCGGATGCCCTTTTATTAGAAGGAAATATCATGTTGATTGCAATTAAAAAAAGAAGAATTCCTCCCGAAACCGTTAAAGCAGGCTCGGAAATATGCAATACTTTTAAGATATGCTCGCCGGAAAACAGAAAGATAAGCAGTATCGCAAGGGCTATAAAAAGTTCCCTTATAATAATAAAATTATGTCTCGATTTATCTACGTTACTTAATGCGGTAATAAAAAAAGGGATATTGCCGAAAGGGTCTATTACAAGAAATAATAATAGCGCCGCGGAAAATATTGTCATTTTGGGTTTGCTCCGAATAACATTATATAATCTCCCTTTTATATTTAAAACGCCGTTCAAAAGCCTCTCTGCCGGTATCTTTCCGAACTTTGAGTTTATTGTTTTTATCTCTTGTAAGCGTAAAAATTCGGACCGGATCTTCGCCTTCTTTTATGAATTTCTTATTTTTATATAAAGCGAATAAAAAGGAATTTACAAATTCCAAATTATGAGAGGAAAGCATAATTTGATTATTATACTTTTTTGAATATTTTAAAAGCAAAGAGGTAAGTAGTTTTTGAGATTTCGGATCAAATGTAGAATCTATCTTTTCAATAGAATGGATGCCGTTTCTAAAGGTTATTAGATTGCCGAAAATATGATACCATCTTATTAATCCGTCTCCGAAAGCGTGAAGCGGAAGAGTTTTGCCGTCATTTGTAATTATTAAAACAGGCGCTTTATTACCCTCCGGATAAGGTATATAATCAATATTTTTTATTACGGGAAAAGCCTCTTTCATCTCCGCAATAAAATCTTCCAAAATATTATAACGCTTTAAATAATAAAAAACAGTTATATCCGAGTTCGGATATCTATTATCCGGTATATCCTGTAAGATTGCGGAATAAGATTGCGGATATTTATTATCAATGGAAAAATTCGGATGCTTGTAATCGATTTTTACGCTATTAAAAGCGTAGCTTTTTTCATTTATTTCAAATGATCCGATATAATTATTCGCCGCATTTTGATACTCTTCTAATAAAGAGGCGTCAAAATAACCGTTTTCCTTTGAATTATTGAATATGGAGGACATGCCTGCGGAAGGTTCAAAGACAACTTCAAGTTTATGAGAAGCTTCGTAAACAACATTGTTTTTAATTTTATCGGCGCAAACCGATTCGTCCGTTTTTGTTGAAATAACAAATCTGTAAGGCTCCGCTTCCGTAGAATAAAATAATGTTCTTATTTGATTTGCCGCATCTAAAGGATTATTAGGGATATAACTTTTTTTGCAGATAATTTTTTTATTAAAATTATTAAAATTCAAACCGGAAGCATGAGTATAAAAAGCCTCTAATATGCTTGATTTACCGGTATTATTCTGCCCCAAAAAAAGGTTGATGGCTCCGAGGTCATCAATTTCAAAATTGTCAAACTGCCTAAAACCTTCGATTTTTATAGATTTATACATATTTTTTTTCTTATTGTTTAATTTGTAATAGAAGTTGCGTTTGATTAACTACTATATTTTTTGCATAAATAGTCAATGCCGAAAAACCTGCATTTTAAGCGTAAACGGTTTTGCCAATATCTATTTTATTTATCGCTTTTTATTAAAGGATTTTTCCTCGCTTTGCTCGTCGAAATAACAAGCAAAAATAACTTATGTTAAAATAACAGAAAGTAATCTTGGACTGTCATTTCGACCGAAGTGAGAAATCCCTTAATTATTGCCTTCTGATCTTATTCTTTGTTCCTTTGTACAAATCTTTTTACAATTTTTAATAATTACAACATTTATTATACTTTTTTAGTATCGACTAATTAAATTGGCTTACTCCGTTAAAAATTGAAGCTTTTTATAAGAGTTTGAAAAATCGGTAATCTTTTCCCATTCTACAAGCTTTAATTTATCGTCCATTCTCGTAAATACCCAATCCGGAGAAAAAACCGATAATACGGAACCAAGCGCCGCTTTTTTCGGAAATCGTCTTTTATTTAAATAAGAGACATCTTTTATATTATTAATATATTTTTCCGCCGCTGTTACTATTTTATTATCCTCGTCGCCTTTTTCTTGTAAGCAATTTAATAAAAAGGTTTCCAATGCCCCTTTACTATCGCAAGGCAAAGCCAACCCGAAAATATTTATACCAACTTCATTATTTTTAACGCCTTTGGTATGGTGGGGTGTAAAGGCGCCGGTTATGGAAGCTTCAAACCAATTATCAAGGTTTGCTTTATCTTTTTCATATTCGTAGCCCGCCTTTGTTAGCCAGTTACAAAATAATTCTTTGCAGTCCGTCTTTTTTCTTGTGTCCGTATCAAAATATAACGCTATTTTTGTAAATCTTACTTTCTCGCTTGCATTTCTATTTATCTCCGATATTTCACAAAGGGTTTTTGGTATATTATCAATTCCGCCTGCTCCCAATATCGCAATGGAAGGTTTATTATTCTCTTTTATTGAATACCACTTTATACTTTGATTTTTATGTTGGATAGGCAGCTTAACAGGCGGGGCGGCTTCGGAAAAATTTACGCCATATTGTTTAATTAAAAAGTAGCTTATTAATATGGCGTCTGTTTTACCCTCGCAAATAATTATTGATAACGCCATTTATCTAATCTCCAAATTATATTTTGAACGTAGCTTAAAAGCCTCTTTATCTGTTCGCTTCCAAAGTCCGATTTTATCATTTTTATCTTTTTCCAAAGTAAAAACCCTAACAGGATCATCCCCTTTTTCTATTAATTCGTTTTTATCCTCTTTATATAAAGAAGATAAAAAAGCATCTGCAAATTCCAAACTATGAGAGGTAAGCATAATTTGATTATTATACTTTTTTGAATATTTTAAAAGTAAAGGCGCAAGCTTATGTTGAGATTCCGGATGAAATGTGGAATCTATCTCTTCAATACAATGAATAGCATTCTGAAAAATGATCATGTTGCCGAGAATATGATACCATCTTCTTAATCCGTCTCCGAAGGTATAAAGAGGCAGTTTTTTACCGTTATTAATAGTTATTAATAAGGGGGCTTTAGCTCCCTCAAAATAAGGTATATAGTCTATATCTTTTATTATAGGAAAAGCCTCTTTTATTTCTATAATAAAATCTTTAAATATATCATACCGTTTCAGATGAGAGAAAATAGCTAAATCTTTATCCTCATATCTATGATCTAATATATTATGGAATATGGCAGTATGAAAATTAGAATGTTTGCTCTTTATAGAAAGGTTGGGGTAATAATAAGGAAGCGTTGTTTTCTTGTTCATTTCGGAGTATAGTCCGGACATTCTGGGCAAAGTTTTACAGAAACTCTTTATTTCAAATGAGCCAAGAAAAGTATCGGTAGCTTCTTTATGGTTTTCTAAAAAGGAAGCGTCAAGATAACCCTCGGATCTCGGATCGAATATGGACGACATAAAGGAAGATGGTTCAAAAATATATTCATATTTATAATTAATATCCTCTATTCTATCATTCCCCCCGTATTTTCCTTCTCTTATTATTGAAATGTCAAATTTATAAGGGGGCGTTTCGGTAGAATAAAATAATGATCTTATCTGATTTCCCGCATCTATCGGACTATTAGGCGGATTAAAACGCCTACCGTTAATAATCTTTTTATTAAAATTATTAAAATTCAAACCGCAAGCATGGGTATAAAAAGCCTCTAATATGCTTGATTTGCCGGTATTGTTTTGTCCCAAAAAAAGGTTTACGGCTCCGAGGTCATCAATTTCAAAATTATCGAACTGCCTAAAACCTTCTATTTTTATAGATTTATACATATTTTTTTCAGTTTAGAATTAATCTTTTATTTTGACGTTATACCAGTCGTTGAAATAACGCCCATTTTTCAGGTAGTTTCGCTTTAGCTACTTTCCAGCCTGCTTTAAGCCATGCTTTAGACTGAGAGCGCTTTTCAACCTTTGGCATAGTTCCCCACCACATTCTGTTATTATATGCGCTTGGCGGTAATTTATCATTAATAATTTCCTCTATCTCATCAAATGTTAAAGTTTTTTCAGAAACATCCGAAGGTATTTTTGTAAGATAATTGTATAACGGGTCATATTTACTCATAAGATATATATCCAAGTTTATATTGTAATCGCAAAAAAGAATGATTATAAAAAGGTAGATGTTTAAATTTTTTTGCGTAGCGGCTTTTGTCGATGAGGAAACAATTTTTGACAAATTTTGCATTAAAAAATAGGAACTGTTTGCAAGTCGCGCAAAGCGCAACTTGAGTTTTTGTATTTTTCTCAAAACGCAGTCAAAAATCCGAAGCGACAAGTAAAAGCGGAGCAAACAAACGCAAACTTCTCTTAATATATTTAACTATTAAACGCAAAAAAAATGATTATCAAAATAATTAAGGGATTTCTCGCCTTGCTCGAAATAACAGGAAGCAACCTTTTTTGCTATACAAGCGCGGCGGGTAGAATTTTTATAACACAAGAAAATTTTAAAAATAATGACGAGTCTGATAATCAGACTCGTCATTATTTACGTTTAATGATTTAATAAAAAAATATAATTACACTTCAAGCCATGAATCGGAATAAAGGCTATTGCCGAGAATTATATTAACGGTTTTGGCATATCTTGCCATCTCGTCCGAAAGGCTTGAAATATCCGGCTTGTTTCCATCCATCATGCCATATATAAGATCGACTATGTCTTGACGTTTTCCTTTTGCAATATCTATAAGTCCTTGGTCAAGAGGATCCGCTATTACCGAAACCATGCCATATTTTTCAAGCATAACCATATAGGTTTGATTCAATATCGGGCGGAGATGTTCCGGTGGACCATTTGAGATGTTAGAAAGTCCGCAGGCGCTTTTTGCGCCCGGAGCCATATCCTGTATCATTCCCTGAAATTCCATCAGACTAATTAATTGAGGCTGTTGGATATTTACCGGAGTTACAATGCCGTCAACCCATATTTTTTCGTTCGGAATTCCGGCTTCGTTAGCAAAATAAAGCAACTCTACGCAAAGAGCGGCTCTTTCGTTTTCGTCTCTCGGCAGTCCGTCGGGTCCCCACATTAAAGCGATAAAATCGGCGTCATATTCCGCCGCAAGAGGAACCATTTTTTCATATCTTGCAGAACGGCACATAATTGAATTTATTATGTGAGACTGCGCCGGTTTATAACCTATTTCTTTGATTTTTTTCAAAGCGGCTTCAATTGCGCCGATGTTTGAAGTATCCAAAGCAAGAGGCATATCCGGAACCACTTCAAAAACCTGTTCTACAACCCAAGGCATTAATTCATGCCCGTCTTTTTTAGCCGGACCCAAATTAATATCTATATAGTCCATGCCTTTTTCTTTTTGAAAAAGCGCCTCTTCCTGTATAGGTTTAGGATCGCGTTCTTTAAAGGCTTTGCCTATTTTCGTTGAAATAACATTTAAACTTTCGCCTATTAACAGCATAAAATACCTCTCTATTTTGATTTAAGAAATGCGGGAAGATGAGCGGCTTCTCTGGGTCCTACCGTAATTTTCCAATCAGGAAGCTCCTCTTCCACTTCGCCCGCTATTGCCGCTGCGTAACCGGGGATAATAAGCTCTTTGGTTTTTGCTTTATCGGTTATTCCGGATTTTTTAACAAAAATTCCTACGTCGTCTCCTGCAAATTTGCCAGCAGCCCATGCCGTCATAACGGAGAGTCCTTCGGAATCTTTTATTAAAAGCCAAGTAGGAACTCTGCTTGCTTCTATTTCGCCGGAAACTATAAAATATGTTAATGCAAAGTTTGTGGTTACAAGAATCGGAGAATTCTCGTCCGGATTGCCTATAGGATATATTCCTTCGGTAACCGTCATTGGTCTTTGCGGATCCGTAAATATGTTTAATCTTTCCAAAAGAAGCGGGAATAAGCTTGGCGGTTCAAATTCGGACATTACTACTATCCCGGCATATTTTGCCACATGCATTGCCGCTATAAGAGCTTCCATATCTATATTGGAAGCCATTTCGCATGGGAAGGTAATTGTCGGGAAGCCCAAATCCTTGTTAGAATCTTTTAATGCGGCTCGTCTTATTGCCACCATATCTTCCAAAGATTGCTTGATTTCTCTTGAACCCGGGTCAAGCACAAGGTCTTTTAAGCCCATCGCGACAAGTTTTTTTGTTAAAGCGATAAGCCCTTCGGCTGAATCGGAGCGAACCGCCAAAGGCAGATCATTATCTTTGGCAAGCTTTCCGTATTCATCTATATTGTTTTCGGAAGCCGCATATATAAGAGGGCGTTTAAATCCTGCGGTTTTTATTCCGGCTTGCATTGTATCGGCGTTATCCGAAATAAGTATAAGGTTGAATTCGGAATTTTCAGCCGCTGTTTTACAGGTATCTGCAAAAGCTTTTTTATCGCCGGTATCTTTTATGGCGATGATTTCCGGACGCAGGTTTAAACCTACCCTTTCATACTGAAAAGCGTTCCATGTTTTAAGGGTTGTTTCGATCTTTTTCTGGTCCGAATCTGCCGCAAGCATAGCCGCAAAAGCGGTTTGATTATAAAATGTTTTTTCGTGTCTGTATAGAACCGTTTCGCCGCCGGTAGTAAATTTTCTAACCCCTTTTCCTACGGCAACCGGACGAATCGGAGGCGCCGAAGCTTCGGCAAGTTTCTCTTTTGCCTCGTCGGAAACGTAGGGGCAGCTGTCAAGTTCGGCTTTTCCCGAAGCCAAATTCATCGCAAAAGCAAGACAGGTAGGAACGCCGCATTCTTTACAGTTTGTCTGTGGCAGCATTTTGAATATTTGAATCCCTGTTAATGCCATTTTTATCTCCTTTAAATATATAGATAGGCTGCCTAAGCCCATTGCACAACTTCGAATTTTGCCCGTTGTCTGCATTATGCTCAAATTTTAATACTCGAAATACTCTATGTATTCCTGCGTTTAAAATTTTCGCAAGCCCTGAAAACGAACAAAATGCTTTGTTATGCAAGGGGCTTTGCCATTATATAAATGATTAAAGGCAGCCTTATAATTATTTGATTTTGTTATCCCGCTATGATCGAATCCATAGATAAAGCGGGATGCCCTTTTTCCTTGAGGAAAGGTAGTATCTCCTCTTCCGTAACGCCTACGGTTTCGTCTGCAATCATGTCGTAGAAGTTAGGATAACCGAGCTCTTTGCCTTGTCTTATTAATCTTTCTTTTATTTCTTCTTTTAAGATTTTCGGCATCCATACCATACGAAGAATCCCGCCGTCTCCTTTAACAAATTTACCCTGCGTTATGTTAAACTTGGAGTGCCCTACAAAACCGGGAGAAGAAGCGCCTCCGCCCATAACGCCGGCAAGAGTGGTAAATTTCATGCCGCAAGGAGTTTCGCCGGCATAATCTCTTCCTACTGTCATAATGCCGTTGCATGTCGGAAGGGTTGCCGCAATACATTCGCAGCATCCGCATGTTGTCATGGGATCATGAATCATAGAATAGAAGTTGTAATGAGTAACCGCGCCTCTTGAGGCTTTATAAACAAAATCGTTTACTCCTTTCCACTGTCCGAGCACAGGGTCAAGGCATTCCCCTTTTTCAATAGGCTGATTCGGACCGGTAGGATTGATTTCAAAAGAGGCTTTGCAGTCCATCCAGTTATATGCGCCGCAAAGTCCGGTTCTCTCCGGGCTTACGGAACATACATGGTTAGGAGCAAAAGACTGGCATAATGTGCATGAATAGTATGTTTCCACATCTTCATCCTGCATTTTTTCAACGCGCTCGTCTCTTGTTTTGTACTCGGCTCTCGCTTGCTTTGTAAGTTTATCAACATCTTTTTTGTCGGTATAAAAAGTTATCTGAACTTTATCTACGATTTTTTGGAAGTCCTGATGAAATTTTGCATGAAGAACCACGCCTATATCTTTTAAAGTAAAGCCTTTTTCAATAGCGGCTTTGCTTATACGCACCCAAGATATATCTCTTTGTCCTATATGCATTATTCCTTGAATGTAGTTTATAAGATGATGGATTTGTCTTTCTATAATCGGCTCAAAATCTGTCTGGAATTCTCTTCCCGCTATCTGAACGAAAATTCCCAAAGGAAATGTTCCGCCCTCTTTTATATCGGTGATATCAGGACCTATTATATTTACTTTGCCGTCTTCTATTTTATTCATCTCCGCCATTTTTACAAGCTCGGTGCATTGGGTTTTGCCGCCGCCGCACTGGCAGTAAAGATCCGCGCCTCTAACGCGCTCTCCTTCGTAAGCCGGACCAAATGAACAAGGAAT
>JAFDMD010000125.1 GCA_019306185.1 Deltaproteobacteria bacterium
TTTTTCAAAAATAAATAAGTCGGGAACAATTCTTGCAAGCATCAAAAAATTTTTATTATTCATACGCTCTAAATTTTTTTTACTCACGTCAAACCAATAATATCCCTGAGTATTTTTTTTAACGGCAGGCGACAAAATATAGCTATTGTTTTTTTTAAAAACTTGAGTATTCCCAAGGTGCCGATAGCCCAGATTATCCAAAATTTCTATGTTATGTTTTCTTGTATCGTTTTTATCGTTTTGCATTTGTTAAACTTAACTGATCAATAGAATTGCTATAAGCCCCTTTATTCATTAAAAATGCCTCCGAACGCTTTAAAACGTTCGGAGGCATTTCGGTTGTAAAATTATCTTTATTTATAGTCTATTAAGGAATAATTTTAATGTAGTCTTTCTTAAATACATCCCATTTTGCCGCTGCAGGATCATATTTTGAATTTACAAAACAGAACCAGTTAGCGTCGTCTTGTCCAGGATGATCCGCTTGATAGTAGAAGCCAGGGTAACGGGTTTCTTTTCTGAACTGTATATGACGTAGATGCGCTTCAACTGTCCAGATACGATGATAGATTTCCCAGCATCTCATAAGCTCATGCAGATCGCCTGCCGCGAGTTTTTCGCAGTCTTCGCGCATAACGCTTAACAGCTCCATAACGACTTCAAGGGATTTGCTGCTTGTTTGATAGTAAGTAGCAGTTCCGCCGCCGTATTCGTTGGTAGCCTTCATTAAACGAAGAGCCATTCCGTCCGGTTTTGCATAGTTAGGGTTAACATCTGTGGCGGTTGTATATTCACAGTTGTCAAGATATGTTCGAACAGGTTTATATACGAGATCGACAAGTTCTTCTTTAGACTGTTTTAAAGTAGGCGTAAAGCTTGCATTGTCGCGGATGAATCTTGTCATCTCTTTTGCGGTGATACGCCCTTCCGCATGAGAGCCGGAAGAGAATTTATGACCGGAGCATCCTACGCCGTCGCCGGCTGTAAATAAGCCGTTTACGGTAGTCATACGGTTATATATTTTTCCGTTGTATTTGATTTTGTATGAATCCGGGATCCAGTCGTAATCCGGTCCGGATACCCATAATCCGCAGCAGCCGGAGTGAGAACCGAGTAAATAAGGTTCGGTAGGCATAATTTCGGAATTTTTCTTTTCAGGCTCTGTGTTTGTAGCGCACCACAGGTTAGCCTGTCCGCAAGTCATATCAAGAAAATCTTCCCATGCTTCTGATTCGAGATGTTTAAGCTCTTTTTTATCCATTGTTTTGCCGATATCGGAAAGCGCTGTTACGGTATCCATCATAATAGGACCGCGACCTTCTTTCATTTCAAACAGCATAAGATGGTTTCTTAAACAGGTAGGAGTAATTGCAGCTGTTCCATAAGGAGCAAAATTTTCAAGTTCCTGTTTTGCAGCGTCGCTTGCCGCAAAATTTTCGCCTAAACCGTTTAAGGCTTTTGCTTTAAACAGTAGGAACCATGCGCCAACAGGTCCGTAACCGTCTTTAAAACGAGCAGGGGTAAATCTGTTTTCCATCATGGAAAGTTCCGCTCCTACTTTCATACACATTGTGTATGTAGAGCCTGCGTTCCATACCGGATACCAAGCGCGTCCTTTTCCTTCGCCTACGCTTCTGGGCTGATAAATGTTTACAGCGCCGCCGCATGCTACCATAGCGGTTTTGCATTTGATTATATAAATTTTATTTTCGCGAACCGAAAAACCAACCGCGCCTGCGATTCTGTTTTTTTCGTTGGCGTCAAGAAGAAGTTCCACTATAAAGCAACGTTCGATAATGTTTTCTTCGCCCAAAGCAAGTTTAGCCGCTTCGGCGACGATTCTTTTGTAAGATTCGCCGTTGATCATTATCTGCCATTTTCCTGTTCTAACAGGTTTTGCGCCGCTTTTAAGAGTTCCCTGTTTCAAGCCTTTTTTTCCGTCAAGGTTTTTTCCGTCGTCGGTTTTTTTCCATACCGGAAGTCCCCATTCTTCAAAAAGATGAACCGAGTCGTCGACATAACAGCCAAGGTCAAATATAAGGTCTTCTCTAACAAGACCCATAAGGTCGTTTCTAACCATTCTTACGTAATCGTCCGGAGAATTCTCTCCGATATATGTATTAATGGCGGAAAGTCCCTGAGCTACCGCTCCGCTTCTTTCCATTGCGGCTTTGTCGCAAAGTAAAATTTTAGCGTCGCCGCACCATTTTTTTGCTTCAAATGCAGTTCCGCATGCAGCCATACCGCCGCCTACTACCAAGATATCGACTTCGCGTTCTTCGACTTCCGGATCTCTTACAGCTTTAAGCTCACCCAAAGGTTGATTAGGTAATGCCATATTATATCCTCCTTAATTATTATAACTTTTTAATTAAATTTTATAAAACTATACAGTAGCCTGAGGTTTCGGTATTTTATAACCGTCAGCCTCTTGGGTAGAAAGAAGACCGCTATCAAGGTTTTTGCCTTTCAGATCCGTATACGCGTTAGCCTGTCCTTCGGGAGTTGTTCTGATCGGGAACTTAAATCTTTTGATTAGTCCGTTTCTGAATTTACAAGTCCACATAATATCTTCGGTGCCCATCATTGGCATAACGCTGCTTCCGAGAGGAACGAAATCGGAGTATCCTCTTACTTCTATTGCCTGCGTAGGACAAATTTTTACGCAGGAAAAACATTCCCAACACTGATCCGGCTCTTGATTATAAGCTTTCATAGCGTTAGGGTCCAAAACCATAAGGTCGTTAGGACAAATATACATACAGGCGGTTTTATCGCCGCCCTTGCAGCCATCGCATTTTTCAGCAATTACATAACTTGGCATTTAATTATACCTCCTAAAAATTTATTTTGTTAAATATTAGACTATAATACAATTTGTTCGATTGTAAGCTTTTCCGCACCTCCTTTCGAAAGAACTATAAGATTAAAGTTTGTATTTTTTTTGTTTATATTGATTTGACTTATTCCGATTTTTTTTCAAATATTAAATCAAGAGCGAAACTTGCTTTAAAAACCTTAAAAATCAGATAGATAAAGATTTTTATATAAATATCTATGGCGTAATATCATTAGGCTTTGTTATTGTCAATATATTTATACCTATAAAAAGTTTACCGTTTAACTTTGTAATTTACCGGTTTGCGGCGTTGAAAAGATTTTTTTATCCTCGAAATACTTCATGTATTCCTGCGGTTAAAAATTTTTTTCGCCTTGCAAACGAACACATTACTTTGTTATCCGACAAATTTTTAAAAAGAAGAAACAAATTAAGGGATTTCTCCTTACCGCTCTTTTTATTTGTCGATTTGGACTTCCCCCGAAAGCATGGACACAAAATCAAATTACAAATTATTTTTCAAAGTTTTTAGGACTTAGAAAGCCGATATAACTATGTTTTCGTTTAATATTATAGAAAGTTTCAATATATTCAAAGATATCCGAATTACTTTATTGCGACTTCTAAAAAATTATAAAAAAGCCGGAGGTCGTTAAGCTTCCCTATAAAAAATAAAATAAGGAAGCTTAACTTCCGTTTTAAAATAAATATTATAATAAATATAAGAGAGTTACTTTTAAATTTTTACTTATTTTATTTGATGAAATAATAAAAATTGACTAATTATAGCCGATTAATATCTTAACAGAAGCGCTGAATATTAAATGCCGCATAAGTAGTTGATAAATCCCATAATAAACCGTATAATACCGTCAAATCCTACAAAATTAGACACTGATAATAAATGTTAATTCATAATTTTATAAGAATATTGCGCTTGATATTGTTTTGAGATAATAAAAAAGAAATATAATAAAAAGGGGAGAGATTATAATGGCTCATAAAGATAATTTATTAAAAAATTTAAGTTTCGGGATAATAAGCGTATCTTCTACAAGAGGCATTAAAGAGGATAAAAGCGGAGATTGGATAAAGGCGGCGGCGGAAAAAAACGGGCATAATGTAGTTTATAGAAGTATGGCAAAGGATGACAAGGATGATATTATAACAAAGGTTTTTGAAGCTTTAAATAGCGTTGAAACGGACGCTTTGATTATAACGGGCGGGACCGGAGTTTCGGAAAAGGATATAACGGTAGAGTCTGTAAGCCCTTTGTTTGAAAAAACTTTAACCGTATTTTCTACGATTTTTGCTATGGTAAGTTATAATAAGATAGGAACGCCGGCTATTTTATCTTCCGCTTGCGCGGGAATTATTAAAAAAAAAGCTGTTTTTTTAATTCCGGGAAGCATTAACGCTTGCAAAGACGCTTGCAACGAGATTATTTTTCCGGAAATCGGACATATGGTAAAACATTTGAGGCAAAAGGATTAGAGGAGAAATAGGAAAAGTAAAATGAAGATTAAAATAACAGATTTTGGTCCCATAAAAGAGTTTGAGTTTGATTTAAACAAATCTTTTGTAGGAATATTCGGTAAAAATAATACGGGCAAATCTTATGCAATATCCGCGACGTATCTTATTCTTAAACAGCTTATTAATGCTTATACCGGCAGCAGAATAGACTTTTCCCACAAAATAAAGCATTCGGACGAATTTAAAAAGCTTAAAAAAGATTTGGACGATTCTTTATCTTTTAAACAAGAGAATAATAAAACAAAAGAGATGGAAAGCTTTTTTAAAGATACTGTTTTAAAAAACTTTTCCGAAGCGCTTACAGATCCTTTTTATTCTACCTTCGGCGGTTTAAAAAATCTTAAAAATAAATTTTCCGCAAATTCTCCGAAAATAGTATTGAGTTTTAATTTTTTTGAAGCCGTATTTATAATAGAAGAGGAGATTTTTACAGATAAACCGATTTTTAAAAAAGATGTAATTATAGAAATTACCAAAGAAGCTTTTGAACTTAATAAATTTGAAGAAACAAAACACATATTATATGCTTCCACCAAAAGCGCAGGAACTTTTGACGATAATTGCGATTCTTATATGGAAAGTATTTTGTCTGAATTTTCCGATGAAATAAGCGCAGCAGGCAGTAATGTTTATTATATGCCGGTTGCAAGAACAGGTTTATATCAGGCTTTAAGCAGTTATTCGGTAATATTTGCCGAATTATCCAAACAAAGAAGACACATTACCGCAAAATTTGAAGTCCCGAGATTACCGGAGCCTGTAAGCGATTATTTTTTAAGTCTTGCAGGAATAGACGTAAATCAAAAAGTTACTATACAGAAACCTAAATTATATGAACTGATTGAAGATATTGAACGGGAAATTATTAAAGGGACAGTGTTTTTTGACGATAAAGATCAGAGAATATATTATACGCCGGATAATTCGGATATAACCATAGAGATTTTATACGCTTCTTCAATGGTTTCGGAACTTGCCCCTATAGTTTTATATTTAAGACATATAATACCTTATGCAACCGATAATGAGAATAAAAATATATTTAAACCGATAATATTTATAGAAGAGCCGGAGGCTCATTTGCACCCGAAGGTTCAGCTTCAATTAACCGAGATTTTTTGCAGATTAACAAAAATAGGGGTTAAAATTGTAATAACTTCTCATAGCGATTATGTTTTTAGCAAAATGAACAATAGTATTCTTTCAAAAGAGCTTATGCCTGAAGAGATTGAAGTTTCGGTTTTTGAAGATACGGAAACCGGAAGTATTGTTAAAAAATCGAAAATAAATCAATTGGGCATATATGACGATAATTTTTTGGAGGTAGCCGAAGAATTATTTGAAGAAAAAATGAATCTTATAGACAAATTAAATGATGAACAGAATGATAGATAAAATTATTAATAACTCCGAGTTATTTTATTACATAAGAGATTATTGCGAAGAAACTGATGTTTCCGCCGAAATAGATGAAAAAATATCGGAAGAAGATTATATAGTATTAAAAATAGACAAATATTACGCCTCCTTAAATCTGGAAAAAACCCCGCCTTCGCCGGACTGCCTTATTATAGTTAAATGCAAAGAAAATAATCTTTACGATTTATATCTTGTGGAATTAAAGAATATAAAATCTCCGAAATATTTTGAGGTAAAAAATATCGAAGATAAGTTTAAAACCGCCGTAGAAGATTTTATGAGCGTCAAATTTGCGGATATTTTTTTAAATAAATCTTATAAGATTAATAAGTTTAGAATTTATTTTGTAACGGACGCTTATAGAATAAAAAAAAGTAATCCCGAAATTACGGAAGAAGATTATCGTAAACAGATTAAAAATACAAAGCTAAAATTATTTGAAAAATTGACTCCGATAGGCTTTAGAGGCAAAAACACGTTTATTGATCCGAGACTACCTAATCATAAAATAAAATATTGTTAGAAGGATAAGAAGGAGGATAGAAGGAAAGGTAATATAGATAGATTCCAATAAAATGATTTAAAAAGATTTGTTGGACTGAGTAATAAACGTATGCCGGTTTAAATCAATTCGGCTATGTCCGAAGTTTGTTTGCTCCGCTTTTTGCTTGTTGTCTCGGATTTTCGGCTTAGTTTTTCTAAAAGTGTGAAAACTCAAGCTGCGCTATGCACAGCTTTTAAACAGTTCACACTCTTTTACGAAAAACCAGCCGAAAATTGTTTCCTCGACAACAAGAGCCGCTACGCAAATAAACTTCGGATATAGCCTTTCTTAAGCATTCTTTATGGCATACTTTTACAATCAATTTTATAGTTAATAAGAAAAAAGTATGATTATAAAACGGAGCGGGAAACAATTCAGGGATTTTTCGCTTTGCTTTGCAGGACAGGCAGGATTTTTTTTTGTTAAAATGAAGAGAGCTTTATTTTGTTTGTCTTTTGAACGAGGCGGTGCGGAG
>JAFDMD010000126.1 GCA_019306185.1 Deltaproteobacteria bacterium
CCCTATTGCAAGACCACAACTCCGATTTCGCCGTAAAAATAATAGGCGAATTCGACCTTGGACCGGACGACTTCATCTTTTAATAAAAAAATTATATCGCCCGAATTTCAATTAAAGACGGATAAACCGAGAATTGTTAAAATAAAACGGTTTTTATTTATTCGGGAAATAATAAAGGGGTTTTACTCTTAATACGGGGATTTCTCCCCTTCGGGTAGAAATGACAGATCAAAAAATATTCGTTAAAATGGTATGGTAAAAATAAAAACCGGCGCAAAGACAAGCAAAAAAATAGCCGGCAATACCAAACAAAGCGAAAAAGTTCTTGATTTGTTGCAATAACAGAATGAAATTGCGGTATTAAATGATAGTTGAACGATTGCGTTAATAAGCGGAAACGGTAGCGGTTTGTTATTTGCAGAAATTAAAGATATGAATAAAAAAGAATTCGACCTCAAAAAAACAGCTCTTCAAAAAGCCCTTAAAGCCTGCGGAACAGCTTTTAAATATTCCTTATTTTTTAGCTTTATTGCAAGCCTTTTAACTCTTGCGACGTCGTTATACGCCTTGCAGATATTCGACAGAGTTTTATCTTCCGGCAGCATGGATACTTTAACGGCTCTTACATTTGTAGTATCGGGGCTTGTAATAATACTCGGATTAATTCAAATTGTTCGTTCTTATATATCTGCGGATATAAGTCTTTTTTTAGACGAAAAATTATCCTCGTTGCTTTTATCCGATGCAATAAGTTTATCCGCTATAAATAAAAGCTTGCAAGGAAGCCTTTTTCATAGAGACCTTTCCTCTTTAAAAAACTTTTTAACAGGACCGGCTACAAACTCTATAATAGATTCTCCATGGGCATTTATATATATTATAGTAATATTTTTTATACATCCGGCAATATCGCTTATTGTAATTATCGGCGCAAGCATTTTGCTTTTTCTTGCCTTTTATAACGAAAAACAGACAGCGCCTCTTTTAAAAAACGCAAGCGAATTTAATTTGCAAAGCATAAAAGAGATAGAAATATCAACAAGAAATGCGGAAGTAATAGAGGCTATGGGAATGAAAAGCGAAATTATAAAAAATTGGCGAAAAATAAATAAAAAGGCTCTTAACCTGCAAATCGAAGCAAGCGGAAAAACAAATTTAATAGCAAATATAACAAAAACCGTCCGTTTATTTATCTATATTTTTACTATGGCGGCGGGCGCTTATCTTGTAGTTTATAATAAAATGAGCCCTGGCGGCATTATTGCCGCTTCAATACTTTCCGGCAAGGCTTTGGCTCCTTTTGACGCGGCAATAAGCAATTGGAAAAGCGTATTAAGCGCCAGAAGATCTTACGAACGGCTTAATAAATTAATGAGGGATTCGACCGTAAGAGACAAGGCTATGAGGCTTCCGCCTCCAAAAGGAGATTTAAAGATAGAAAAGGTTGTATATAAACCGGAATTAAGCGAAAAGCCTATAATTAAAGGGATAGATATTAAAATTGCGGCGGGCGAATCGGTTTGTATAATCGGACATAGCGGAGCGGGCAAAACAACTTTGGCAAAGCTTATTGCAGGAATATATAAACCGAACGCGGGAAAGGTTCGGCTTGATAATGCGGACATATATACATGGGATAGAGAGGATATAAAAAATCATATAGGTTATCTGCCGCAAGAAGTGGAATTATTTAATGGAAAGCTAAAGGATAATATTGCAAGAATGGATAAAGGGGCGGATCCGCAAAAAGTTATAAAAGCGGCGGAAGACGCTTGCGTTAATCAACTTATATTAGAACTGCCAAACGGATATGAGACCGATATAGGCGTAGCAGGCTCCGCCTTATCCGCAGGACAAAAACAGCGAATAGCTCTTGCAAGAGCATTTTATAACGACCCCAAACTTATAATATTAGACGAGCCGAATTCAAATCTTGATAAAGAAGGCGAAACCGCTTTGACAAAAGCGATTTATAACGCAAAAGAGAAAAAAATTACATTAATTATTATTTCCCACAGGGAAATGGTATTGCAGGCTATAGATAAAATTTTTGTAATACATCAAGGCGAGGCAAAGCTTTTCGGAGATAAAGATAAGGTGTTAGAACAGCTTACGGAAGGCAAGAAAGCGGTATAAAAAACATGAGAGATAGAAAAGTTGCAAAAAAACCGATAATAATCGGAATATGGATAACCGCGGGGTTGTTTTTTTTTTTCGGATTATGGGCGGGATTTGCAAAAATAGAGAGCGCTGCAATAGCTCCGGGATATGTAAAGCCTAATTCCAACAAAAAGACAATTCAGCATCTTGAAGGCGGCATAATAGAAAAAATATTAATTGTAGAAGGGGAAAAGGTTAAAGCGGGGCAGCCTTTAATCAAATTAGACGAGACTTCGACAAAAGCAAACTTAAATTTATTGAAAAAAGAGGCGGAGGCTCTACAAATAAAAAAAGCAAGGCTTCAAGCGGAAGCAGACGGCTTAAAGCAACCAGTATTTAATATAACATCCGATTATAACGCATATTTTTCGGAGATAATAAAAGGGGAAAAAAAATTGTTTGCCATACGCAAAAAAAGCTTGGCGGATAAAATAAAGTCCTTAGATAAAAAGAAGATACAATTGGAAAAGCAAATAATCGGCTTTAAAGTTCAAAAAAAATCCGCTGAGGAACAGATAGCGCTTATTGAAGACGAGATGATGTCCGTAGAAAAGCTTTTTAAAAAAAAAATGATCTCGAAATCCAAATTAATCGCTTTAAAAAAAGAGATTGCCAAATTAAAAGGAGATAAAGGCGAATATATTGCAGATATTGCAAAAACGAAGCAGGGAATTAACGAAATAAGGTTAGAGATAATAAATTTAAAGAATCAAAGAGAAAATGAAATAACGGATCTATTGCAAGATACCCGAAAAAAGATTGCGGACATACAAGAAAAGGTAACAGCGGCTCAAGACATATTAAACAGAACAACCGTAATAGCGCCGCAAGACGGAATAATTACCGGGCTTAATTTTCATACAAAAGGAGGAGTTATACCTGCAGGGTCCGCCATAACCGATATTATGCCGCAAGACGACGAATTGATTATAGAGGCAAAAATCGATCCGAAGGATATAGACGTAGTATATGCAGGGTTAAAAGCAAAAGTTAAACTTTTGGCATATAAAACAAAAAATGTTCCTATATTAAAAGGAACAGTTAAAACCGTATCCGCAGACAGCTTTACCGACAAACTAACCGGCGCCGCATATTTTTTAGCAAAAATTAAAGTGAATCAAAAAGAGCTTTCTCAGTTAAAAGAGGTAAAACTTTATCCGGGAATGCCCGGAGAGTGTTATATTATTCTCGGTTCAAGAACCTTTATTCAATACTTTTTAAGCCCCATTGCAGACACAATGAGAAGGTCTTTAAAGGAAAATTGATTTTTTGAGGCATAATTTTAAAAAGCGATTTTTATATGCCGGTTAAAAACGGTTTTTAATTGATTGAATTTGTACAAAGGGGCAAAGGATAAGATTAGAAGACAATATAAAGGATTGTTTTGCCGTGTTTGAAATGATAACGGGGTAATAATAAAGGGATTTCTCCTCGCTTCGCTCGTCGAAATGACAACGTAAAATAAAGGTTGTCGAAATGACAAACAAAAACAACGCTCGGCGAAGAAACAACGAGGAAATTTCTCCTTGCTTCAATAGACAAGATAGGTCTTTAAATTCAGGGATTTCTCGCTTTGCTCGAAATGACAAACTTTTTATTCCGGACAAACATTTTTTTACCATGTTCTTTGGACAAACGTTATCTTTACCTGTTATTTCGACGAGTGAAACGAGGAGAAATCCCTTAATAAAAAGCGAGTAAGTAATAACAAAGCGCTAAATAACAGGTTGACTTTTTATATCTTTTATTAAACTTTAACTTCAGGGATCGGCAAAACAGTTTAAGCTTAAAAGGCACAAAGTAGGGACAGAACATTGTTCTGTCCCTACGAAATATTAACGGCTTGCCTTCCCTAAATCCGAGACGGCAAGTAAAAAGCGGAGCAAACAAATTCGGATACTGCCAAATTGAATTATCGGATAATTAACCGAACGGCTCATTTTTTACGATCTTTATTAATTTTTTCAGCGCCGACTATTTAACGGCAAAAATAATCTAATTGCAAACTTATAAGATAAATTTCAATCAAAATAATAATAAGGGAATTTTTGCGTATAACAAACTATGAGGTTATACGCAAAAATTTAAAAAGGAAAATGATAAGCGGTATAATTCTTGCATCAGGCTTTTCAAAAAGAATGAAAACAGACAAGCTCTTAATGCCTATAAAAAGCGTTCCGCTTGTTAAAAGGGTCGTAAATGCGGCTTCCGCATCATTATTAGACGAAATTATACTTATTTATAGAAACGACAAAATTTTAAGATTAGTAAACGACAAAATAAAAACGGTTTATAATAACCTCGCTTATTTGGGGCAGAGCGCGGCGATAAAAAAAGGGATAAACGCTTCCGATAAAAAAACCGAAGCATATCTTTTTATGGTAGCGGATCAGCCTTTTATAGATGAAATTACAATAAATAAAATAATAGCTATGTATAAAAAAAATCTTAAAAGCATTATAGTTCCGCTATACGGCTTTCAAAAAGGCAACCCCGTATTATTTCCCTCTTTATTTAAAAAAGATCTTTTGGAAATTAAAGGAGATATCGGCGGCAGAGTAATAATTAACAAGTATCGGGATAAAACGAAATATATAAAAATAGATAACAACCATATAGGAATAGATATAGATGCCGAAAAAGATTTGGAACAGATTTGAAATATAAAAGTTTTTATTGTTTTTGCCGTTAAAAAGAAGTAATTTATTCAACTCTTTTATAAACTGATTATATCAAGCCGTTTATAGTCGAATAAGCTCTTATGGCTTATAAATATATAAAAATATTTTTGCTTTGCTTGACAAAACAGGAAGAAATTTTTACTTGTCATTTTGACCGGCGTTTTTTTGTTTGTAATGTCAAAAAGCTTAAACAAGGAAAAATCTCATATTATGGATACAAGAGTAAATTATCGGGAGGATAAAAATGGATAAAAAAAGAAAGAGCTACTTTAAAGAGTTTCTGTCCGAAAAATTAAACACTCTGGTAAAACAGGCGGGAACTACGGTTACGGACATGACAGGCGCTAACGCCGCGTTTCCGGACCCTGCGGACCGCGCTTCTCTCGAAACGGATAGAAATTTTGAATTAAGATTAAGAGATAGGGAACATAAACTAATAAAAAAAATAAAAAAAGCTCTGGAACGCATAGAAAACGACACATTCGGAATATGCGAAGACTGCGGGGAAGAAATTTCGGGAAAACGCCTTATGGCAAGACCGGTTACAACCCAATGTATAGAATGTAAAACCAAAGAGGAGCTTTTGGAAAAATCTCTTGGATTATAATAACCGTATAGACCTGCATATTCATACAACCGCTTCGGACGGGACGGCTTCGCCGGAACAAATCATTAAACAGGCGGAACAGTTAAACCTGAAAGCTATATCTATAACCGATCATGATACGCTTGAAGGATGCAGGCAAGCGGTTAAATCCGGAATCCCGAAAACCTTAAAATTTATCTCCGGCATAGAGATAAGCGCGGAATTTCCGGAAAAATTAAAAAATAAAAACGGATTTCATATACTCGGATATAACATAAAACTTGACGATGCCGAATTTGAAAAAGAATTGACGCCGGTTCAAAAAGCAAGAGAAGACAGAAACATAAAAATGATAGAGCGGCTTGCGAGTTTGGGAATAACAATAAGCCTGCAAGAGCTTAACTCCGAAGCAAAAGCGGGACTTTGCGGCAGACCCCATTTTGCGGCGGTTATGTTGAAAAAAAAATATGTCCGATCTTTAAACGAAGCTTTTGATCGATACATAGGCGCAAAAGGAAAGGCTTACATTCCCAAATATAGAATTTCCTGCAAAAAAGCTATACAAAGCATAAAAAATGCCGGCGGAATACCTGTTTTGGCGCACCCGATTTTTTTAAACATGTCTTCGCAAAATCTAAGAGAGTTTATAGCATACTTAAAATCGGAGGGTTTGGAAGGGATAGAGGCTTTTTATCCCGAACATAAAGATTCGGATACGGCTTATTATATAAAACTTGCCGAAGAATTCGGATTAAAAAAAACAGGCGGAACAGACTATCATGGCAAAAACAAACCATCAATAACCATGGGAATAGGCAAAGGAAAAGGCAAAGGCTTTTACGTTCCCTATACCGTATATCAAGAACTTATTTCATAATAAATATTTTGTTATGGAGCGGACTTTAAGGCGTTCAACCTTTTTCAACAGAATATAATCGCAAAAAGATTTGTACAAAGGAACAAAGGATAAAAACATAAGGCGCTAATTAAGGGATTTCTCCTCGTTTCACTCGTCGAAATGACAACAAAAAACAAGGTTCGGCGAAGCAACAACGGAGAAATTTTTCCTTGCTTCAATAGACAAGATAGGTCTTTAAATTAAGGGATTTTTTGCCTCGCTCGAAATGACAAACTTTTTATTCCGGACAAACATTTTTTTACCATGTTCTTTGGACAAACGTTATCTTTGCCTGTCATTTCGACGAGCGTAGCGAGGAGAAATCCCTTAATAAAAAGCAAGGAAGTAATAACAAAGCCGTAAAATAA
>JAFDMD010000127.1 GCA_019306185.1 Deltaproteobacteria bacterium
GGCATATATTTTATTTTTTGTCATTATATCCCTAAACTTCAACCATTTCTCATTATTGAGCATTAGTCGAACCATCGCAATCTCGTTATTATTTTTATATGTAAAAAAAAATAATTTACAAGATTGCGATGGTATTTCAAACTGTTATTCCTAAAATGTCAACAGACCCTAGTCGATACTAAAAAAGCTAATAAAAAGCATAAAATTGTCAGTATCAGGGTTTGTTTGCTCCGCTTTTTGCTTGCCGCTACGCAAATAAACTTTTGATGCCGCCTTCGATAGCAATGAGTATTTCCTCTTAATATTTGCAAAAAAATGTTAAGAATAATATTGAACGCTTGCAAATATCTTACCTTACCTTATCTTTCTTAAAATTTATAATAATTACAATCTGTATTATACTTTTTTAGTATCGACTATTTAACATTGCTCAAAAACATAACGAGCGACTTTATTTCGATAAGGATATTCGGATCAAAAAGGGTAAATAATAATTGCCTGCTATGCGTTATTAGGCTTATTTGCTTGTTTGGCATGTCCTAATACCGACATCGCCGTAGCGACCATTGATGAAATATCTCCCATATTTGAAGGAATTATCATGGTATTATTTTTTTTTGCCAGCTTTCCGAATTCTGCTATATATTTTTCGGCGACTCTTAAATTCGCGGCTGTTTCTCCGCCGGCCAAGCTTAAAGATTCGGCAATTTTTTTAATTCCTTCGGCTGTTGCATATGTTACAAGTTCAATTTCTTTTGCCTGCCCTTCAGCTTCATTTATGCGCTTTTGTTTCTCCCCTTCAGACACTTGGATAGCTTCCTTTTTTAAGCCTTCCGCCCTGTTTATGCGGGATTGTCTGTCCCCTTCGGATGTAGCAATTGTAGCGCGCTTTTCTCTCTCTGCTTTCATTTGTTTTTCCATAGCTTTCATTACGGTTTTTGGCGGAGATATATCTTTAATCTCATAACGCAAGACTTTGATGCCCCAATTTTGAGCGGCTTCATCTATTGCCGCTACAACTTGTTGGTTTAAACTTTCGCGTTCTTCAAAAGTTCTATCCAATTCAATTTTACCTATCACGGATCGTAGAGAAGTTTGAGCGAGCTGGCTTGCCGCAAACCTATAATCGTCAATTCCATAGGCAGAAAGCTTACTGTCAATTACCTGTATATATAAAACGCCGTCAAGCGAAACCGATACATTGTCCGAGGTAATACAATCTAACGAAGGAATTTCCATAACCTCTTCCTTGAGGGAACGTTTGTATGCGATCTTATCGATGAAAGGAACCAGGATATGAAATCCTGCGCTAATAGACTTGCTGTATTTGCCAAGTCGTTCAATAACGTATTCCGACCTTTGCGGCACGATAATAGCCGTCTTTATTAATAAAATAACTACAATTACGGCTACAATGCCGACAACAATTAATGATTCGTTCATTGCTTTCTCCTTATACTTGTTTAACTTTAAAAGTAAGTCCGTCCTCGGACTTTTTTTCCTCTATTAAAACAGACGCCCCTTTTTCAATTTCTTCATTCGCGACAGCTCTCCAAAAACTTCCGAGAGCTTTAATTTCTCCGTACATATTAGGGGTTATTTTTTTTGTTACAATAGCTGTCTTGCCAATCTGCGAATCTGTATATTTATCATCAATATCATCGCAGGTTTTACCCCGAAATACTTTTAAACTATATTTTCGCAACGTAAAAAGCAAAGTTAAAGAAGCCGCTATAAAAATTAATGTTTGGCTTGTTAACTCAATATCAAATATTGAGACGACTAATGCGGTAATCCAGCATCCAACCGTAAAAAAAATTAATATAAACGCAGGCATTATTATTTCGGCAACTAAAAATGCAACTCCGACTAAAAACCATATTAAATATATTGAAAGTGACATTTTATCCTCATAAATTAGTTGATATTTTTTATTTTGTCGCTCAACAATAAGTTAAGCGCTTTTCCTTTGCTTATCAGGTTATTACATAGTTTTTAATTGTATCTATTCGATTTTCCCGAACATATTTTAATACCTATATATAACAACCGGTACCTTACCCTTTTTTAACAAAGTTTAAAAAAGCGGATTTAAGCTTTCCGCTTACAAGCGCTTTTTTTACAGGCGAAAGTCTTAAAAAAGCTCCGGTAAATGTTCTGGCAAATTTATGGGTTACTTTGTTAGGATCGCTAAAAAGCTGATATTGTAAAGTTTCCCTTTCTATACATTGTAAAATAAATTTTTCCAAAGAGTCTTCCGGAGTAATAACCCGTTGTTCGCGCGGAACAAGTTTTATAGATTCGGTTTTGCATTTTAATCCGCATACTCCGCAGCCCAAGCAAAAACTTTGATCTATTTTGGGTCTTCTGTCTTTTTTTTTGCCGGTATTTTTATCTTCGATCATAGATATGGCGTTTACGGGGCAGGCTTTTTCGCATAACCCGCAACCTACGCAGGAATCCGCGTCCGTTTTAGCAATAAAATTGGAGGTCATAATAATATTGGCAATTCCGTACTTATTTATGCCTCCGAAAAGATTACAACAGCATTTGCAGCAATGGCATATATAATTTATCCCTTTTTGAACGTTATCCGCATTTAATACAAGCCCTGCTTCTTTTGATAGGGCAAGCTTTTCCATCATTTCGCTTTTTGAAACCTCTTTTGCAAAATTATTTCTTATTAAAAAGTCTGCGGATTTATCAAAGCTTGTGCAAATATCCAAAGGAGCGTCGCATTCCTTTGTGCCGAGATGCAATTTTTCGTGCCTGCAAGAGCATGTTCCTATGGAAATCTTTTTTGCCTGTTCTATAATATCTATCGCTTTTTCGTAGCTTAAGACTTCTACATAAGGATCATCTTTTATAACCTCTTCATGAGGCAGGGTTCGCATAAAGGCGGCTTTATCTCCGGCTTTAAAGTTTTTAGTAAAAAACTGATCGTCTCCGAGCATATATTCATGAAAAAGGGACGCCATTTTTTTAAAATCAACTTTGTCGTCTGTTCGCATCATTGTAAATTCAAAAATTCCTATAACCATAGGAGAGAGCATGTAATAAAATTTGCCTCTTGCCATAATATCCATAACAAGCCCTTTTGAACATAGAGACGCTAGCATTTTTTGAACATCTGTTTCCGAAAACTTAGAAACTCCGGCTATTTTTTTTAAGCTTGAAAAGCCGTAAGGCATTTTGCAGATAAAATCCGCCTCTTGTTCGGTATAAAGCTCTTTTAAAATTTTATAAAAGGTTTTATTTAAAGCGACTCTTGTGGAAAGAGAATCTATTCTGTTTCCGAGTTTTTTATAAACATCCTTTACGGCGATATGTCCCATGTTTTGCTCCTTTTAAAAAAAATATAAAGATAAAAATTATCACTTATAATAAAGCATTACAATTAACATTTTAAAAATTTTCTTTTAAAATGTAAAAAAAAATGATTATAAGACGAGTGATAAAGGATTGTTTGCTTGAGGAGAGGCAAAAAAACGGAACAAAATAATTTGTTTGAATGGCTCATAGTAAATATCAACAAATAAAATAGGGCGAGCCGATTTGAAAAATAATATTATAAAAAAAATACCGCAAAACATATTAAACCTATTAAAAGAAATAGGCAAAGCAGCCGAAGATTTCGGATGCCAAGCTTATGCCGCGGGCGGTTTTGTTAGAGACCTTTTTTTAGATACCGAAAATTTAGATATTGATATTTTAATAGAAAAAAATGCCGCCCAGTTTGCAAAAAAGCTTGCAAAAAAGCTTGCGAAAAAAAAAGGTTGGAAAGTAAAAACTCATAAAAAATTCGGAACAGCCTCGTTAATATTTTCGGACAATTTTAAAATCGATATTACTTCGGCAAGAAGCGAGAGCTATAAAACGCCTGCCGCCCTGCCGGAAGTAAAAGCAGGCTTGTTATCCGAAGATATTATGAGAAGAGATTTTACAATCAATACCATTTTAATAAATATAACTCCGAAAAATTTCGGGGAAATAACAGATATATTTTCCGGCGTTAAAGATATAAAAAACAGAACCGTAAAAGCGCTGCACGATATAAGCTTTATAGACGACCCTACCAGAATATTAAGAGGAATAAAATTTGCGACCCGCTTTAATTTCACCATAGACCCGCATACTCAAGACCTTATCAAAGAGGCGGTTAATAAAAATGTTTTTGCAAGCCTTTCCGGCAAAAGATTCTTTACGGAATTAAAATATATATTAAAAGAAAAGGAACCTGTTTTGCCTTTAACAAAACTTTTTAAGTATAATATTATTCAAACAATAGCTTCGGATATAGCTTCGGATAAAAACGCCTTTTTTTTTCTTAAGCAAATAAAAGAGGTTATATTATGGTATAAAAAGGATGATTATTTAAAATGGGCGCTATACTTTATGGGCTTGATTAATAATTGCGATAAAAAAGCCTCTCAAGATATATGTCGACATTTTGAAATTCCGCATAATGAAAGAATACTTTTTTGCGACATGCGTTTGGAAGCAAAAAGCCTTTTAAAAAACATAGAAAAAAATAAAATGGAATATAAAAAAATTTCAGTTTTCAAAACCGAGTTAATATTATATATGATGGCTTCTTTAAAAAGCCCGCTTAAAAAAGAGAAGCTTTTTAAAGCTTACAAAAAGGCAAAAAATACAAAAGTAATAATAAACGGAAACCATTTAATAAAATTAGGCGTAAAGCCGGGACCAATTTTTTCCGAAATTACAAATAAACTTTTCGAGGCAAAGATAAAAGAAGAAATCTCGACCAAAGAGGATGAAATCGATTATATAAAAAAATATTTTTTACATAACGGACATTGAATAGTTAATCGTAAAAAGATTTGTACAAAGGAACAAAAGATAAGATTAGAAGGCGCTAATTAAGGGATTTCTCCTCGCTTCGCTCGTCGAAATGACAAACAAAAACAACTCTCGGCGAAGAGACGGAAAAAAATTACTTTTTGTTATTTTGATAAATTTTATTTTTACCTGTCATTTCGAGCGTAGCGAGAAATCCCTTAATAAAAAGCGATAAATAATAGATATTGGCAAAACCGTTTATATTTAAAATGTAGCTTTTTCAGTATCGACTAATTAATTTATAAACATAAGAAATCGGGCGGTTAATCGTCAAATTGAATTTAAGCATAAAAAAACAATATGAATTTTGCCGGATAACAAACAGAGAAAAGGAAATTGATTATATAAAAAAATATTTTTTAGATAACTGAAATTGGGCGGTTAGTCTTACAGTTGAATTTAAATCATAAAAAAATTATTACAATTTTGTCGGATAACAAAGTAGTTTGTTTGCAAGGCTTGCGAAAATTTCAACCGCAGGCTTATTGATAATAAGTCGAGGATTGAAATTTGAGCGTAACGCCGCAAGCGGGCAAACTAAGAAGTTATCCGGCAAAATTTATATAAAAGGAAACAGATGAGAAAAATAATAGTAGCGGCAATAGGCGGCAATTCGCTTATACGCAACCCGAAACAGACAAGCGTAGAAGATCAATATCAATCTTTAGACGAAACATGCCGTCATCTTGCAGATATTGTAAAACAGAATTACGGACTTGTTATATGTCATGGAAACGGGCCTCAAGTGGGCTTTATTTTAAGACGCTCTGCAATAGCTTACGAGCATGCCAAAATACATCAGGTGCCGCTTTCAAGCTGCGTTGCAGACACTCAAGGAGCTATAGGGTTTCAGATACAAACCGCTTTTGAAAACAGGCTTGATTTAAAAGGGGAAACCTTAAAGACCGCGACCATAATTACAAGGGTGTTAGTAGATAAACAGGATAAAAATTTTTTAAATCCTTCCAAACCCATAGGCTCCTTTTTTACGCCGGAAATAGCGGAAGACTTAAAAAAGAAATATAAGGATTGGACATTTACCGAAGACCCTTCCGGAAGAGGATTTAGAAGAACCGTAGCTTCGCCGGCTCCGCTTAAAATAATCGAGATAGATCCTATAAAAAACCTTATAGCAAACAATTATATAACGGTGGCATGCGGCGGAGGCGGAATACCGGTAATAAAAAATGAGAACGGTTTTATAGAGCCGATTGACGCTGTATTGGATAAAGACTTAACCTCGGCAATGCTTGCCTCGGAAATAAAAGCGGAAATTTTTATTATTTCTACGGATATAAGTAATGTTTATATTAATTTTAGAAAAAAGAATGAAAAACCGCTTGAACATGTTAAATTGAATCGGATAAAAGAGTATTTCAAAGAGGGACATTTTGCCGCGGGCAGTATGATGCCTAAAATAGAAGCCGCGATAAATTTTATAGAAAACGGAGGGAAAAAGGTTATTATTACCTCTCCGGAACATTTAAGCGACGGCATAAAAAAAGGTTACGGAACAATTATAACTCCGTAAGAAGCGTAACCCGGATTATAAGGGACTTTTCGCTTCGCTTGACAGAACAGGCTTATTATTTTGACGGAGTTTTTTTTTGCTTGTCATTTCGACGAGCATAGCGATGAGAAATTCCTTAATTAAATGATAAACATCAAAAAGCGGACGGCTAATCGCAAAGTTAAATTTTAACCGCAGGCTTATTAATAATAAGTTGAGGATTAAAATTTAAGCGTAAAAATATCAACAGAAACATACTACAAATTATAAAAAAATAATTATCCCCTACAACTAAAAAGGGGAAGCAAATAAATAATAAATTTGTCGTATAACAAAGCAGTTTGTTCGTTTGCAAGGCGATTTTTTTTTTAACCGGAGGAATACACGGAGTATTTCGAGGATTAAAAAAAAATTTCAACGCCGCAAACGGGCAAACTACGCAGTTATACGACAAAAATTAAAAGGAGAAATTAATGACGGACAATGAACTTATAAAAGAACTTGAAGCTATTGATACTTCCAAAATGTATTTAAACGATTTTTTACTTACATGGAAT
>JAFDMD010000128.1 GCA_019306185.1 Deltaproteobacteria bacterium
TAATTCCAAAATTTTAATCCCGTTTTTTCATTTTTTTAAAAATCCGTTTTTATCGTTTTGGTTATCTATATAAAAAAGGCTCTGGTCTATCGGCTATCTGCCGTCTTACTTTCCAAAGCGGATACGCTTTTTCCGTAAATTATTGCCGCAATCGTTGTGTCTATTTATTGTCTGTCTGTTTGGCAAACAAGCCGAACAGACGCTTTTTATCAATGCCGAGTTTATATTGACCGACTTTATTTGTAATTTTTTTATTTGTATAGCTTTATTTTGCTACAATTTTTTTTCGGAATTTCAATTAAAATAAATTACGATTTCTTGCAAACAATTTTAACGTCTTTTTCGGAAAAACTCCACTATAAGCTCTCGACATTCCTCTTTCATAACCCCTTTTATTACTTCGATCCGGTGATTTAATTTTGGATCGTCGCAAAGCGAATAAACCGATCCGGCAGCTCCCGCTTTGCAATCCGGCGCGCCGTAAACTATTCTTTTTATTCTGGCGTTTAACGCTGCGCCCATGCACATTATACAGGGTTCTATAGTAACGTATAAGGTTGCGTTCCCAAGTCTGTAATTGGCCCGCCTCTCTTATGGCGATTATTTCGGCGTGAGCCGTAGGATCGAACAGATGCAAGCAGAGATTGTAGCCTTTTGAGATGATTTTACCTTTATTGTCAACCAACACAGCGCCTACCGGAACTTCGGATAGGTTTTCGGCTTTTCTCGCCTCTTCTAAAGCAATAGCCATAAAATCTTTATGCTCCGGTTTTTTTTTCTCCTTTTTTTCGATATGGAAGGAGCCTTTTTTTCTCTTGTCGCCCGATGTTGCCCAAATCTGTTTGGCGTAAGAAAAAAAATTTTTAAAAGACGCTTTTATATATCTTTCCTTTTTTATAAAATTTTCACTTACCGTATCATTAAAGGCAATAAGTAAAAAAATTTTTATTATTTTGATAATCAAATCAAAATAGATATAGCGGGTTGAATAAATTTTGACAATCAAAAATTAATAAGGTTAAAAATCGGAATAAACAGGCGACATATATTACTTATCCTTTTTGCTTTGTTATATTAATTTTCTTGCAATATGATTATCTTGCTATTATGTAGTTTTGGCGGCAACAAACTTTTTTTGCTTGATTTATGCTCCGGATAAAAATTTTAATTCGCCTTTAGCTTAAATCTATTTTTATGGAAATTATTAATTTTGCAAAGCTATAAAATTGTATTTTTCGAGCAAAAGATTTTAAATCGGATATTTAAAAAAATAAGGATATTTTAATAATGGCGAAAAATTTTAGACCCAGCAATAGAGAAGGAAAAATATTATCCAAAATAGAATCTTCCAAAGAATATAAAAAAAAACAGATACTACGCGGAATTGCGGAATGTATCGAACCGCTTGCCAACGCGGTTGCTATGAAACTTATCGAGGATAAACTTATAGAGACTACAAATAAAAACGGTATTGAAGACCAAATATTAAAATGTCTCGAAAAATTAAGCAGGGCGGACGATTTCGATATAGATTACAAAACCGCTCCTTTTAGGCAATTAGTTGTTCGTCCGCATGTAGCAAGCTTATATTTAACGGCTTTTGTAATAGAAGAGCTTATAAACCATAAGGATATAATCGATATATACGGCTCCGATATAGAGATATACGACTGTATCAATAGACAGGCTTTAAAGTTTCTATCTTAATGAGTAGGCTTTATTCCGCAGAATTTATCAACGGATATTTTGAAGATCCGGGGTTGTTTGTCTCTTTTTTATTTCAAAAACGGGCGATTCTTTTTGATTTGGGAGATATTCATGCTTTAAGCGAAAAAAATATACTTAAAATAGAGCGGATATTTATAACTCATACTCATATAGATCATTTTGCAGGATTCGAAAGACTTATAAGAATAATGCTCGGAAGAGACAAAAAGGTATATCTTTACGGTCCTAAAGGCTTTATTAAAAATGTAGAAGGAAAACTTGCAGGATATAATTGGAATCTTATAAAAAAATATAAAAACAATTTTGAAATAAACGTTTATGAAATTTTAGACAAAACAATTTTATCAAGAAAATACATTTGCAACATGGCTTTTGAGCCGATTATTTTACCGGATAAGCCGTTTAATTGTGGCGAGATTATATTCGAGGACGATAATATTATAATAAAAGCCGCAATACTTGATCATGGAATAGAATGTCTCGGTTTTTCTATGGAAGAAAAATTTAGGGTTAATATAATAAAGGAAGCATTAGAGAAACTCGGAGTAGAAAAAGGGCGTTGGCTTGCCGAATTTAAACAAAATCTTATAAAAAAAATATCCGGTAAAAAATATAATGATAAAATAAGCGCCGATAATAAATTGTTTGATATTGAGGAACTTGCCGAAAAAATAGCAAAAATCAATTTCGGCGAAAAGCTCGCCTATATATCAGACGTTAGATATACCAAAGAAAATATAAATACAATTCTTCCTCTTGCCCAAAATGCAAATAATCTTTTTATAGAAGCGGTTTTTGCGCATGTAGATAATGACCTTGCCGCTTTAAAAAATCATCTTACCGCAAAACAAGCGGGCAAAATTGCAAGACTTGCCAAAGCAAAAAAAATTTCCGTATTTCATTTTTCTCCCCGATATAAAAATCAGGAAGATTTACTTATAAATGAAGCCGCGTCTCAATTTAACCGGAATAGATAGTCCGCGCCGAAAAATCATATAAAATATTGAGAAAACATTAAAAATAAGATGTATATTTGCAAAGTAATAAGAGAAACAGTATCGATTTCTTGCAAAAAGTTTTCCAAGCGTTAAAAGTAAATTGGCTTCCTTGATCCGAATGAATATTTACTTCTTTTCTATGCTTACTACGCAATTCCGCCGTTAAAAGAGCGTATAGAACCGGATTATCCGATTATTTTAAATTTTATAAAAAAAAAATTTCATCAATCTTTAAATTATATTAAACCCGATGAAATATATTATGGCGTAAAATCTTTAAAACAAGTCGCTTGATGAACATACAACAAATATTCCATTTTTATTGCCTTAACTTTTGGGCGCTCTATATTTCTCCTTGCTTTGCTCGTCGACAAGACAAGTAAAAAAATTTCCCATGTCATTTCGAACCGAAGGGGGAAATCCCTTTATTAAAAGACTATAATCAATTCTTATTAAGCTTTTGCCTCTGAATTCTTCCGCGAGAAATCCCTTTATTAAAAGAGGGTAATTTATAGCGAAGGGAGAAATCTTTTTATTAGCGCTTTTTGATCTTACCCTTTGTTCCTTTGTATATATTTTTTTGCGATTAAAAATCTTATCCGCTTATATGCCGGATTATAATTTTTAGCGCTCTTCTTAAGGGCTCCGCCGCTCCCCATAATAATTGATCACCTACGGTAAAAGCGGTTAAATATTTATCTCCTATGCTCATTTTTCTTATTCTGCCTATAGGAACGGTAAGCTTGCCGCTTACGGCAGCGGGAGTAAGACTTTCTAATGTGGAAGCTTTTTGGTTAGGGATTATTTTCACCCAATTATTTCCGTTTTTTATTATCTCGATAATATCGGCTATAGGAATGTTTTTATTAAGCTTAATTGTTACCGCCTGACTATGGCAACGCATAACTCCTACTCTTACGCATATTCCGTCTATAGGAATAGGCGGGTTTGCCTTTAGAATTTTATTAGTCTCTACAAATCCTTTCCATTCCTCTTTTGTCTGTCCGGATTCCATTCCGGAATCTATCCAAGGGATAAGGCTGCATGCCAAAGGCGCCCCGAAATTTTTGATAGGGAAATTTTTGCTTTCGATTTTTTCGGATATTAATTGGTCTAACTCTATTGCCGTAGCCGCGGGATTATTTAATATGGGCTCTGCGGACTTGCATAGAAAACCGGTCTGTTTAATTAATTCCGTCATGTTTTTCGCGCCCGCTCCGGAAGCCGATTGATAGGTCATGGTAGATAGCCATTCTATGTAGCCGGACTTAAATAAACCGGACAGCGCCATTAACATGAGGCTTACGGTGCAGTTGCCGCCTACAAATGTTTTTATTCCGGTTTCAAGTCCTTTATTTATAACTTTTTTGTTTACCGGATCCAAAACTATAATACTTTTTTTATCTAAGCGCAAAGCAGACGCCGCGTCTATCCAATATCCTTTCCATCCGGCGCTTCTAATTTTCTTATAAACTTTTTTTGTATAATCTCCTCCGAAACAGCTTACTATAACTTTTAAGTCCGCCAATTTTTTTATATCAAAGGCGTCTTGCAACAAGGGTTCCGCCCCTTTTATATCGGGGCTTTTGCCGCCCGCGTTAGAGGAGCTGAAAAAAACCGGTTCGATTTTTTTAAAATCATCCTCCTCTATCATTCGGTTTATTAAAACCGACCCTACCATACCTCTCCATCCTACAAAGCCTATACGCATTATTTTTTCCTTTTTTATAATCATTAAATTTCAAATAATATAAAAAGCTTTTATTGAAAAAAAAATTAAAAAATATTGCTTTATTTATAATATGATACTAAAAACTTCAACTAATTTTTATAAAGGATTAAATAAGTTGAAGGCTGCAAAATGGTTTTTAGAAAAAACGTCCGTAAGTATAATTAAATAGAAAAAAATAATTATGAAAAATAATATAAAAAGCCGTATTTTAAAACTGGCAAAAAAAGATGTGGCAAGAATAGAAAAAGCAATAGAACGAAATTTGCAGAACGAAAAAGGGATAGTGGCGGACGCCGCAAAATATATTATATTTTCGGGCGGCAAAAGGATCAGACCTCTTTTAATGATTCTTTCGGCAAAACTTTGCGAATATAAAGGGGAGAACGACGCTTTGTTCTCCATTATTTTTGAATACTTACATAACGCCACTCTTATGCACGACGATATAATAGACGGAGCTTTAATAAGAAGAAAAAAAAAAGTTGCCAATAAGGTCTGGAATACCAGAACCGCAATTTTAACCGGAGATTTTTTGCTGGCAAGGTCATTATCCGTAGCGGCTTTAATGGAAAAAAGCGAGGCAATATCGGTAATGGCGGGGATTATGGAAAATATGGCAAAAGGGGAAATAGAACAGCTTAAAAGACAAAGGGATATAACTCTTTCGGAAGCGGAGTATCTTTTTATTATAAAATGTAAAACAGCGGTATTAATAGAAGGGGCATGCAAAATAGGGGCTATAATATCGGACGCCGAGCAGAAAAAAATAGATAGCATAGCGAGATACGGATATAATATAGGGATAGCATTTCAAATGGCGGACGATCTTTTGGATTATACTTCGGACACATCGGTATTAGGAAAAGAGATAGGAGCCGATTTAAAAGAAGGAAAACTAACTCTTCCGCTTATTTATGCTTTAAATGCGGCGGAGCCGGAAGATAAAAAAAAGATAGAAACTATAATTACAAATAAAGATTTCAGCGAAAAAAATTTTAATATGCTACTTAAGCTTCTTCATAGATATAAAGGAATTGATTATACCCGAAACAAAGCAAAAGTACATATAAAGATAGCAAAAAAAGCGCTTGAAATATTTAAAGACTCGGATACAAAGGAGATTTTAAATCTTATAGCCGATTATTCTATGTTAAGAAAATCATAAAAAGGGACGCATAACTTTACTATTTTATATGTTTTTCTATGCTTTACGGGCAAATCAACATTATTATAAGACGTTTTAAACCGAATTATAAAAACTATGAATAGAAAAAAATATTCTTTAAAAAAAACAATATAATAAAAAATGGCAATATATAACATAATCGCTCATATTCTAACATTAACAAGAATACTTTTAACCCCGTTTTTTGCCGCCTGCATATATTATGTTAAAGATTATCCTCATTTAAACGAATGGATGAAAATAATTTTAATAATAGTGGCGGCTACGGATTGGTTAGACGGTTTTATTGCAAAAAATTTCGGCAAAAAATCGGCTTTGGGAACCTTGTTAGATCCTATTGCAGACAAAATTTTTCTTGATACGTCAATAATAATGGTATCTATAAGCTACAATCTGCCCCTGCCGATTACAATGATACTGGTGGGAAGAGATATAATAGTCTTAATAGTTTGGTCTTTTTATATATTTGTATCCGAAAAAAAATATCAAGCTGTGGCGCATCCGTTCGGCAAAATAATGATAGCTTTTCAAATTGCCACAATAGCGTCTGTAGCTCTTTATCCGAAAATACTTTTTGTAAAAGCCCTATGTTTCGGAGCGGCGTTTTTTTCTATATGTTCGGCAATAATATATATAATAAAAATAGACAAATATAGGCAAGCTATAGAATAAAAAGCGGAATAAACGCCCCATTTCGCCGGTTTTTTTTGTTATGAACCGGCTTTTATATCACGAATGTATTATGTATAATTACAAAAAAAATAGCGTTCGGCGAAGAGAGAACGGGGCGCCAATTAGTCGATGCTGAAAAAGTTAATAAAAAGCTTAAATAATTAGCCGTTCGGTTAATTATCCGATAATTCAATTCGGCAGTATCCGAGTTTGTTTGCTCCGCTTTTTGCTTGCCGTCTCGGATTTTCGGCTTTGTTTTTCTAAAAGTGTGAACTTTTTTACGCAAAACCAGCCGAAAGTTATTTCCTCGACGGTAAGAGCCGCTACGTAAATAAAACTACCGCTTTTGATAGTAATGAGTATTTCCTCTTAATATTTGCAAAAAAATGTTAAGAGTAGTATTGAACGCTTGCAAATATCTTACCTTGTTTTTTATAAAATTTGCAATAACTTCAATATATAATATGTTTTTTAAGCGCCGACTAATTAAGGGATTTCTCCCTTCGGTTCGAAATGGCAGGGGAAATCCCTTAATAAAAAGCGATAAATAATAGATATTGGCAAAACTATTTACGCTTAAAATGCAGGTTTTTATGCATCGACTAAATAGACAAAAAAGAAATTCCTTAAATAAATTATAAAATTTAACAAATTAAAATGACTCCCGAAAAATATTATATAGGCATAGACATAGGTTCCGTAAGTATAAATTGCGTAATTATAAATAATAATAAAAA
>JAFDMD010000129.1 GCA_019306185.1 Deltaproteobacteria bacterium
TAGGCTTGGCATATATTTTATTTTTTGTCATTATATCCCTAAACTTCAACCATTTCTCATTATTGAGCATTAGTCGAACCATCGCAATCTCGTTATTATTTTTATATGTAAAAATAAATAATTTACAAGATTGCGATGGTATTTCAAACTGTTATTCCGAAAATGTCAACAGACCCTAATATATTAATATAATTAAACCGCCGCTTGTTTAATATCAGCCAACAAATCTTCCGTATCTTCAATGCCTACGGATAGTCTGAAAAGATTATTAGTTATTCCTATTTTCAAACGTTCCGCTTCGCTTACTTTTGCATGCGAAGTAACTGCCGGAACGCATATAAGGCTTTCGACGCCGCCGAGACTTAAAGCCGGCATTATAAGTTTTAATTTTTTTAAAAATTGCTTTATATCTGTTTTTTCCTCGTCCAATTCAAAAGAAACTACCGCTCCGAAATTTTTCATCTGCTTTTTTGCAATTTCATGCCCGCTATGACTTTTTAAACCCGGATAATATACCTTTTTTATTTTAGGTTCTTTTTCCAGCTCTTCGGCTATAATCATAGCGTTTTTACATTGTTTTTCCACTCTTATGTTTAAGGTTTTAAGGCTTCTTTCAAGAAGATAACATGTTTGAGCGTCAAGGTGTGCCCCAAAATTATAAGCCGAAACTCTTATTTTTTCTGTAATCTCTTTACTTGTAAGCGCTACTCCACAGGTAATATCCGAGTGCCCTCCCAAATATTTGGTCCCGCTATGTATTACTATGTCAATACCCAAATCGTAAGGCTTTTGATTTATCGGAGTGGCAAAGGTATTATCTATTAAGGTTATTATATTATTTGCTTTTGCTATTTCGGCTACCGCTTTTATATCGGTTATAATAAGCAACGGATTGGAAGGGGTTTCTATATAGATTATTTTTGTATTTTTTTGTATCCCGCTTTTTATTTCATTAATATCATTAGATACAAAAGTATAATCTATGCCGAATTTTTCAAACTCGGTTTTTAAAAGATGATGCGTTCCGCCATATATATCTTTTTGTATAACCGCATGATCTCCGGTTTTAAGCAAAGCAAGCATCGAACAGGTTATTGCCGCCATTCCGGAACCGAATAAAACTCCGGTTTCCGTATTTTCAAGAGAGCATAATTTTTCTATTACGGCATTCTGATTAGGAATATTAAAATATCTCGGATAAATATTATAATCCGTATCAAGATAATTGAACGAGGTTGAAGTTAAAATCGGACTGTTTGCTCCTTGCGGCATTTTGCCTCTGATGGTTCCGGCATGAACGCATACGGTGCTCTGTTTCATTTTTTTCACTTTCTTTTTTTAGGCATTATTAATTTTTCCAAACCATTATTACTCATTCTTAAACCTCAAAGCATTCGGTTTTTTGAGTAAAAAAACTTTTAGTCGTAATAGCTCTGATAAAAAAATGTCCGATTTTGTTCAAAGACAAGGCGGAAAAAAAGTTTAATCGCAAGAATACGCGAAGTATTTCGAGAATTAAATCTTTTTTTCCAACGCAATATTCGGACAAAAGAACCATTTTTTTACCGCGACCTTTAACTTTCTCTTTTTATTATCGTAGCTGCGGTAACTCCCCCGCCTCCGCATATGGAAGCGCATAAAAATTCTTTATCAACTCTTTTCAAAGCGTAATATCCGGTAACCAATATTCTGCAGCCGCTTATCCCCGTAGGATGCCCTAAAGCTATGGCGCCGCCGCATATATTTAAATTGTCGATATTATCTAATTTAAGCGTCTTAATATTTGTAATTACCTGAGCAGCGAAAGCCTCGTTTATTTCAATTAAATCTATATCGGAGAGGCTCATATTAGCTCTTTTTAACGCCATAGGAATTGAAATTCCGGGACCTTCGCCCATAGTCGCCGGATTTACCGCAGCCTGTGCATAACTTACAAAAGAGAATAATGGAGTCGCTCCTATTTCGGCGGCTTTTTCTCTTGTTGTAACAACAACCGCGCACGCGCCGTCTGTCATACCGCATGAGTTTCCGGCGGTAACCGCTCCGTTTTTTCTGAATGCGGGTCTAAGTTTTGCCATGTTTTCAATATTGGCTTTATGACGTATTGATTCGTCCAGATCAAATATAAAGCTTTTTTCTCTTTTGCTTGTTGCGGGAACCTCTACGGAAACGATTTCATCTTTAAAATAACCGTTTTTTTGCGCGGCAGACGCTTTTTTATGGCTTGCAACCGCAAAGGCATCCAAATCTTCTCTTTTTAGAGAATATTTTTCAACCAAATTTTCCGCAGTATGCCCCATTCCTTCTTGCGTAAGCGGGTCTATTGAATCGCTCCATCCGTCTTCAAGAGTTTTAGGACCCATTCTAAAGCCTTCCCATCTTGCCCCTTTTAAAAGATAAGGGATTGTGCTCATAGAATCCATGCCGCCGGCTACTACTATTTCGCTTTCTTCAAGTCTTAAGGCTTCGGTTGCAAGGTGAACCGCCTTCATTCCGGAAGGGCAAGCCATATTAAGCGTGTTTGTAGGAATTTCTACCGGAATGCCTGCTTTAATCGAAGCTGTGCGCGAGGGGTTAGGCCCGTTGCCCGCCTGTCTGCAGGAGCCGTAAATAACTTCGGATACTTCTTCTCCTTTTATTTTCGCTCGCTTGACCGCCTCTTTTATTGCCGTTGCTCCCAGTTCGTAAGAAGAAACTTTTTTAAGACTGCCTCCAAAACTTCCCATAGGGGTTCGAACCGCGCTTATAACGACTATATCCGATAATTTTTTCGCCATACTTTATCTCCTTTTATTTAAAACCAATAACTTTTTTAAATATATTGTCCGCCGTCAACTTTTATAACTTCGCCGGTAATATGCTTTGCCATCTCAGACGCCAAAAATACCGCCGCGTTTGCGAGATCCTCCGGCTGTCCTATTCTCTTTAAAACCATTTCCGCCATAGCCATATCTATTATTTTATCTCTTGCTTCCGATTCTTTTAACATGGCGGTTTCTATTAACCCCGGAGCCAAAGCGTTTACGTTTATGTTAAAAGCCCCAAGCTCTTTTGCAAGCGCTTTTGTATATCCTATAATTCCGGCTTTTGAAGCGGAATAATTGCTCTGCCCGAATTTGCCTCGAAGTCCGTTTATAGAGGTTATATTTATTATATTCCCTAATTTTTGTTCTTTTAATATAGGCGCGCTATGCCGAACAAAATTAAAATATCCTTTTAGATTTACCTCTATTACTCTATCCCATTGCTCTTCGGTCATTTTCCAAGATACGCCGTCCCAGTTCATTCCCGCATTATTTACTAATATATCCAAACCTCCGAATTCGGACATAGTCTCTTTTACAACCGCCTCGACTTCGGTAAAAGATGATATGTCGCATTTTACGGCTATTGCTTTTTGCCCCATGTTTTCAATCTGTTCTACTATTTTTCCCGCCTCTTCCTTATGTTTTCGATAAGTAAGGCAAACATCCGCTCCGTTTTTTGCAAATTTAAGAGATATGGCGGTGCCTATTCCCTGAGATCCGCCGGTAACAATAGCTTTTTTATTTTTTAAAAGCATAATTTGTCTCCTTTTATATAAAGATTTATTACTAAATTTTAAACGCAAAAAAGTATGATGATAAAAATAATAAAGAGATCTCTCGCTTTGCTCAAAATTATAGGAACGAAGTCTTTTTGGCCTCTAATTCGATAAATGTTATTTTAGTCGATGCTGAAAAACCTGCATTTTAAACGTAAACGGTTTTGCCAATATCTATTATCTATCGCTTTTTATTAAGGGATTTCTCGTTGCGCTCGAAATGACAGGCAAAAATAAAATTTATCAAAATAACAAAAAGTAATTTTTTTC
Organism: Deltaproteobacteria bacterium; assembly: GCA_019306185.1. Lineage (GTDB taxonomy): Bacteria > Desulfobacterota > Desulfobacteria > Desulfobacterales > JAFDMD01 > JAFDMD01. The sequence continues at coordinate 3,854 of JAFDMD010000129.1, forward strand.
CATCTCCTCGCCGAGCGTTGTTTTTGTTTGTCATTTCGAACGAGCGAAGCAAGGATAAATCCCTTTATTATTTCTATAACCGGAAAAAAACTCTCGTTATTAAAAACAATCAATCATAAAAAAACAATCGGTTTCGACGCATAACCAAGTAGCGAGGATTAAAAATTTCGCATAACGCCGCAAACGGACAAACTGCAAAGTTATACGCCGAAATTCATTATTCTATGGGCTTCCCGAGTACAGCCGCCATAAACGCGTCGTCTAACGCGTCTCCGTTTGCCATTCTTCTTCTATACTCTATAAAATCTATGGTATCTTTGCCCGTTATTTTTTTGGTATTAAAAGCGTTAAATCCTAAAAAAGCCTCGCCGGACATGTTTGAAGCGAGCCAATGTCTGTTTATTACTTTCGCCTGATCCCAGAAAAATTTCTTTTTAAGTCTTATTCCTTCCACGCTCTTTATAAGACATCCTGGAAACAGATTTGTATATGTCCATAAAATTTTATTGATTTCTTTATCTAACAGTTGAAAATTCGGAGAAGACTTTTTTATTATTTCTCTTCCTTTTTTCCCTTCTTCGCCGGATTTAAATTCGCCGTAAACTATTTCGCCGTCTTGTATGTAGTCGTCGGTGATTATTGCGGGATTGCGCAGCCATTTATCACCCTGTTTTATTACCGGCAAGCACTTAGATATAAGCCCGAGTCTTTTCATTTTATATGCGTTCCACATTTCGCAGGATACGCAGTTCCACATTGCAAGCTCCATAGGCAGCATCCAAGGCAGAAAATCGGTGCTTCCGCCGTCCGGAGCGGAACCATGTTTTGGACCGGCTTGTCCGAATATCGCCAAATCGCTTGATACCGTAATATCGCATGCCATTCCTATTTCTTGTCCTCCTGCTACGCGCATTCCGTTTACTCTGCATATTGTAGGTTTTTTACATCCGAGTATGGAATCTACCATTGAATTAAAAAGATCCATATAAAGTCCGTATTCATTGGGACGTTTGGAATAATATTCCGCATACTCTTTTGTATTTCCTCCGGTGCAAAACGCTTTATCTCCGGCAGCCGTAAATATCGCGGCTACAACGGAGCTATCCGCAGAAGCTTTTTGAAATCCGGCTATTACCCCTTTTACCATCTCGGTTGTGTAAGAATTGTATTGTTTTGGATTGTTTAAAGTAATCCAAGCGGAATAAACCCCTTCGATAATGTTTCCGGCAGCATCTAATATCGGCTTTTTCTCAAAAATCACACCGGGTTCTTTGTCGGAAAAATGTTCATCTTTCCATAAAAAATGATCCTTTGCTCCGGATTCTCTCGGAAGCCAACTTAAATCGCTCATGTTTTTTTCTCCTTTTTTATTTTTATTATGAAGTTTCTACTCGCTTCATTCGTCGAAATGTCATAGCAAAAATGTTCGTATGAAAAAACTGTTCTGTCAAGCGAGGCGAAAAATATCCTTACCTATTTTTTATTATTATTTTTTTAAATATCGGCGTTTGTATAAACTTTCTGAACGTCGTCGCAATCTTCCAAGGCATCCATTAGTTTTATCATTTTTTCCGCGTCAGCTTCGTTCAAAGGGGTATAGTTTGACGGAAGCATAGTAACTTCGGCTAATATATAAGCAAATTTCTCCTTATCTATAACCTCTTTTACATTTTCAAACTCGCCCGCGCCGGTAATAACTTCAAAATTATCTTCATCCTCCCGAACATCTTCGGCGCCGGCTTCAAGAGTCGATTCCATTAGTCTGTCTTCGTTTGTCGTTTCTTTTTCAATTACTATATAGCCTTTTTTCTCAAATATCCAAGCAACGCATCCGTTTTCTCCGAGGTTTCCGCCGTTTTTGCTTAATATATGCCTTATATCCGCGGCGGTTCTGTTTTTATTATCGGTTAAGGATTCTATCAAAACTGCCGCGCCGCCGGGCCCGTATCCTTCGTATGAAATCTCTTCATAAGAGGTTCCTTCCAACTCGCCGGTTCCTTTTTTTATCGCCCTTTCCACATTATCTTTAGGCATATTCTGACTTTTTGCATCCGCTATCGCGGTTCTAAGCCTCGGATTTGCGTTAGGATCGCCTCCTCCGGCGCGCGCCGCTACCGTCAACTCCTTTATAAGTTTTGTAAAAACTTTGCCGCGCTTTGCATCTACGGCGCTTTTTCTATGTTTAATATTTGCCCATTTGCTATGTCCCGCCATTATTTAATCCTCCGAAATACAACTTGACGTTGCCGATATATTAATTGTCTACATTATCTATTTGTTATAAACGGTTTGTCATTAACCGAACGCCTTTGCAGATTTCTGTCGGCGGATAACAACCCTCTTTTTTTAATAAAGCAAGTAAGAAGCTTTGAAAAACATTTTAATTGGATATAAATTATCGAATTAAAATGCAAGAAAAAACAAACTATTCTACAATAGGAAGCTGAACTTCCCCCGAAAGCATGGACACAAAAACAAATTACAAATTATTTTTCAAAGTTTCTATGACTTGTAAAGCTGATATAACTATGCTTTCGTTTATTGTTATAGAAAGTTTCAATATATTCAAAAATATCTAATTTAGCTTGATTTCGGGTTTTATAAACTTTTCCTTTGATTTTTTCTTTTTTTAA
>JAFDMD010000024.1 GCA_019306185.1 Deltaproteobacteria bacterium
CATTTGCCGAATTCTTTCGGTAAATCTCTCCATGGGCAGCCTGTGCGCATTCTATATAAAATCCCTTCTACCATTAATCGAAGATTAGGCTTGGCATATATTTTATTTTTTGTCTTTTTATCCCTAAACTTCAACCATTTCTCATTATTGAGCATTAGTCGAACCATCGCAATCTCGTTATTACTTTTATATGTAAAAATAATAACGAGATTGCGATGGTATTTCAAGCTGTTATTCCGAAAATGTCAACAGACCCTAATTTGCGGCGTTGAAAAAAAGTTTTTAATCAGAGAAATATTAAATATATTCCTGCGGTTAAAAACTTTTTTTCGTTTTATAAACGAACAAACTACTTTGTTATGCAATAAAAATTATTTGCTTCGATCCGTTTAAAAAGGGTAGGGGATACAAAAAAGATTTTTTTATCCGGCGAGATTTAATCATTCTTTTTTTCTATTTTTATATTTGATTAAGAGATGTTCAAGTTTGTTTGCTCATCGACAAGAGCCGCTACGCAAAAAACTTTGGACATCTCTTTTCGTAATTATTTTTTTTGCAGTTTTTAATATTATTGCGGACAAGTTTTGTATTAGGATGCTTTTTTCCGAGAAACTTTATATAAATTGTTTCCGCCTTATTATAATAATTTATAGCTTTTTCATATTCGCCGAGAACCCGCAAAGCTATGCCAATATTATTTAAGCTTTTTGCGGTATCGGGATGCTCTTCTCCGAATACTTTTATATTAATATTCAAAGCTTTATTATAATAATTTATAGCCTTTTTATATTCGCCGAGAGCCCGCCAAGCTATGCCAATATTATTTAAGCTTTTTGCGGTATTTGGATGTTTTTCTCCGAATGCCTTTATATTAATATTCAAAGCCTTTTCAAAATAATTTATAGCCTTATTATACTCGCCCAGTTCATAATAAAATTTGCCGAGCCAATCTAATATGTCGGAATATAATGCCGGTATTTTCTCCTCATAATCAAATTTAACCGCTATATCGTAAAGCTTTTTTGTAAAATCTAATCCTTCCTTATATCTTCCGAGACTGTAGCATGTATCAAAAAGTCTTATATAGCTTGCATTTAAAAGCGGAAGATTTTCGTCTATTATATCCAAATCCTTTATACGCTTTATAATTGTTTTATACTCTTTTTTGGCGGTGTTATGCTCGATATAGGTTATATCGGAATCAAGCTCTCCGGTTTTTTCCGCTTTTTTCTTTTCTTGCAAAGGCTCAAATTCAAATTCTATAATTGAGGAGCGAAAAGACCATAAGTCCGGCAGATTGTTCATAATATCTTGAACGCCGTTATTATCGGGAACAAAAGCGAGTATTGCGAGGTTTAAGTCCGCAAGTTTATCTCTGCGTTGATTAAAGCCTATTGAAACATCTTTATTGTTTGCAAGCTTATCAAAGTCTTGAATCAGTATGATATTTTTGGCGTTTGCATAGACAAAGTCCATTAATTCTCTGTAATTTTTCCCCTCCGTTTTTAAAACAATCGATTTTTTATTTGGCAGGTTTTCTTTTATTTTTTTTTTTACAAGAGATATGGCTTGTTCGGTTTGAATGCTTTTTATAATTATAAATCTGAATACTGGCGGTTTTAAATTTTTTATAAGTATGTCTATTTCTGTCATATCTTTATATTTTTTACTGGTAGTTTCGATTTGCTTTTACCCTTTTATCCTACATATTCTTTATATATTTCGGATGCCTCCACTATAGGATTAACCCTTTTATAGGTTCCGTCATTATATTCCATAACTATAAGATTTTCCATAAGTTTATTCAATCGCGGCTCATAAGGTATATGTTTATTATTTCGGTTATTTTTTTTAAGCCGTTTTAACAATTTAAGATCTTCGGAGCTAATGTTATTAGAATAATATGCGGCGAGCTTTTTAATAGCGCTGTTTATATTATCTAACCTTATAATATCTTCCGCATAGCTATAAGCCGTTTTTAAAATTCGTAAAAGTTCCCGAGGCGAGCCTCCGGAATATTCAATTGCTTTTTCTACGGTTTTTGCATTGTCAAAAAGTTTTGTATCTATCCGTTTATAAATAAACTCTTTAAATTTATTAATAGCTTCGTCAACGGGCTTGCCGTCTTGATGTTTTATCTTTACAAAAGGGAAGATTTCCACTTCGGCAAACATTATAAGCTGTTGGATTTCCGTCATTAATTCTATGGGAAGAGTAAAAATGGTATTTGCCTTTATGCCGGAAATTCTGTGAGATTCTTTCATTATAACTTTGCGTCTCGTTTCCGCGGTCATTGTTTTTTCGATGCCGTCAACTACAAATAAAATTTCTCGCCCCAAATTTAGTTTTCTTATCTGATCGTTTGTTATTTCTATAAACTCGTTAAACTTGCTTGCAAAATCCATAAAATTATTCTGTAAAACCTGTCTTATCTGGCTTGCGGTGGTTTTGCTTCCTGTAATTCCGCCTCTTATTCCTACTATTAATGATAGCAGATTGCCGGATCCAACTTCAAACCCGCCTTCTTTGGTTAATCTTTTATCAATTTCAACAATACGTTCGCCAAACCAGCTTTGCATATCCTTAATAATATTCGGTTTAAGCTTCAAACCTTTATCTTTTGCTTTTTCAAGAAGCTTTTCTATCTGCAATATAAGAATATCCATATATTCAACGTTGTTTATATCAAGCTCCTTATCTATATTGCATACGACGCAAAAGAAACAATCCGGCTTATCAAGTTTTAAAACATACTTGGCTATTTCGGAAGTTTTGCCGGAGCCGCGCATTCCGCCCAAAAAAAGAAGGGTTTTGTTTAAGGAGTGCATTTTATTGTTATAAGTAAAGTCCGGCAATTTTACGTTAAAAGCCTTATAGATTCTTTTTTCGGCAAAATCGCCTCTAACGTCGCTAAAATCTACAAAATAGGGATGTTCTGAATCTACCGGAATATTAAACTGTACGGATAGATGCGCTTCTTCCAAACTTTCGGCTTTTTTACTATATCCTTCCATTAAATCTTTCCTTTATTTTATATATTAATGCGGCGATAAAAATCGTATAAAGATATAAGACATTTTATATATCAAGTCAAAAAAATCTTTTCCGGTTTATGTTCCGAAAGGTTCAAACTTTTTTAAGATTATAATATGGTCATAGATGTCTTTAAATAATATTTCATTGCGTTTATAAATCTATATGTTAGATAACCGTAAGACTTGCGCAAAAAAACCATTTTAATATTTTATAAAGGAGAAAGATATATAATGAGAGGGATAATTACCGCAACGGCTCATTATGTTCCGGATACTAAACTTACCAATAAAGACCTTGAAAAAATGGTTCATACCAGCGACGAATGGATAACCTCCCGCACCGGAATTAAAGAAAGACGCATTTTAGATAAGGATAAAGGGTCGTCTTACATGGCGACCAAAACAGCGGAAAAACTTCTTGAGAAAAGAGGGATTTCCGCAGATGAAATAGACCTTATTATTTTGGCTACCGCGACTCCGGATATGTATGTTCCGTCTGCGGCGGCTTTGGTTCAGAAAAATCTTAAAACAAATAATTGCTGGGCTTTTGACGTTAACGCCGGATGTTCCGGCTTTATTTATGGGCTTGTTATGGCTTCCAAATTTATAGCGGCAAAAAAAGAGAAAAAAATAATTGTAATAGGAGTGGAAAAACTTAGCGCTTATGTTGATTATGAAGATAGAAATTTATGCGTGCTTTTCGGAGACGGAGCAGGCGGGGTATTGTTAGAGCCGAGTCAAGAGGACGGATACGGCATTTTCGATTATATTCTCAGAACCGACGGAGAAGGCGCAAAATATTTAAATCTTCGCGGAGGCGGAAGCGCTATGCCCGCAAGCGTAGAAACTTTATCTAATAAGCTTCATTATCTTTATCAGGACGGCAAAACCGTTTTTAAGTTTGCGGTAAAAGGGATGAGCGATACATTTTTAAGGCTTATAAAACAGAACGGGCTTAAAGCGGAGGATATAGACCTTTTTATACCTCATCAGGCAAATAATAGAATAATATCGGTAGTGGGAGAGAAAATCGGATTGCCGCCGGAAAAGGTTTTCGTTAATATTCAAAAATACGGAAACACATCCGCCGCTACAATACCGATTGCAATGTCCGAAGCTTACGATGCAAAAAGGATTAAAAAAGGGGATAAAGTAGTCTTATCCGCTTTTGGAGCAGGCTTTACTTGGGGAAGCGTTTTATTTAGAAGCGGACATTAATAAATTGAGTTTGGCGCAACTAAAAAATCTTATAAAAACTATGTATTATATTAAAAAATATTATGTTTTACTTTAACTTGAGGCGGATTGAGATTTTTATTCTAATTCGAAAGAGAAAATTAATATAAACTTATGAAACAGGGTTGCATAGTAGAATTTATAAATAAAACTAATATTGTATCCGCAGTAATATTGGAATTAAACAACGGAAAGTTAAAGACGCTTACCCAATTTAACGAAGCCGTATTGATTAATATAAAAAGGATAATATTTGCGGAGGATAACGTTTATATCAATTTGTCTCGCAACAACTTCGAAATAGCAAACGAACTTGCCGTTATTGCAAAAAAAAGAGAGAAGATTGCGGCTACAATATCCGTAAAAAAAATATGGGAAAAATTTAAAGAACAGGATATTCGATTGCCTGCAAATAGAATCGCCGTTTTTTATTTTGTCAAACCGAATATGGACTCCGAATCTGCGGTTATACGCGCTCTTTTTAAAGACAGACTTTATTTTCAGTATAATAAAAATCTGTTTATTCCTAATACGAAAAAAAAAATCAAAACAAAGATAATAGAAAAACAAAAGCAGAAAGAGGAAGAGGAGTTTATAAAATACGTATCTTTATGGCTATATAAGGCTTTAACGGAGAGTAATAATAGTATAACCGATATGACCGTAGGGGATAAAAATAATCGGCTTATAAAAATATTAACATCCTTTTATATATTCGAAAAAAAAAGCCCTTATCATAAGATTGTCGCCTCTATTTTAAAAAGCTACAATCTGCTTAAAAATTTGTCTCAAGCTAACAACCGTCAATTCGATATTTTTAAAATAGAAGGAAAAGAGGCTATATTTAAAGCCTTTGTAAAACTTAAAATATGGAGTAAAGATATTAACCTTAACTTATTAAAATATAAAATTTCCGAGTCCTTCCCCAAAGAGGCTAAAAAAGAGGCGGAGGATATTGTCGATATATCGAACAGCCTGATTTTTAAAGATTATAATAATAGAAAAGACCTTACAATGCTTCGCCCCGTTACAATAGACGGCGCTTTAACCTCCGATTTTGACGACGCTTTAAGCATTGAAGAGGATAACGGCAATTATATTCTCGGAGTTCATATATCGGACGCCGGACATTTTATAAAAAAAAACGGCGCTATCGACATAGAAGCTCAAAAACGGGCAAGCTCCATATATACGCCGGATCAAAAAATATCAATGCTTCCGAATATTATTTCGGAAGATATATGCTCCTTAAAAGAGGATAAAACATCTCATACAATAAGCATAATGGTTAAGCTTGATAAAAATTTTGTCATTCAAAAGTATGATATTATCCCCGGTATTATTAAGGTTCATAGGCGCTTAACATATTATGATGCAAACCTTATTATAAATATAGATAAGGATTTGGAGATATTACATAAAATCGGCAAAGCATTTCGGGAAAGACGATTTGCGGATAATGCGGCGCATATAAATCTGCCGGAAATCAATATATGGGTAAATGAAAATAAGGATATAACGGTTAATAAAATAGATAAAGAAAGCCCTTCGCGACTTTTGGTTTCCGAAATAATGATTGCGGCAAATATGTTAATCGGCAAATTTTTACAAAATAATAATATGCCCGCAATATTTCGAGGACAGCAGGAACCGCATAAAAGATTTTTTACAAAATTTTCGGATAGCCTGTTTAAAAATTGGATGCAAAGACGTCATTTAAGTCCTTTTATTATAAGCGAAACTCCAATGCGCCATTCCGGACTTGGAGTTTCGGCTTACGCCACTGCAACCTCTCCTATAAGGAAATATTACGATCTTGTAAATCAGCGTCAGATAAGAGCGGTTTTTAACTTGGAAACTCCATATACAAAACAGGAGATAAAAAGCATAATATACGATCTTGAAACGCCTATGAACGCCGTATCTAAAATGCAGCAGGAACGAAACCGTTATTGGCTTTTAAGGCATCTTGAAACAAAAGTAGGAGAGGAACAAAACGGGCTTGTTATAGGCAAACACTATAATAATTACACTACGCTTCTTACCGATTATATGATTATATGCAATATTCCTGTTTCTCATTCTTATCGTTTAAAGCAGGAGCAGGAGGTAACCGTTATTATTTCTTATGTAAACGCTTTTAAGAATATTATACGGTGTTGCTTAAAATTGTAAAACGGTTTTGTTGAATAATAAAGTCGTTTGTCGGTTTGCGGCGATATACTCAAATTTTAATCCTCGCCTTATTAATAATAATCCTGCGGTTAAAATTTTCGTAAGCCTTGCAAAAAACCAAACAATTTACTTTGTTATAATATTAATAAGATCAGAAGATAAACGAGCTACTTTTTTTGTTATTTTTACGAGCAAAGCGAGGAGAAATCCCTTAATAAAAAGCGATAAATAATAGAAATCGGCAAAACCGTTTACGCTTAAAATGCAGGTTTTTCAGCATCGACTAATTACATTGAACCGCCGATTATTAAGTAAATTCGAATTATTCGGCGCATATCAAAATTTTTATCCAAACTACAATAAGGCGAAATAATTTATGAAATACTTAAAAGAGACGGATATTAATAAACTTAACGCAAAATCTGTAAAAAAGGACGAAACCTTTTTGTTCGAATGTCATGCCAATTTAAAATGTTTTAATATATGTTGCCGCAATTTAAAACTTTTTTTGTATCCTTATGATGTTATAAAATTAAAGGGCGCTTTGAATATTTCTTCCGACGCTTTTATAGATAAGCATACCGACATAGTAATAAGGCAAGACGTCTGTTTTCCGGAAGTGTTGCTTAAGATGGCGGAAAACGAGCAAAAAATCTGTCCGTTTTTACGGGAAAAAGGCTGTTCCGTTTATGATGCCCGCCCTTATTCTTGTCGAACCTTTCCTATGGAGCAGGGGCTTGCTTATAACGAAGATAAAAAGGAGGCGGAGACCGTATATTTTTTTAAGCCGCCGGAGTTTTGCGAAGGCAAAAATGAAAACAAGGAATGGACGCCGGAAACTTGGATAAAGGATCAGGAGGCGGTTTTATACAATAAAAAGACGATATTATGGTCTCAAATAAAAAGCCTTTTTTATCAGTATCCGCCTTGGACGCCGGAGACTTCGGATCATCCGAAATTAAAAGCGGCTTTTATGGCTTTGTATAATATTGATAAATTTAGAGAATTTGTATTTTCTTCTACATTTTTAAAAAGATATAAAATAAAACCGGATTTAAAAAGAAGAATAAAAAAGGATGACGATGCGCTTTTAAGCTTGGGGTTTGCATTTGTTAAGCTTTATTTGTGGAATGTTTCGAGTAAAATTATTAAATAGTTGATACTGAGTCGATGAGAAATCCCTTTATTATTCCCCTTAACAAATATAACTTCTGCAAACATAGAAAAAAAACAAACAGCGCCCCTTAATAAGTTTTATATTCAAGCCTACTAAAAAAGCCGTCCGTATAACTTAACGTTCTATTTGTTATACAGACGGCTTTTTTTTATTTGAAATAATAAATAATTTTTATAGGGTTTATCCTTGTTTAAATCTTGCTTTAAAATATCCGATCCAATGTCCGCTTAAAAAATATGAATACATGTATGTTCCTAATATTATTAAAGCAAATGCCTTTGCAATATCAAAAGCGCTTCCGTCCAACGAAAAGCCCGGAACATATCCGAAAAGAAAAGGACCAAGATATAAAAATTTTGCAAATTTAAATGCGGAAAAAGCAGTTTTCCACATGTTTGCTTTCGCTATTGTAGCTCCCGCAAAAGCGGCTATACATACCGGAGGCGTAATATTGGAATCTTGAGAAAGCCAATATACAATCATATGAGCGGCGAGAGGGTTAACACCCAAATGGGTTAACGCCGGAACCGCTACAACAGCGGTTATAAGATAAGCGGCTGTAACCGGAACTCCCATTCCAAGAACCAAAGAAGCCAAGGCAATCAAAAGTATCGTGAAAAACAAAGAACCGCCCGCAAGCTCTATAATAATATCGGCAAATGTTAAAACAAGTCCGCTAAAAGATAACACGCCTATGATAATGCCTATAATTCCTAATGTAGCCCCTATTTTAAGACTGCTGATAGTCCCTTCTCGCGCGGCTTCGGTAAATTCTTTAAATTTAATACGCGTATCTTTTCGTACCCAGCTTATTATCAAACAGGTTACAAGCCCAAGCACCGCTGAATACCCGGGAGAATACCCCGAAAGCATAAAAATAGTGATAATCACAAGCGGAAGCGTATAAAACCATTCTTTTTTAAAAAGCTCCGTAGCTCCCATTTTATATTTTTCGCCTACGATATTATGAATTTTAGCCTCGTAATGCACCATTGTAAAAACGCTGAAAAAATACATAAAAGCCGGGAAAAGGGCTACCAACATAATTCTGGAATAAGGCAATCCGGTTAGCTCCGCCATAATAAATCCTCCGGCTCCCATAATGGGCGGCATAAACATTCCGCCTATAGATGCGGCAGGCTCTATAGCGCCTGCTACATGAGGTTTAAAACCGGCTTTTTTCATCATAGGGATAGTAAAGGTTCCGGTAGAAACCGTATTTGCTATGGCGCTTCCGGAAACGGATCCGAAAAGTCCGCTGGCAATAACCGATACTTTAGCGGGTCCCCCTATTCTATGCCCTACTGCGGCAAGAGGCCAATCTATAAAGAATCTTTCGGCGCCGCATTTCTTTAAAAAAGCTCCGAAAATAACAAACAGAATAACATAAGTCGCCAAAACATTAGCCATAATTCCGAATACGCCGTCGCTTTTATAAAAAATTGTAGTGCAAAGCTCCGGAAAAGTCGCTCCGGCATGAGATATTAAATCCGGCATATGCGCTCCATATACGCCGTAAAGAAGCATTAAAGCGCCTAATATTACAAAAACTCCGCCGACCACTCTTCTTGCCAGCTCTATTCCTATAAGAACCCCGACTATCGCTATTGACGTATCAAGCTGGGTTTCCGCCCCTGTTCTATAATTAATGGCTTCAAAATTAAATATCCAATAGCTTATGGTTACAAAAGATGCGGTTATAAAAATATAATCTAATATTCTCATAAAAATATTTTTCGATTTATAAATAAGAAAAATAAGAGTATAGGTTATTATAACATAAATTCCTCTATGATACTGCGTAGCGGCGGGTTTCAATACTGCGGAATATGAGTAGAATAAAACCAGAAATAAGGATGACGCGTTGAAAATTGTTTTTTCAATTTTATTTAATCCCTCATACATTATATTAATATCTCCTCCTTTTAAAAACAAAAGCCTATTTTTTGTATAACCTTATATTTTATCGTTTTTGAAATATAATTGCGTTAAAATTTTCAAATGTCGTAAAATAATTATTTTAATTATACAAAGCTATTTTAATGTTAAAATAATTTAATTTATAGAAACTCCCTTTATAAGACTTACAAAGGGTATGCAAGGGTTTTATTGATTAAAAAAGCCGTTTCTTTACAAACCGCGGTTTTGCGTTTAGTTTAATCCCGCTGAATTTAATGACGGAGCGGTTTTCCCCTTTCCTTTGCCGTTTCGTATATACTGCAAATAGTTTCATGTATCTTGATTCTCCGTTTTAATCCGGTATAGGAAAAATTTTATCTAAAATATAATTTTTAAATCGAATAGGGGTAAGTTTTATAAGAAGGATAAGAGACAATATATCAGCGGTTAATATGATCAGAAATTTGTTTTTGAAACATTTTTTCAGTATTATATCCGCGGCTTTTTCCGGCTTCATAGCCGCTCCTCTTGCATCTTTTTTCATCCATTCCGGCATATTTTTATATTCTTTGCGATACATCGGAGTATCTATATCCGAAGGACATGCCACATGAACGGATATTTCCTTATTTAAAAGTTCTCGGCGAAGCGCGTCCGCAAAGTTTATAACTCCGGCTTTTGAAGCGCAATAGGTGGTATATCCGGCGGCTCCCATTAAGCCGAATGCGGAGGATATTAATAATATTTTGCCGCCTTTGTTAAGAAGAGGCAAAAATATATATGTCGCAAGTATTGTCCCCCATAAGTTTATATCTATTTCTCTTTTTAGGTCTTTTGTATTCGCGTATTCGGACACAAGCTTTGTAGAAACCGACCCTGCGTTAAGTATAAGCATGTCTAATTTTTCCTTTTTTGCTTTTATTTGCAAAAAAATTTTTTTCAAGCTTTCCTCGTCCGTAGTGTCGGAAGAAAAAGCCTCAACATCCGCATTGTACAAAGAGCGTATATTATCGGCGGCTTTTTGTAATTTTTCTAAATTTCTGCCCGTAATGATAATCGAATACTTTTTTTCGGCAAGTTTTTTTGCAATTTCAAAGCCTATGCCCGAAGAGCCGCCTGTAATAAGAGCTACTTTATCCATTCTACGATTTCCTTTTTTAAAAGAAAACTTTATTATTTCTTTTGACGCCCGACATATTTTCTATCCTTTTCATTTTCCTATATTTAACTCCAATCCGGTTTTCCCTTTTATGTCAGATCGTATCTAAGATGACTTTTGCCAAGCGTTAACTTCTTTTTTAATATTGTATCCGCAGTATATAATCCGGCGGGTATCGCCGCTGTAAGCCCCGATCCGAGTATTGTTTTCGCGCCCGTAAGATACAGCCCTCTTATCGACGTTTTGGGTCCCATTTTATTGCTTAAAGCCTGTTTCGGAGTCGCTGCCAGATCATACCAACCCCCTTCGTAAGCGGACGTATATCGCTCGTAAGTTAAAGGAGTGGATATATCTCGCACAACTATATGTTTTGACAAATTCGGTATAAATCTTTCCGCTTTTTTTATAAGAGTATCGGCTATCGAAGTTTTAAGTTGTTCATACTCTTTTTGATTGGAGCAGCGCCATTTATCTTTGTAATTGTAAGGAACAGGGAGCAAAACTAAACTTACCACATTATTTTTATGATTTGGATCTTTTTTTTGCTCTATAAACGAAGATGTTTCTATGGAAAAATCATAATTTGCAAGATCAAGTTTGTTGTCGGCGTTAAGCTTTAATATTTTTTTTGTAGAACCGTATTCCGAAAATGAAAATATCCAAGCATAATCGGAAAAATCGGGGAGTTCCATGTCAACTCCAAGCTTAACCACTAGTCCGCTAACGGATTGTTCCAACTTATTTATTTTTTTAATAAAGCCGGATTTTAGGTTTTGAGTTCCCACTAATTTAAGAAATGTCTGTTTGGTGTCTGCGTTAGAAATAATATATTTCGCATATATTTTTTTTTGGTCGTCAAGCTCTACTCCTATTGCCCTGCCGGACTTTATCAGGATTTTTTTAACCTTTTTTTTTAATTTTAAAACCCCGCCTTGCTCTGTAAATCTGTTTGCGAAAGCGTCGGATATTTTTTGAAAACCTCCTTTAGGATACCATATTCCGCCGAAAGAATAAGACATTATGTAGCCTATATAAAATAATGCCGAAATCCTATCTGCATCCAATCCTAACGTTATCGCCTCTTTGCCTATAAATTCTTTTAATTTATCGTTTTTAAAGTGTTTATCAAGGTAGCGACTTAATGTATAGTGTCTATATTTTACAAGACTGGGAAATCTAACCGGATATGTTAATTTTTGCAAAAGATTCGGTTTATAATGAGCCTCCTCAATTTCATCCCATATTTTTCTTATTTCCCGAAAAAATTTTCGGATTGCAAACCTTTCTTCGGAAAATTTGCTTATAAATTCATATTCCAATTTGTATGTATCGGAATGCCAGTCTATAGACATATCCGGTCCTACTATTTTGGCAAGCTTATTGATTTCAAAAAATTCTATTTTATCGCTTACTCCGATATATTCAAATAATCTCCGGAAGTTATCCCCTTTTCTTAAGTTTCCTATTATAACGGGGACATCAAAAGTATATCCTTTTCTTTTATATGAGGTGCAGTAACCTCCGGGCAAAAAATGCTGTTCTAATATAAGAACTTTAAAACCCTCTTTTGCCAGAAGGTTGCCGCATGTCAATCCTCCTACTCCGGCGCCTATAATTATAATATCATAATTATTATCCATAGATTATATTGATTTAAACCCTTCTTGTAGCTGCATAAGAGTATATTCCATCTGATTTTCTTTATGCTCGCTTGTAATAAAAAAACGGAGTCTGCCGGCATTTTCCGCTACCGCGGGATAAAGTATCGGCTGGACATTTATTCCTTTTTCAAAAAGAAAATTCGTCATTTTCATTGTTTTTAAAGAATTGCCGACTATAACCGGAATAACCGCTGTCTGATTGCTCTCCCCTATATTAAATCCTAATGTTTTTGCTTTGTTGCGGAAATATTTAAAATTTTTTCGCAATTTATCCATCCTGTTTGTATCCGTTTTAAGCGTTCTTAAAGCGGCAAGAGCCGCCGCCGTGTTAGCCGGAGACATTCCTACGCTGAACATAAACCCCGGAGCAGTATATTTTAAATATTTTATAAATAATTCGGAACCGGCTATATACCCTCCGCAGCTTGCAAAAGACTTGCTTAGTGTTCCCATCCATATTTCGACATCTTTCGGGTTGATATTAAAATGTTCCCCTATCCCCCTGCCTGTTTTTCCCAAAACCCCTATGGAATGGGCTTCGTCAATCATTAAAAATGTTTTGTACTTCTTTTTTATATCTATAAATTTAGGCAGATACGGTATGTCTCCGTCAACGCTATAGACTCCTTCTATGGCAATTAGGGTTTTTTTATATTTCATACGTTGCTCTTTTAATATATTTTCCAAAGCCTCGTAATCGTTATGGGGAAAGGGTATTCTACGGGCATGAGATAGCAGAGCGCCTTGAACTATGCTATCGTGGGCAAGAGAATCGTGCAGGATAAGATCGTTAGGTCCTAACAGATGCCCTATTGTAGTAACGTTTGTAGAGTGTCCGCCTACAAAAACTATGGAATCGTCAACTCCGATAAATTCCGCAATCTCCTTCTCTAATTCGGCGTGTATAGGTTTTTCTCCGGTTACCATCCTGCTTGCGGAAACCGATGTTCCATATTTATCCGTCGCTTTTTTAACCGCCTCGGTTACTATGGGATCGCCGGAAAGCCCTACATAATTGTAGCTGGAATAGCTTATGAATTCTTTGCCGTCTATTACTGTTCTATCATTTATTATTCCTTCGTTTACCCTAAAGAAAGGATCCGATATATTTTGATCTTTCATTAGTTTAAGTTTGTCCTGAAATTCGGAAATCGAATCTATGGCGTCAATCCGCCATAGATTTTCGGGAAGGCTATATTCGTCTGTTTTTGATTTGCCGCCCGATATATCCTTGCCTTTTCCGCGTAAAAGTTGTTTAAGCCTATCCTTTTTTGCCGGCATAGAAAGTTCGGATAGTTTCTCTTCTGATCTTTTCTGCATTTGCCAATCTCCTATTCGGTTCTGCCTTCCAATATTTTTTTCTCTATCATTTCTACCAACTCAATAATATTCAAACCTTTTTGCAAAAGAGTCATCTTAGGAAAATCTATATTTGTCAGTTCTTTAAGCTGAACATTTAATTCTACCGCCATTAAAGAATCCAAACCGTACTTTTCCAATGCCTGTTCCCGATTTAATTTCGCGGGAGCAATTCCAAGCACTCCCGCAACTGTTTTGGTAATGCTGTTTAACAAATATTCTTTAAGTTCCTCGGGCGAATCCGGCAAAATAAATTCGGAATGCTCATCTTTTTCGGCGTCTTGATTTAAGTTTTTATCTAATCCCATCAGCTTGGAAAATCTAGGCAGTTTTAATAATCCGGAAGAATATTTACTAAATTTTTTCCAATCAATCGGCATAGCGCCTATATACTCCAACTCTTTTTTAAGTCCGTAAGCTATAACTCTCCATGCCTGTTCCAAGCTAAGATCAAAAACCCCCTGTTTTCTAAATAAATTTTTTATCTCTTCATGTTCCGCTACATATCCTACATTTCCTATGCTGCCCCATCCTATGGAAATGGAAGGCAGCCCTTTAGCTTTTCGATAAGAGCTTAACATATCGAGGAATGAATTGCCTGCCGAGTAGTTAGCCTGTCCCGAATTTCCTACCAAAGAGGTAAATGAAGAAAACATAACGAAAAAATCAAGGTCATGTTTTAATGTTTGCGTATGAAGATTCCAAGCTCCGAGCGCTTTGGGATCCATAACTTTTTTTAATTGCGCGGAAGTCATCATTTCCAAAAAAACATCCTCTAAGACCATAGCCGCATGTATTACCCCGCGCAATGGAGGCATGCTTTTTTCTATTGAAGTCAAAAGCTTTTTTAATTCGTCCTCTTTAGATACGTCCACTCGAGCCACAAGTATTTCCGCGCCTTTATCTCGCAGCTCTTGAACCGCTTTTCTCGCCTCCGGTTTGGAGTCTCCGCTTCTTCCGAGTAAAACAATATGTTTTGCTCCGCAATCTATAAGCCATCGGGCGACTCCAAGCCCGAAACCTCCCATCCCCCCCGTCATTAAATAGGTGGCGTCGGATAAAAGCGGTATTTTGTTTTTTGTAGGAATAATTGTAGCTCCCGGCTCTTGCATTGATATTATAACTTTGCCTATATGATTTTTATCTTGCATACATTGGAAAGCGTTAACCGTATATGCCAAAGGAAATACCCGATGAGCAAGAGGATATAAGCTTTTATTGTTAAATGCTTGAGCTATTTTTTGAAACAACTCTTTTATTATATCTACATTATTTTCTTTAATCGTATCAAGCGATACGGAATAGTATGAAATTCCTTTATCTAAAATATCAGGAACAGATATTTTTTTAACGTCTCCATATTCGCTTACATCAATAAAGCGCCCCGTAACAGGTTTTAACATTAGCATGCTTTTTGCCGCGACGCTTTCCGATACAGCGCTCTTTATTACTACGTCTAATTTTTCTCCGCGCTCCGATATTTCGTTGTAAAAATCCAAATTACCGGAAGCGCCGACATAACTTACTCCCATTGAATAAAGGATATCTTTCTTTTCTTGAGTATTCGTAGTGGCAAATATTTTAGCTCCTGCGGCTTTTGCAATCTGAGTTGCCGCCAATCCTATACTTTCGGCTGCGTTATGGATTAAAACTGTTTCTCCCTGTTCTATTTTCGCCAGATTATGCAAAGCATAATAGCTTGTTAAAAACGGTATGGTTGTAGTTGCCGCCTCTTCAAAGCTAAAATGAGCCGGTTTTTCAATGACTAAGTTGGGATCCGCTATTGTATAGTTTGAAAACCCGTTTGTTACAAATCCCATTACCTCGTCTCCGACTTTAAAACCGTCAACCTGTTCTCCTACCGCGGTAATTATTCCTGCGGCTTCTTGTCCGAAGTTTGAGATTAATCCGTCCGAAGTAAGCCCTGTTTCCCAAGTTCCGACTGCGGTTGCAACATCTTTAAAGTTTAAAGCCGAAGCGCCCACCTTTATTTCGACCCGATTTGAAGCGGGAACTTCTCTTTCGGTTTCTTCAAATGTAAAACCGTTCATAGCTTTTGAAGGATATTTACATAAGGCAAAAGGTTGGTCCGGATCTATGGAAAAATCTGTTCTATTGTGCTGTATAAAACGATGAACATATCTTTTACTCATACGCAACGCCACTTCGTCTTCGCCGCTGTTTGAAATTAATTCCTTAAATAAAGCCTCTATCTCCTCTTTTAACGGCTCGAAACTTAAATCTATTAATCTGGTTTTCCATTCGGTATATTCGGAAATAACAACGCGTACAAATCCCCATAAAGCAAACTGTTCTACATTTAATTCTTTAAAGCCTCCTACTGTCTGAGTGCCGTTTGTTATAAACGCAAAATCCGGAGCTCCGTTCCATTCATGTTTTGAAACCGCTTGAACTAATACAAGGGCTTCCAATGCCATTTGATTGGTCTGTTTCTCAAGAATATTAACGTCGACTTTCTTTTGATATGGAGTTTTAAGGTTAAGCATATTAACTATAACCGGAGCCGTAGAATCTGTGCAGGCTTGAGTAAATAAAAGAGTAAGGTCTTCAAAACTAACCGGATTAACGGTAAAATTATAAGGAGTAGCCTGTTGGAATATATCCCCTTTTGTTACTATTATAGGATTAATTCCTTTTGCCTTCAATAAATCCGCAAGTCTGCTTGATATTCCGGCTTCGTCCGCAAAAATAATCCATTTTCTATTTAAATAGTTATTTGGAATTTCTATTAAATCAATAAGTTGGCTTAAATAGCTTTTTTTAAGGCTTGGGCCTCTTGCTATAAAAACGTTATGAAGCGCTTCATACTCTTCCGTTCTATCGGATAACGCCACTACCTCCGAAAAACCGCTCTCTTTAAATAATTCAAACCATTTTTTTTCGGAAAGAAGCGGATGATTAGGTCTTATATCGGTATCCTCGAAAAGCCACCAGCCCTTAAGAGTGCCGAAAACCAGATCGAACCAACTCTCCTTTTTTGTTCCTTCCAATAATAATAATATTCCGTTATCCGCAAGCAGGCTTTTAACATTATTTATAGTATTGGCAAGATTTGCAGTTGCATGTATAGCGTCCGATGCAAGTATAAGATCAAAAGAATTAAGATCATATCCTTGTTCTAACGGATTTTTTTCTATATCAAGGGTTTTATAATCTACAAAATCGTATTCCGAAAACTTTTTTGCCGCCTGATTTGTAAAAGCGGTTGATATATCCGTAAACAGATATTCGGTTCTATGCTTTGGAAACATTGGAAGCACATAAGAAGCCAAAGAGCCCGTTCCCGCTCCTATTTCCAATATTCTTAAGGTTTGTCCCTCCGGAATACTGTTTACAATTATCGATACGGACTCGTAAACCATTCTGTTGTATATGCGAAATGTCGGAGAATTTCTATAAAGATGCTCCGCAACCAAAGAACCGGAAGGAAATATTATGGACAACGAATCTATCTCGCCTTTTAATATTTCCGCAAGTTGTAAACCGCAGCGTCCGAGTAGAATTAGTTCCGCTTCATGATCAGGATGCTCGTTAAATACGCTGCTCCATAACTTTGAAATATCATTTTGTTCCGGCTTTGCAATAACCTCCCACTCGTTATCGATCTGTTTAAGTATTTTTTCCTGCTCTAATATTTCTAACATTCTAGAACAAAGAAGATAATGCTCTTTTACCGCTCCAAGCTTTGTAATAAGGGTTTCTACGGAAAATGTATCTCCGTATTGAAATTGATAGCCAAGTTTTTCAAACGCGGCTATTATGTATTCTTTACACAAATTATCAAGCTTAGGCTCTATTATATCGTAAAACTCTTTTCGTTTATACTGCTCGATAAATAAGGGAATGCTTTTTTTAATTTTATAATAAATATAGCCGGGGGAGATAATATATTCGGAACTATCGCGCGCTCCGCTCTCTTCGGAAATCGGATTGAGCATCCATTGATATTCGTAAAGATTATCTTTTATGCTTTCCTGTTTTATATTTCTTGTTCCTTCGACATATTGACAAATCAAGCCTTTTATTTGAAGTAAGATCTTTCCTTCCGAATTAAAAACAAGAATATCTCCTTTAACGCTTGAAGCGTTTTTATCTTTGATAACCGCATGGCTATATATTGTTTGAGACGGAGATTCGAAAAATTTAAGGCTTTCAACCTTTACGGGCAGATATGTGCCGTCTATAGGCATAGACGCAAGCGCCTGAAAACAGACGTCTAACATAGCGGGATGAAAATTATACCGCGAAACATCCCGTTCTACATTTTCACTGCTTTTAATTTCCGCCAATGCCTCGGCTTCGTTTATCCATAAATTTTCTATAAGCTGAAAATCATCCTGATATTGCAGGCCTAATCCGTTAAAGCGTTCATAACAAAATTCTTTTGTTTCTTGCCTGCATCTATTTTTTATTTCATCTATATCTATTTTATTATATTTTTTGTTATCTATGTTAACGCCGATTTTTCCGCTTAAATGAGAAACCCATTCTCCCGCGCTATAATTTTTGCTGAATATGGAAAATCGGTTATCTCCGTTTACAACAAGCTGAATTGTAGAATAGCTGGCTTCAAATAAAAGCATAGGCGCTTTGATTCGAATATCTTCCAACATAAATAAAGCGTCATCTTCGATACTCTCTTTTGCCGCTTCCATTCCCATTTCAAGATATGCAGCCGCAGGATAAATTATACTGTCTTGTACTACATGCCCTTTAAGATACGAAAGATGCCAAAGATCTATATCGTTTCTCCATGTAGGCAAAGCGTCGTAAGTTCTTTCTCCAAGCAAAGGATGAACTAAATCTTGTTTTTCATAGTCTCGTCCTATTCTTAATAGTTTTGCTTCGTCTGTTTCCGCCCAGTAAGTATCTCGTTGCCAAGGATAACTCGGCAACCGAATAAGCTTATATTCTTTATTGTAAACCGCCTTCCAGTCTATAGGATAACCCGTGCAATAAAGCTGCCCTAACGAATTTAACAGGATTATTTCATCATCCTCTTTTCTTCTTAAAGAAGGTAAAAGAAGCGCTTTTTTCTCATTAGCGTCAAGATTTTCTTTAATTGATACGCTTAAAACCGGATGCGCTCCTATTTCTACGAATATATTGCTTCCGGAAGCCGCAAGCTCCTCTACCCCCTTTTGAAACAAAACGGTCTGCCTGGCGTTTTGACACCAGTATTTTCCGTCCACCTCTTTCCCGTTCATTATTTTGCCGGTAACCGTAGAGATAAAATCAATTTCACTCTCTCGAGGCTTCAAATCCTTAAGAGAAGCCTCAAGATCCGGCAAAATACGATCCATAATCGGACTGTGATACGGAACTTCAACCCTTAAAAATTTGTTAAAAATATTTTCGTTTTCCAAAACTTCGGCGATATCTTCAAGAGCTTTTGTATCGCCCGCTAAAGTTATGGAACTCGGGCTATTTACCGCCCCTATCGACGCTTGATCTTCATAAAGAGAAATTATCTCTTCCGCTTTTTCCAAAGATAAGCCTACGGCAAGCATTTTTCCTAACCCCGCCGTAGTCTGTTGGAGTCTGCTTCGATTGTAACATACGCAGATTGCGTCCTCCAAACTTAAGACGCCCGCCGCATAAGCCGCTGCAACCTCGCCTACGCTGTGCCCTACTATTGCATCCGGTTTAACCCCGCGCAAATTCCATAATCTATTTAAGCCCGCCTGAAGCGAGAATATAGCGGGTTGAGCTATTCTGGTCTCGTTTATGCGCGAATCTTCCTCATCCTTTGTTAATTCTTCAAGTAAAGACCATTCTTCCGTATGTTTTCTAAAAAGAGCGTCGCACTCTTCAATAACTTTTCTGAACTCAGGCTCCTCTTCCAAAAGTTTCCTGCCCATAGAATGCCATTGCTGCCCCATTCCGGAAAATACAAATACAAGTTTTTTTATAGAATCCGGCTTTGCCTCGCCCGTTGCAATAGTATTTCTTTTTTCTCCGTCTATAATCGCGCTAAGATATTCTTTTACCTCCTCTTCCGTTCTTGCGGATACGGCAATACGATACTGCTGATGCCCTCTGCGAAGCGCTGCTGTATATCCCATATCATCAAGCCGAATATTCCCCTTTTTATACTCTTCGGAATTTAAAAAACTAAGATACTGTTTTATAGCGGCGTCAAGGGCGTCCTCATTATGTCCCGAAATAGGAAGAAGAATTCTTCTTTGACCTTTTTCGGTTTTAAACTCCTTATCTTCTTTTTGATCAAATTCTTTAAGAATAACGCAAGCGTTGCTTCCCCCGAAACCGAACGAATTAACTCCGGCTACTCGCGGCTTCGAATTCTCGGTTTTCCATTCTTCCAAGCTTATAGGCACTCTTAATTTTAACTTTTCAAAATCAATACTCGGATTAGGCGTTTTAAAGTTAAGGTTAGGCGCAATTTTTTTATGTTGAAGCATTAAAGATGTCTTAACAATTGCGGCGATTCCGGCTGCGGATTCGGTATGCCCTATATTAGACTTAACCGAACCGATTATGCATGCTTCGCCCTCTTTTCTACCTTGAGATAATACCTCGCCTATTGATCTTGCTTCTATAGGATCTCCTACCGGAGTTCCGGTTCCATGAGCTTCAAAATATTGAAGATCGGTCGGTTTTAAACAGGCTTTTTTCAACGCTTCTTTTATAACAACTTGCTGCGCTTCGCTGCTTGGAACCGTTTGTCCGTCGCTTTTTCCGTCCTGATTCATAGCGCTGCTTTCAATAATCGAATATATAGGATCGTTATCTTTTATAGCTTCCGAAAGTCGCTTTAAAACCAAAATCCCCGCCCCTTCCGCTCTGGCATATCCGTCTGCGCTCGCGTCAAAAGACTTGGAATAACCGTCCGACGCAAGCATTCCGGCTCTGCAAAGTCCCATTATTACGTCTGGATTAATCACTACGTTTACCCCGCCCGCCAAAGCAATTGAGGATTCCTTGTCTAATAGGCTTCTGCAGGCAATATGGGTTGTTATAAGAGAAGAGGAGCAAGCCGTATCAACCACCAGCGACGGACCCCTGAAATCGTATAAATATGAAATTCTGTTTGCCGCTATTGTAGTTGACATACCTGTCGCCGCATGCGGCCCCTTTGTTTTACGCTCCGTAGGCAACGAATTGATATTTTCATAGTCGTGCATAAACAGTCCTATAAAAACTCCGGTTTTAGAACCGGACAAACTTCTCGGATCCATTCCGGCATCTTCTATAGCTTCCCATGTAGTTTCCAATAGCATTCTTTGCTGCGGATCCATAGAAGCCGCTTCTCGCGGAGAAATTCCAAAAAACTCAGGGTCAAATTTATCTATATTATCTACAAAACCGCCTTTAGGAGCATATATTTTACCCGCCATATTTCTATCTGGATGGTAAAATATTCTCTGACTCCAACGGTTTTGCGGAATATCAATAATACCGTCTTTTCCTTTGCTTAATAAATTCCAAAAATCTCTTGGACTATTAACTCCTCCCGGAAACCTGCAGCCAATGCCAATAATAGCAATAGCATCTGCATTATTATCGTAAGGATTTATCTGGTGTCCAGTAGCCATCTATAAACCTCCTGTAACTCAAATTTATAATTCCTTCATTAATGGTCTTTTTTTACCATAAATTTTAACAAATAGTAAAAAAATAGCCCTAAAAAACACAAAAAAAGTTTGCGTGCCTTATGACACAATGAAAAGTTTCCTTCAAGTATGAAATGAAAAGAATGAAAAAAAAATGACCGGCGTTTAAATTGATAATAGGTTGTGATTAGATTTGCTTAAAAAATGATATTGAAATATCAGATTCATAGTCTTTTTTGACTTAACGGATAAAAACAAGATCAATACGGTTTCTACTAAAATTTCGGGCGACAAGTCGGCAAAGATATAGCCAAATTACTATCATTTGAAACAACATTGGGAGCTCGCTCCCGTCATTTCGCCGACACCTGTCTTGTCAACAAACAAAGCGAGGAGAAATCCCTTAATAAGCGCCTTATAAATATATTTTAAAGCCGCAATTACATATTTTAAGCGTCCTACTATCAATTATCAATATGCTTTTATCAATAAGGCTTCCTATTGGTAATTATTTGCTTACTTTTACTATTTATGTTGTCCGGCGTATAGTTGTCTTGTCAACAAGCAAAGCGACAAGAAATCCCCGAATCATTTCCGCCGCTTTATAACAAAAATAAAAGGCTTG
>JAFDMD010000025.1 GCA_019306185.1 Deltaproteobacteria bacterium
TTAAAAAAAGAAAAAATCAAAGGAAAAGTTTATAAAACCCGAAATCAAGCTAAATTAGATATTTTTGAATATATTGAAACTTTCTATAACAATAAACGAAAGCATAGTTATATCGGCTTTCTAAGTCCTAAAAACTTTGAAAAACAATCTGTAACTTGATTTTATCTCCACAATTGCGGGGGAAGTCCACTGTCTTATTTTCTATTATTAATTAAGATATAATCAGGCTTCTATTCCTATTATAACGAGGGGAACTGCAGGGACGCCGCGCCCTTGTCTGATAACATTATATAATTCTCCTTCATAATAGGCGACTCCGGAGCTCATTTGAGATTGTAAGGATTTCATAGGCAGTATTTCAATCCCTACGTCTATTTTATCCCCTATATAAAAGGCGAGATGTTTTACGAATAGATCGTAAGCTACAAAAGAGTATTTTCCGAATTGTATTTCTATTGCAACTCTTTTTTTAACAAAATCGGTCTGATTATAACTGAAAATCGGCGTGTAACCTGCATGTTTAATCTCTTCTTTCTGCTTTTGAGTTTCCATTGTAAGCGTCTTACGAATTAATTTTTCATTTTTAGTTACCCAATAGCTTACTCTGCTTTCTATCCATTTTTTTGATTCGAGGAGTTTTTTAAAAGACTTATTCATATCAATAGGACTATAGAGTAATCTGCCTTTCATATTTTTTTCTTTTGATATTTTTGTCTTACAAGCATCAGCGTTAATATGTCTGATAACGGTCTTTATTTCTTCCCATAAATTTGGTTTGTGAACTATTAAAAACTCAAGTCCGTTTAAATGAGAATATGTTTCGACTATTTTTATAATGTCTCTTTTGTATGTTTTGCAAATAATTCCTTATGGTCATAATGTTTAACATTATTAATTTGTTTATAAAAAGGGGATATAGTTAATTTATTATTATCGGATTTCGGATCATATTTTGGTTTATACATCGGTCTTGTTTTCAATGTTCCATTAAGCGCTTTTTCTATTCTATCCCGCGCAATGCTCACATATTTTTTTTCGATTTCCGCTCCCGCCCCTTTTCTGTTGTTTCGTATTGCCGCGACAATTGATGTCCCTGTTCCGAGAAACGGATCAAGTATCCAGTCTCCTTTGTTTGTCATTGATAAAACGAGACGTTCAATTAATTCTACGGGAAACTGACAAGGATGTTCGGTTTTTTCAACATGATTGCTTTTAACATTAGGAATATCCCAAACGTCTCCCGGATTTTTGCCGAGAGGATTACAGGAATACTGCCCCGCTTTGGGACCTTTAAAATATTTTTTACCCGGATATTTTTGTGGAACTCTTACGGGATCAAGATTAAAAACATGCTTTTGATCTTTTTTTGTAAACCAGATTATTGTTTCATAACGCCCCGAAAATCTTTTGGAACAGTGGAGACCATGCTCAAAATGCCAGACGATTCTATTTCTCATAACAAGATTTAGATTATGAAATATTGGATATAAAATGGCGTCAAGAGGAATGATAGCTCCTTTATTCACATAGTTGCCGACTTGCCAGCATATGCTTCCCGTATCCGAAAGGACTCGAACTGATTCTTTTATTACTTCCGCTTGCTGTTTGATGTAGGCGTCAATGTCTAATTTTTTTTCATATTCTTTGCCGATATTGTAAGGAGGAGAAGTAATAATTAATTGAATTGATTTGTTCGGTATCTGTTTTAATAAATTAAGGCAGTTTCCGTTATAAAGTATTATATGTTTATTTAAATCGAATTTTTCCGAAATATTTATATTTGCGTTAAACATGTTATCCGTTTCGCTTTGTATTAAACTATCAAAGGATAAAAGATATTACAAAAGAGGCGATTCGCTCAAGTCTTAATCCGTATTTATTATGGTCATATTGTTTCTATGTATAACTTCGGCTTTTGTTTTGCAACCGAGTTTTCTATTAATATCGGCAGACTGAAGACCCATTATTTGTAAAATATCATACGAAGAATAATTGGAAAGCCCAGCGCCGATTTTTTTGTTATCGGCGTTTAAGATTTTTACGGGCGCTCCTTGTTCAAAGTTTCCTTTAACTTCGGTTATTCCTTTTGCAAGAAGGCTTTTTCCTTTTTGCAATATTGCGTTTGCGGCTCCGTTGTCTATTATTACGTTTCCTTTTGGCTTTATAGAATAGCCTATCCATCTTTTTTTGCCGGTTATTTTTACGCTTTTCGGATAGAAGAATGTTCCGTATTCTTTTCCCTCTATTATAGACGGAAGTATTTCGGGGATTTTTCCGTTTGCTATAATCATAGGGATGCCGGCGGACATTAATTTTTTTGCGGCTTCTATTTTACTTGTCATTCCGCCTTTTCCGAGCGCTCCGGGTATTGAATCTGCGGCTTGAGTTATTTTTTTTGTTATTTTTTCAACCTCTTTTATCATTAAAGCGTTTGGATTTACGCGAGGGTCTTTGTCGAATAATCCGTCTATATCGGTTAAATTTATTAATATATCCGCATTTGTTAATAAGGTTATCATTGCGGCAAGGTTGTCGTTATCTCCGAACTCAATTGATTCTACGGTTATGGTATCGTTTTCATTTATTATGGGGACGGCGTTTAAGCCTAAGATGGTTTCAAGGGTATTTCTGGCGTTAAGATACCGTTTTCTATCGGACAAATCTTCGGACGTAAGAAGTATTTGCGCAACTTTTTTTTTATACGGTTTAAAAGCGTCTTCATATTCTATTATAAGCTGTGGCTGTCCTACTGCGGCTGCCGCTTGTCGTTTCGGGGTTTCCGCCGGTCGTTTGGTAAAGCCGAGTTTTTTAACTCCTGCCGCCATAGCGCCCGAAGATATAAGTATAACTTGGATGTTTTTATCGAAGATGCCGGCTATCTGTTTTGCAATGTCTCTTATTATGGCTATGTTTAAACCGTCTTTCTCCGTAAGCAGATTGCTGCCGAGTTTAACGGTTATTCGTTTTAAATTATTAAGATATTCCGTCCGCATAATAACAATTATCCTTTTTTGCGTCTATAGTATAATTACGGGCGTTTATATGTTTATGATTAATACGCAAGGTTGCAAAACAACATAAGGGATTGCAACTGTTTCTAATCGCTTTGCAGGTCGAAAAGATGCGGCAAAGAATCGGTTTTGTCTTTTTTGTTTTCCGTTTTTGATAGTTCCGACGCTATTTTATTGCAAAGCAGGTCTATATTTTTTTTTGTATGAGAAGATATTTCTATGATTTCGATAGGGCTTAAAGCCTCTTGAAATTTTTTAACGCCAACGTCGGAGTCCTTTATATCTGTTTTGCTTATAACGATTATTTGAGGCTTTTTATGCAGATCCGCCTTATAATCTTTTAGCTCTCCGTTTACAATATTATAGTTTTTTTTCGGATTGTCGGGATCAATTTCGTTTGCGTCTATTAGATGTATGAGTATCTTTGTTTTTTCTATATGCTTTAAGAATTGAAGCCCCAACCCCGCTCCTTTATGCGCTCCTTCTATTAGTCCGGGTATGTCTGCCATAACAAAAGGTTCCGCATACTCTGTTTTAACTACTCCGAGATTAGGCGTTAATGTGGTAAAAGGGTAATCGGCTATTTTCGGTTTTTTAGCCGAAACAACCGACAATAGCGTAGATTTTCCCGCATTAGGAAGTCCTATTAATCCTACGTCCGAAAGTAGTTTTAATTCCAGTTTAAGAGAAATTTTTTTTGAGGGTTCTCCGTCTTGGGCAAATTTGGGAGAGCGGTTTGTAGAGGATGCAAAATGTTTGTTTCCTTTGCCGCCTCTGCCGCCTCGCGCTATGGTAAAGAGTTGGTTTTTATCAAGAAGCTCTTTTAGTATTTCGCCTGATTCCATGTCCGAAACAATTGTGCCCTGCGGAACTTCTATTATGATATCTTTGCCGCCCGCGCCTGTTTTAAGGCTTGGTCCTCCGGCTTGTCCGTTTCCGGCTTTCAATTCTTTGTTGAAGCGGAATCGGTATAATGTTCGTCTGGCAGCGGAGGTTTTAAAGATTACGTCTCCGCCTTTGCCGCCGTTTCCTCCGTTTGGTCCGCCTCGCTGAATGTATTTTTCCCGTCTAAAGCTTACGCATCCTTTTCCGCCTTTTCCTGAGCTGACGGTTATAAATGCTTGATCTATGAATTTCACTTGGAAAAAAGTCCTTTTTTGCCCGTTTTTACTTTTTACGGGGAATTGTTTCGCAACGCTGCAATATAAGCGAAAATCGTATTTTTTGTAATAATTACGCTGTATAAACGCTTACTTTTTTTCGAAATTTCCCGAAGTTTTCATACGTTACAAATCCGTCTATTTTTGCAAAAAGGGTGTAGTCTTTGCCAATTCCTACGTTTTCGCCCGGATGTATTTTGGTGCCGAGTTGTCGAATTAAGATGTTTCCGGCTTTAACTTTTTGTCCGCCGTATTTTTTTACTCCGCGCCTTTGCCCAGCGCTGTCCCTACCGTTTCTTGAACTTCCGGCAGCTTTTTTATGCGCCATTTTTTATCTCCCGTTTTTATCGGACGTCTATGCTATCTATTTTTACTTCCGTAAAAAATTGTCGATGTCCTTTTTTAACTCTATAGTTTTTTCTGCGTTTGTGTTTAAATACTATTACTTTTTTATCTTTTGCCTGTTTTATTATATGCCCGCGCACAGATGCGGATTCTATAAACGGTTGTCCGATTGTTACCTCATCGTCATCTTTCGCAATCATAAGAACTTTTTCAAATACTACAGGCTCGCCTACTTCGCCTTGAAGTTTTTCAACTTTAAGGGTGTCGTTCAATAGGGCTTTATATTGTTTGCCTCCGGTTTTTAGCACGGCATACATTTTTATTTTCCTCCTGAAATTAAAACTTGCATTCTGATAATTATAAAAAAAGTATTTTGATTATTTTCGGGCTATTTGTCAAGAAACTTTTTTATATTTGCATATAAAAATTTTAATACAAAGTATTATTAATTTTTTTAATCGGTTTGATTTTCGATCAGACTTTTTTTAGATGTTTCTTTTTCGCTTGTCTCCTGACAAGCTGATTCTTTCAGTCAAGTTGAAATTCCGAATTTGGGCAAGATGTATGCCTGTAATAAAAACCATAATCCAATAATAGATAGTATTATTAAAAGTTGTTTCATATTTTATAATTCCTTTGTTTAAATTTCGTCGTATAATAAGGCATTTTATCTGTTTGCAGCGTTATGTTCAAATTGTATTATTTGGTCCGCCGGAATTGATCCTTCTCTTAATATTTTGATTCCGTTTTTTTTATCCGTAACGTCGATTACGGTAGAGCCTTTGCCTCCTTTTAATTTTCCAGCGTCTATTATCAGGTCGAAATTTTCAATGAAATTTTTATCCGTATTTTTTATTTCGGATATTGCAGGCGCGCCTGATATGTTCGCGCTTGTCGCCGTTATCGGAAATTCGGCGGAATTTGCAATAGCCGCCGCTATTGGATGCGCGGGAAGCCTGATCCCGATTTTTTTATTAGGAGCAATTATCCGATTTACTGTTTTTGCGGCTTTAAATACGATTGTAAGTCTGCCGGGCCAAAAATTTTCCATAAGCTTTTCCGCAATATCAGGTATTTCCAAAACAAGTTTGTCAAGCGCCTTTTTATTTTTAATTAATATTAAAATCGGAGTTGAAAGTAAACGTTTTTTTATTTGAAAAATTTTTTTTACGGCGTTCGGGTTAAAAGCGTTAGCTCCTATGCCGTAGAGAGATTGGGTGGGAAATATTATTGTTTTCCCTTGTTTTAATGTCAAAACAGCTTTTTTTATCAGATCCAAATCAATATTGTTTTTGTCCGTTTTAACTATGTTAGGCAAGGTTTTTTCCTATATCTTTTCTATAAAAAGCTTTTTTCCACCTGATGTTTTCTATGGTTTTATAGGCTTTTTCGGATGCGTTTTTAATGTTGTTTCCAAGGGCTGTTATTCCTAATACTCTACCGCCGTTTGTCGCTATATTTTTATTTTTATTTTTTGTTCCGGAATGGAATATAAAGAGGTCTTCGGACGGCGTTATTTTGTCGAGTCCGGTTATTTGCGCTCCTTTTTCAACAGGTTTATTAGGATAGCCGGAAGAAGCCATTATAACGCATACGGAGGCTTTTTTATGTATGTCGAGAGTGAATTCCGGAAGTTTTTCTTGAATGCAGGCTTGCATGATTGGGACGATATCGCTTTTAAGGCGAATAAGCAGAGCTTGCGCTTCGGGGTCTCCCATTCTGCAATTAAATTCCAAAACTTTAATCTGATCGTCGTTTATTATAAGACCCGCGTATAAAAAACCTTTATATGCGGCGCCGGATTTTTTCATTGTTCGGATCGCGGGAAGCATTATTGTTTGCGCAATTTTTTTATGTAGAGCCTCGTTTATATAAGGGACGGGAGAGTAGGCGCCCATTCCGCCGGTATTCGGACCTTTGTTATTGTCGAAAACCGGTTTATGATCTTTTGACGCGGGTAAGGACAATATGTTTGTTCCGTCGCAAAACGCTATAAAAGATGCTTCATTGCCTTCTATATACTCTTCTACTAATATTTTTTTGCCGG
This sequence comes from Deltaproteobacteria bacterium, assembly GCA_019306185.1. Classification (GTDB taxonomy): domain Bacteria; phylum Desulfobacterota; class Desulfobacteria; order Desulfobacterales; family JAFDMD01; genus JAFDMD01. Next base: position 6,564 of record JAFDMD010000025.1, read on the forward strand.
ATTCGCCGAATTGGTTTTTGATAAGCATGTTTTCTGCGGCGTTAAGGGCTTTTCGGATAGCGTCGCAAATTATAACGCCTTTTCCCGCGGCAAGTCCGTCCGCTTTGATTACTATAGGGAATTTTTGCTTTTCAATATATTTGCTTGCCTTATCTATATCTGTAAATGTTTTGCTTTTCGGGGTAGGGATGTTTGCTTTTGCCATTATTTTTTTTGCATAAGATTTGCTTGCCTCTATTTGCGCGGCTTTTTTAGATGGTCCGAATATTTTTAAGCCTTTTTTTTCAAAGGCGTTTACTATTCCGAAAGACAAGGGTTCTTCGGAACCTACTACGGTAAGTTTTATATTTTTTTGTATGGCAAAATCGGAAAGAGCCTCTATGTTGTTTGCGTTGATGGCAACGCATTCGGCTATTTCGGCTATTCCGGCATTTCCGGGCGCGCAGTATATTTTATTTACTTTATTGCTTTGGGCTATTTTAAAAGCAAGGGCATGTTCTCTGCCGCCTTGTCCTATTATAAGTATGTTTATTTTGTTTTTTATCATGATTTTTTGCGTTACAATTTTTATATAATGTTGTGAATTAATAGCGCCTATTATATAATAGCGGTTGTTATGTTCGGGGCTTTTTCTTTTATTTTGTTTGCTATGTTTAAAGCCTGTTCGGTTTTATTTGCATGTTGCGTTTTATTTAGCAGTAGTATTTTTTGGCATATATTCGGAGTTTTTGTAAAGAGTCCGTTTTTTGATAATATTAGTTTTGTTATTATGTTTTGGTCTATTATGTCTCCGATTTTGGAACTTGTTATTTGGCAAAATATTTCGGCTCTATGAACGTTTTTTTCTTCTATTTTTTTTCCTATTGCGTCTGTTCCTATTATTCCGAATACGGTTGTAGCGGCTTGCGGAATAACCGGCTCGTGATTCGCCGGAGCTTTTATAGGTTTTTGTTTTGCGCCGTCCGCTTCTACGAGTATGACGTCAAATATTTTTTGAGCAAAGATTTGGTTTATATATTCCGGCGCTATTCCGATTATTTTTTTTTTTGTAAAATTCGGTTTTTGCCCGATGCATGTTATCGAGCCGTTTTTAACTTTGTTTAAAAGGCGGGGATTGTCGGAAGCGTCGAATATATAAGTTTCGCAGCCGTTTGGTTCCGTTGGAAACATGATTTTTGTGGTTGTGGTTGTTAAAACTTTCTTGCTAAGTTTTTTATATCTGCTTGCGAGATTAAACATTGTCGTTGTTTTTCCGCCAGCGCCTATAAACGAAATTAAGGCGGGGCATTTTATTAGATTTATAAGCTGTTTGTAGGATGAGAATGTTTGCGGAATAAACAAACTTGAACGTCTCCTTTTTAATGATTTTTTTGTTTTAACCGGTCTTTTATTTTTAATCGTAGCATATCGTATTAATTATCCGAATTGCAACGCGGACAATTAAGTGATTTCTTCTCGCCGCAGTCGTCTAAATGATAGGGCAAAAAAGGTTTGTCCTCGAAAAATATCCGTCAAGATAAAGCGGCTGTTTTTTTGAGCGCTGCGATGATTTTTTTATTATTTGTCATTAACCTGTTTTCATACTCTATTTAATATAATTATTCGAGTTTTTCGTCAAATTTACATTTAAGTATTAGCATGTCCTCTTCTATTTTTTTGGTTGTTTTGTAGTTTATGGAATTAAATAGTTTTATCATTCCTTTGTTATCCGGCGAGGTGTATGCTACTAATCCTTGTATGTCGTTCATTCTTGCCGCATAGGCAAGCTTGTTGATTAATATTTTTCCGAGTCCTTTTTTTTGGAAGCTTTTGCTTACGGAAAAGGCTATTTCCGCAAGTCCCGTATCTTCTTCTAAAAAGTATTCTCCTATTGCTTCTATTTTTCCAAAACCGAATTCTCCGGTAACTGCAAGTATTGTTAGGTTGTTTTGGTAATCTATTTGAGATATATCTTTTATCTCGTCGCTTACGAAGCTATTTTTTTTGTGAAAGAATCTAGATATTACGTCTTCTATGTTAAGTCCGTAAAAATGTTCCTGTATTCTTCTTTCGTCAACCGGTTTGGACGGGCGTATTGTAAGTTCGGTATCTCCTATTTTTATTATTTCTTCCAATCTTAGAGGGTATGTTCCGTATGTGAATTTTGATGCGGAGTATTTTTCGGTAAGAAGTCCCATTTTTTTTGCTTCAAAAAGAAGCTCGTCTCTGAATTTGGGGTGAGCAAGGCTTATCATTGCTATTGCTCTTTCTTTTAGACTTTTTCCGAATAGGCTTACCGCCCCGTATTCCGTAACTACATAATTAACGTCTTGTTTTGGTATTACTACGCTTTTGTCTATCAAGGGAACTATTCGGCTTTTTGTTTCGTTTTTTGAGGCGGATGTAAGCATGATTACCGGTTTGCCTTGCTTGGACATGGAAGCGCCTATTAAAAAGTCTGCCATAGCGTTTACGCCTGAAAAATTGTTGTATGGAAAAGCATCCGCCGCGACCTGTCCCGTTAAGTCCATAGCCGTGGCTACGTTTAAAGCGGTCATTTTATGGTTTTGAGCTATAACTGCGGGGCTGCATACATAATCTGCGGGGTAGAATTTGATTTCCGGATTTTTATTTAAAAAATCGTATAGATGTTTGCTTCCCATTGCGCTTGTAGCTATGGTTTCATTTGGGTGAAGGGTTTTTTTTTTGTTTGTAATTATTCCCTCCGCCAAAAGATACATTATTTCATCTGTCATGTATTGGGTATGCAATCCGAGATCATTTTTGTTTCTTAAAGCTATAAAAAGGGCTTCCGGTATCGTGCCGAGCCCTATTTGTATTGTTGAACCGTCGTCTATAAGTCTTATTACATGTTCCGCTATTATGGAAGCCGGTTTTAATTCGGGCGGATTTCCTCTGTTTAAAAGGGGTTCTTCATATTCTACCAAAGCGTTTATTTTGTCTATATGTATGGCGGTTTCCCCTAATGTTTTGGGCATTTTGGGGTTTACTTGAGCTATAACGCTATCTGCGGATAACGCAGCGCTTAGGGTTATATCCACGGATATTCCCAAACTCATGTAGCCCGAATCGTCAGGCGGCGATACTTGTATAAGAGCCGTATTTATATGTAGTTTTCGGCTTTTAAAAAGCATTGGAATAGAAGATAGGTTTAAGGGCGTAATAAAACGTTTATTTTTTGCCAAAACCGTAGATGCTGCCGAGCCTGTATAAAAGGATCTTATGTTTAAGCCGGTATCTTGGGTTTTGTTTGCAAGCAGGGTTAGAGGAACGGTTTCAAGCGATAATGATCTTACTATTTCAATATCCGTATAGTTATGGGCAATGTTTGCAAAGCCTCTTAAAAGATGCTGTGGTTCGCCGCAACCGGAACCTACAAATATTCTTTGACCGGATTTTATTGAGCTTAAAGCCTGTTCTAAACTTACGGTTTTTTCTTTATATGTATCCCGCCAACTGTTCATTGTTTTTTCATTCTCCTTTATTTGACGCCAGATAATCGACTGCTTTGTTATCCGATAATCTTGTATGGTTTTTTGCAATTAACCGTTTTTAATAACGGCGCGCTTTTCGTGTATAATTAGTTTATCTTATAAATTGTAATTCAGACAATTAAGCGGTTTCTCCTTGCTTTGTAAAAAATTATTTCGGTCAGCGTTGCGCAAAGCGAGAAATCCTTTAACGAAAATCCCGTTGTTACGGGCGTTTTTATGTTTGCATCGGTTTGAATTTTTAAAATAATAATAAGTTTATAAAATTATTATTAAGCTTATAGCATTATGAAAAAAAAATGGCAAAAGGTAATAAGCCGCTTGCATAACTTTTGATTTTGTCCGTTTTCTATAGTTAAAAACAGATAAAACAGTTTGTTTGGCAAGCAGATTATTATGAGGGTGTTTTATCAGAGTTTTTTGCGAGGATTTTTTATTTTAGCGCTGTTGAGGCAATAGTATTGACGGTTTTTGTATGCCGAGGTTAGTATTATGAACTTTGCAGATGGGCCCAAAGATGAAATAATATTATGGCGGATTTTTTATTTCTTGAATTTTTCGATATAAATTTTGCCGTGTCTTTTTTTATATATTCTTTTTTTAATTTGTCGGCATTATTCCATGCTATTTCGTTTTTTTTATTATCTTTTATAAGAGCGTCAATCCATAAATTTATTGTTTTATGCCAGTAATCGAAGTTATGTTTTATAACATATCCTATTATGGAGCTATAATTTAATTTGTCTGCATGTATTCCTTTTTTTACGCGTTCCACGCCTCCGGTATTAAGATATTTTTCGTTTTCAAATCTTCCGATTAAATATTCTTTTTCTCTTTCTTTTCGGGATACGGATAATATTTTTGCTTCAATAGAAAAAAATGATTCCTCGTTGGAGTATGTTTGAGTTCCTATTGTAATATTTTCTTGAGCGGTTATGGTTCCAATATCGATTTTCGGGCTGTTGCCGTTTTCGGGGTTTTCCATATATTCGTTATGAAAAAAGAATAAGCAATTTTTTTTGATAGATTTACGGCTTAATAAAATTGTTAATTTTTGGGTTAAACAGGGTTCATTTTTTATATTTGAAGAGGCGTATTTTTTTGAAAATTCCGGCAGATGTTTTTCTATAAAATCTACTACGGATAGTATAGAGGCGTCAATCTCGTCGATTTGTAGATTTACGGCTGTTTGTTTGCTAATATGGTCAATAAGCATTTTTTAATATCCCTGCTTAATTAAATCGGAAAAAGTTTCGTCCGCGTCTCGAATAGCTACGGAGCGTAACCAATAACGCCTCTGTTTCGTTTTTATAATATATATTATATTTTTTTCATATAATCTTAAAATTTTAACTATATTTATGTTTGAGCCGTAACTATTATTTGATATAAGATTTTGTAAATAATTTTCAAGTTGTTTATCGTTATATTCGGCGATCTTCGGTTTTTTTCTATGATAAAAAGGGATACATATAAATGAGTTTGTTTTGATAGGTTTTAAAGGATAAAATTTATTGTAAACAGTATTTAACAGGTTGCAATATGTTGAAGAGAATAGTTTTAAATTTTTATCCGTTGCAGGTTTTTCGGCTTTTGAATTTTCTCCGGTTTTATGAAAATTAAGCAGGCAATTTAAAAAATCGTCCGCTATAATCTGTTCTGTTTCGGATAATTCGACATCCTCTTTTCGTTCGGGGTAGGGCAGAGCTAATATGTCTTTTTTTAAAATAGCGGTAGCTCTGCCTACCATATAATATCCGCTGAAAATGGCGGCATAAAAAAGATAATTTCTATTATTTTTAATTCTTTTTTCAATCTCTTTTAATTCGTTTGCTTGATTATTCGGAGCATAAATTCCTATAAAGTCATTTGAAAAAGAGAGATAATCCTCTCTAAATTCTATAGGTATCGATTTTTTGCCCACTACTTTTTTGATTAACAGATGTGGCGGTTTAAAAATTTCTTTGTTTTCCTTTACGCTGCGACGAAGATATCTTGATGCTAATATTTTGATTTCATCATTATCAATGCCGTCTTCGGTAAAATCGTTAGGATGTATAGTCGGTTTATTTAAAAGATAATCGGGAGTTTTGTATTTTTTTTGCAGTTTTTCAAACTCGTTGTCATTCTTATTTGCTTTAAGTTTATTGAGTTTATGCTCTATTTTATTATTGGCGGTATAACCCTCTGCAAATTTCCATCCCTTATTCTTTTTTTCTTCCAAATAATCGTTAAGACTTCTTACCTTTTGGAACCTTGAGGCAATATGTTTTAATCTGCCTCCGCCTAATAGGTTTGCTTTCCATATAAGTCTGTTTCCCATTGCGTCTTTATATGATATTTTATGAAAATCATAATAATCGGATTCAAAATAAATTTTTTCTTTGGTAGGTTTTGTGCGTCTTACTGTTAAGTGGAGAATATCTTTTTTTTCCGAAGGTTTGTTTTCAATAAATACCGCGGCGGTAGAAACATTTGCGCTTTGAAAAAGAAATCCGGATAAGGGCGTAAAATCTATTATTTGGCGGAGATTAAATTTGCCGAAGAAATATTTTCTAAATTCATAAGAATTATTGTTATAAAGAAGCGCTCCTGCCGGCATAATTAAAGATAGTATTCCTTTATCTTTACACAAACCCATTCCCTGTTCAAGAAACAGCAGGGCGATCTGATTATCGGGAAGTTTAGGTCTTTTTTTTGACTTTTCCTTTTCTATTTTTTTAGCTTGAGAGGTTAATTTGCTGATAAAAGGGGGATTTCCTATTATCAGATCGAATTTATTTGAAAAAAAATTATTATTGATAAGCTCAAAAAAATCTTTGGATATTAAATTGTTTTCAAGCAGATTATCAAATTTGAGATTTTCCCATATCTCTTTAGGAGACAATTCGTCTAATAATACAAGGCTTAAACTAAAAAATGCCAGCCTAACCGCCTCTTTGTGTTTATCGACTCCGAAGATGTTGTTTTTTAAAATATCTTTTAATTCGGTTAAATTTGAGGCGCTCGGCTTTTTAAAATTATTTCTAATTCTCCACCAACATATCATTCTGCGATAAGCGGCTACCAAAAAGATGCCGGAACCGCATGCAGGGTCAATAATTTTAAAATCCTCTTTTCAAAATCTGCAATAGGCATTACTTCGTCAATAAGAAGATTTACCAAATAAGGAGGAGTATATACAACCCCTTCTTTTTTCCCTAAAAAGTCTTCGTAAATATTGCTTATTAATTCTATCGGCAGATCATTAAAAGAGTATAATTTCCAAAAAGTATATTGCCTGCCGGACATCTTGCCGTCAAAAAACTGTTTTACAAAAACCGTAAGGTCTGCATTTTTTAATTCTTCTCTTTCTTTCTTATCTTTCCAGCTAAATATCTCTCCGTTAAATCGTTTTTTACCGCTTAATTCGTCAAATAATTTTAAACAGGCGCCTTTTGTTTTTAAAACTTCCGCAAAATCGTCTTTATTTTTTGAACCCGTAAAAGCGCTGAAAAAACCTTCGGGAAAAACCGTATTGCCCTTTTCGCCTTTTCTTTCTTCAAGATATTTTACCAAAATAGACATTACAAGAAGCTTTTTTACAACCTTTTCGCTCAAAATTTTTTTTGCAATAATCTTTTTTCTTGTTAATTTAAGCTGTTGTAATAACGTTAAATAAGCAGATTTTTTTAAATCAAACGAATTTTTATATTCGGGATTGTTCCAAAAGGAGCCGTTATCAAATTTTTCCGCTAAAAAATTTTTTATTTTTTCAACCTCTTTTTTTATATTCGAGGCGAGCTTTATTTGTTCGATAAAATTCAGCGCGGGTTCGCCGGTTTTTTTATCTATAGGTTGTTTTAGGCAGCTAAAAATTTTAACGTCCGAATTTGAAAAAATAAAAAACAGAGGAACTTTAGAGGCATTCCATAGTTTTTTATGGAGGTTTGCCAGTTCGTTATTCTGTTTTTCAATCAGAGTAAAATCGTAGAGGTAAATAAGAGGAATTGACGGTTTTCCATCGTTGAAACGTTTGAAATATACGGCATCCGCCTTATATTTTTCGGCATGTTCCAATGCAATTATTTCATTGTAATCTTTTGTTATTCTATTATAGTCTTCTATTTTGTCTCTTACAAAAACCAATCCGTTTTTTTCGGATTTTTCCGAATACATATTGAATTTTTCTAAATATTTAAGAAAGTTATTTTGCAAAGGAAAAGACATAATTTGAAACTTTTGCTACTATTTATGTTATAATCATTATATTAATCTTTTATCAAAAGTCTAATAAATTAATACCATTGGTTTGGCAATATTAAAATCGGTTTTTATTTTTTTCTTGCATTTATTTCACTTGTTATTTATTAAGTCGGTTTAACTACTAAATATATTTGAGTCGTATAAGTTAAAGGTTTTCGGTTATTAATATTTGCCGTAAAGCTTTTAAAGCGTTATTTATAATATTTTATTAGGGAGGTAAGCATAGCCATTATAGTCAGAGAAAAATCTAAGAGGATTAATATTAACGTAAATGAAAGAATAAAAGCTCGAGAAGTCAGAGTAATAGGAGCGGATTCCAGTCAAATGGGGGTTGTCCCTATTCATAAAGCTCTTCAACTTGCAGCATCTCTCGGTATGGATTTGGTAGAGATTTCGCCTATGGCGAAGCCGCCGGTATGTAAGGTTATGGATTACGGCAAGTATAAGTATGAGCTATCAAAACGGCAGAGTAGAAACAAAAAACAGCAGAATACGGCGCAGGTTAAAGAAATTAAAGTCCGCCCTAAAACAGACGAGCATGATATTCAGGTTAAATTAAATCATATCAGACGATTTATAGCAAAGAAGGATAAGGTTAAGGTTACTCTTTTTTTCAGAGGAAGAGAGGTTATGCTTAAAAATATGGGCGAGGAGGTTTTCAATAAGATCATATCCGGAGTAGCCGATGTCGCGGTAATTGAACAGAAGCCTAAATTCGAAGGCAGGGTTATGGTAATGTTGCTTACGCCTAAATAGTTTTCATAGAAAACCGCCTTTGTTTGTTAGGTTGTAAGCGTCGGATAGAATTAAAAGGTTTGGCGTTAAATTTTTATCCGACATCAATTCAATTAAACTCGGATGGCTTTCTACCGTGATTTCATAATAGATTTATTAACATTGAGGAGTTTTTTATATTATGCCTAAAATTAAAACCAACAGATCCGCCGCAAAACGTTTTAGAAAAACGGGAACCGGCAAGTTTGTTTTTTCCAAAGCAAACTCAAGTCATATTTTAACAAAAAAAACCAGAAAGCGCAAACGTTCTTTAAGATTAGCAAAATCTGCAAGTTGCGCGGATAATAAAGAGATAAAACGTTTGCTTCCTAACGGATAGATAAGATAATTAACGGAGATATTTAAATGCGAATTAAAAGAGGTTTTAAGGCAAGAAGACGAAGAAATAAAGTTTTAAAGCTTGCAAAAGGGTTCCGCGGAGGAAGAAGCAAGCTTTTTCGCACGGCGGCGGATTCGGTAGATAAAGCGCTTGCTTATTCATACAGAGATCGTCGAACCCGCAAAAGAGATTTTAGACGGCTTTGGATTGTAAGAATAAACGCGGCGGCGCGCTTAAACGATTTATCTTATAGTAAATTTATGCGCGGTTTAAAACTTGCCAAAGTAGAGCTTGATAGAAAAGTTTTAGCTCATATTGCGGTAAATGACTCCGACGGATTTGCAAAAATTGCAGATCTTGCGGCAGAACAGCTGAAGCCCGCTTAAAAATATTGAAAAGGGCTTTTTTAAGGAAATTAATATGAAAGCCTTTTGAGCGACATTATTCTTTGAACGGGCAAAATTTTAAACGCGTAAACAGATTAAGGTTTTGGAGCGTTGAAAATTGCGCATATCCCAAAAAACAGTTAAAATAAGAGGTTGCATAAAAGGCTTTACAAGGAAAAGATGAGCCGAGAAATTACAAGCATAAAGCAAATACAAGAGGAAGCATGTCGCGAGCTTGAAGCGGCTGCGGATATTGAAACAATAAAAACCCTTTCCGTCCGATATTTAGGACGAAAGGGTTTTGTAACTTTATTTTTAAGAAACGTTTCGAATCTTCCGGCAAGCGAGCGTCCGACCGCGGGAAAACAGGCAAATAAACTTAAAAATTTTTTAGCGCAAGAGTTTGAAAATAGGATTGAAGAGTTGCAGGAAAAAGCCGCTCAAGAGGAACGAGACGAAAACATAGACGTTACTTTGCCCGGCAGAAAAGGGGATAAAGGAAGCCTGCATCCTATTACGATTATCGGAAATGAAATTTGCGATATTTTTTTACGAATTGGGTTTGATATTGCCGAAGGCCCCGAAATAGAAACCGATTATTATAACTTCGAAGCCTTAAATATTCCTAAAGATCATCCCGCAAGAGATATGCAGGACACTTTTTATACGGCAAACAATTTTGTTTTAAGAACTCATACTTCGCCTATGCAGGCAAGAGTAATGGAAAAGGTAAAACCTCCGGTTAAAATTATAGCTCCCGGCAAAGTTTACAGATGCGACTCCGATATTACTCATACGCCTATGTTTCATCAGGTAGAAGGACTTGTTGTAGATGAAAATATTTCTTTTGCCGATCTTAAAGGCGTTTTAACCGTATTTATAGGTCAGATTTTCGATCGGGATACAAAAATGAGATTCCGTCCAAGTTTTTTCCCTTTTACGGAGCCAAGCGCTGAAGTTGATATATCCTGCGTAATGTGCGGCGGAAAAGGCTGTCGCGTATGTTCTAATACCGGTTGGATAGAGATTCTTGGTTCCGGAATGGTTCATCCCGCGGTGTTTGAAAATGCGGGTTACGATTCTAAAAAATATAGCGGATTTGCTTTTGGAATGGGTATTGAAAGAATTGCTATGTTAAAATACGGAATCGACGACATTAGAAAGTTTTTTGAAAACGATATAAGATTTATAGGACAATTCTAATTATGTTGGTTAGTTTAAACAGGCTTAAAAAGTATATTGATATTGTTGATATGACGCCGAAAAAATTGGCGGCTTCTCTTACAATGTCCGGTTTAGAGGTAGAAACTTTTTATAATCCTTATGCTCGGCTTGAAAAAATAGTCGTTTGCGAAATAAAAAATATAGTTAAGCATCCCAATGCGGATAAACTTTCTATTTGCGAAGCGGACGCCGGCGATAGAACCGTTTTTATAGTATGCGGAGCTCCTAACGTTTATTTAAATATGCGCGTTCCTCTTGCTTTGCCCGGAGCAAAATTAAAAGAGGATTTTGTTATAAAAAAAACTGTTATCAGAGGAGTTAAATCCGCAGGGATGTTATGCAGCGAAGCGGAGCTCGGTTTGGGAGACGGACGCTCCGGGATAATGGAGTTGGATAAAACTTTAAAAGCGGGAACGCCTCTTTCCGAAGCCTTAAGCTTATCCGATTATATTTTTGACGTTAGCATTACTCCGAACCGCTCCGATTGTTTAAGCGTAATAGGAATTGCAAGAGAAATCGGAGCTATTACAGGCAAAAAGGTTAAATATCCGAACATAGAATTCCAGAATTTTATAGATAAAGAAGGTAAAGAAACCATAGAGGATATAACTTCGGTTGTTATTGAAGATAAAGAACTTTGTCCGCGATACTCCGCCATAGTTATTAAAGGGGTTAAAACCGCGCCTTCGCCTTTATGGCTTGCAAACGCTTTAAAAGCCTCCGGATTAAAGCCTATAAACAATATAGTCGATATAACAAATTTTGTTATGTTGGAAACGGGGCAACCGCTCCATGCTTTTGATTTTAATCTGCTTTTTGAAAATAGAATTGTTGTAAAAAAGGCTTGTCAAAATCAGGAATTTATAACTTTAGACAATAAAACAATAAAACTTGAAAATGAAACTCTTATGATCTGCGACGGGGAAAAACCTGTGGCGGTAGCGGGAGTAATGGGCGGATTAAATTCGGAAATCAGGGATAATACTAATACAATATTGCTGGAAAGCGCTTATTTTAATCCTATTTCCACGCGAAAAACTTCAAAAAGACTTGGCATTAATTCGGATTCGGCTTACCGTTTTGAAAGGGGCGTAGATCCGGAAGGAACGATATTTGCATTAACAAGAGCCGCCGCTCTTATAGCCGAAATTTCCGGCGGAAAAATTATAAAAGGGATAATCGATAAAAATTTTATTTCAAAGAAAATAACTCCTATTGAAATATCCGAAACGGACGTTTCCAAGCTGCTTGGAATCTCTATTGATAAAAAACGGATAAAAAAACTGCTTGAATCCATAGAATTTAAGGTTGAAGATTCAAAAACGGGGCTTTTGGCGTATCCGCCATCCTTTAGGGTGGATATAACCCGTTCGGCGGATATTATAGAGGAGATAGCGCGATTAAACGGATATGATAAAATTCCGGTTAGAATTCCTGTTTTGCCAATTCAAATAACCGATTATCAAAAAAATATTACCTTAAGAAATAATATCAAAACGATTATGAAAGGACTCGGCTTTTCCGAGGTGATTAACTATAGTTTTATAGATACAAACTCATGCGATAAATTGAGGCTTCCTCAACAAGACTATAGAAGAGATCAGGTTTTTTTATTAAATCCTTTATCTGCCGAGCAGGCGGTTATGAGAAGTTGCCTTATTCCGTCTCTTCTTGAAACCGCTTCTACAAATATAGCGTCCCAAGTTAAGAGATTGAAAATTTTTGAAACCGGAAAAATATTTTTAACGGATAAAGATGCCGATATGCCGATAGAAACGGAATTTGCGGCAGGTTTATGGACGGGCGCAAGAAGAACGGGCTTATGGCATAATAAGGATGAACAGGCTGATTTTTATGATATAAAAGGGGTTATAGAAATTCTTTGTCAATATATGCATGTTGAGAAAGTTGATTTTATTCCTATTCCTTCCGAAGAGTCCTTTTTTATGGAAAAAGGAGCTTGCGCAAAAATTATGGCGGGCAATAGGCGAATTGGGATCGTAGGAGAGATTGCAGACGAAACGAGGCAAGCTTACGACATAAAGCAGAAGCTTTTTGTTTTTGAAATAAATTGTAAACTTTTAACCGAAATTATACCGGATGTCATTACCGGCGGAGATATTTCCAAATTTCCGGCTATAATAAGAGACGCTACTTTTATTGTTTCCAAAGATATAAATGCTTCGGATATTTATGAATATATTCTTTCCGGCAAAAAAGACGGCGGCTTTCTTCGCAAAGCGGAGATTTTCGACGTATATCAAGGCGATTCGATTCCTACGGATAAAAAAAGCGTATCCTTTAGAATAACATATCAAGCGTCCGATAAAACTCTTACAGACGACATGATAGCTCCTATTCAACAAAGAATAGTAAAAAGAACGCTTAAAAAGTTTAACGCCGGTTTGCCGACATAAGACGGATTTTAATATGAAAACCGATATAAAAACAGCAGACAAACTTTATTTTAAAATCGGAGACGTTGCCAAGCTCGCTTCGGTAAATTCTTCGGTTATCAGATTTTGGGAAACCGAATTTCCCGGAATTGCTCCTATCAGAACCCAAAGCGGTCAGAGGCTTTACACTAAAAAAAAAGTAGAAAAAATATTGGCTATAAAAGATCTTTTATATAATAAAATGTTTACAATAGCCGGAGCTAAGAAATATCTTAAAAATATAAATTCCACAAAACTCCCTGAACATTTTGAAACCGTTATAAAACAGGTGAAAGCGGAACTTTATACTATAAAAGAGATGCTGGAATAAAGAGGGACGCCCGCTTTATTCGTTAAACTTTTTGATTTTATAATTAGTTAATGCTGAAAAAACTGCATTTTAAGCATAAATGGTTTTGCCAATATCTGTTATTTATCGTTTTTTATTAAGGGATTTCTCGCTTTACTCGTCGAAATAACGAGCAAAAATAACTTATGTTAAAATAACAGACAAAAAAAATCTGCCTGTCATTTCGATCGAAGCGAAGAATCCCTTAAAATGATTTGAAAAGATTTGTTGGACTGAGTAATAAGCGTATGCTAATTTAAATTGATTCGGCTATATCCGAGTTTGTTTGCTTCCAGTTCACACTTTTTTACGCAAAACCAGCCGAAAAGCGCTTCATAGACAACAAGAAGAAGCCGCTACGCAAATAAACTTCGGACATAGCCTTTCTTAATCATTCTTTATGGCATACTTTTACAATCATTTTAGCGTGTCTACTAATTATTGAACCTGTTAAGGCATTCCATGCGGTTGATTTAGCATTTAAAAGAAACAAAAAAAGGGGCGTAATAAAATTATGCCCCTTTTTTATTTAATATGTCAGCGTAAAGGTATCTAATAATTTAAAGTTAAATTCTTAGAAATCAATCTGCCATTTTGCGCCGAAATAGGTAATATCGCCGCCGTTGTACACTCGGCTTTCAGGAGTAGCGCTTGAGAATTCAAGGGTGTCAATATCGTTATATTCTATTTTTCCTATTTCGGGAGTTATTACAAAACCGTCTACAATTTTTATTCGCGCTTGTAAATAATAGGAGTGCGCGTCCGAATTATTTGCATATGCCCAATTGTCCGATTCATTGTCTATGTAACCGTAGCCTGTTTCAAGACTGAGCATATCATTTATTTTTACTCCGGCTACAAGGGTATATCCGTAAGTTTCCACGTCATATATTCCGAAGGGGCTTCCATCAGATGCTGCCGGAGACGTTAAACCGTCTGAAAAAATAGCCGTCGGAGTATAGCCATAAGCCGAATAAGCTGAAATTCCCATGTTGTCTATGTTGTCGCCCCATCCATATGATCCTGAAAAGGTAAAAGGATCCAAATTAAGCGTCGCTCCGATTTTGAAGAAGTGAGAGTCTACGTCCAAAGAGTTTTCATATGTAGGACGAGGGTCGCCGCTTTCGTGGGTGTGATTTTGGTCGGTAAATTCGTAATGTTGATAAGCCGCCATACCTTCTACGGTAAGCTTGTCATAAGTAAAACTATAAGAAGCCGCTATCTGCGGAATAGATTTGTCATAATCGCCCGGAACGTCGACTACGCCGTTGAACTCGGGATTATTTTGTCCGAATGGAGTCGCTCCGCTGTACTTGTCAAAGCCTTTTACTACCGGCTCGATAAAATATAGTCCGAAATTGCCGAATGAAAGTTTAATCATTTCGCTACGGCCGCCATAAAATGCCCCATGCTCGCCAAGTCCGTCGTCGCCGTCCCATATCTGGCTGCTGTAACAGGCTATTGCGCTTGAAGGATGCCATGTTTGACCGACGAGAATTTTGCCGTATCCGAAATCATATTCGCCATAGTAATGTCTGAGTCCTAACGTTCCGTCCCCTATTCCGAGTTCAAAAACTCCGGTAAGCTGATCGGAAAGTTTTATTGCGGCGCCTACTCTACTGTGTCCCCATAGTCCCCAACCGGTATCTCGGTCCGATTTGGAGGGCGCATAGGCACTAGTGCCGGTTTCGCCATAAAAGCTTTCATTGTTGCCTTCTTTATCTATGCTGATTGTGTTATATCTGATACTTCCGTAAAAATTAAATTCGGACGCCGCCGTTGTTAAAGCAAATGCGCTTAGTAAAGCGGTAATCGCGAATATAGCCAATATTTTTTTCATTATATTTCTCCTTTATTTTGTTAAGTTTGTCCCTATATTAAAAATCCAATAAAATTAATATGTTTATGCGGGAACATGTTGACAAATTTTTCTCCTTTACCTGATATATTGCTTATATCTACTATAATATTTTAAAAAATCAATAAAAAAATGTTAAAGGGGAATTTTATAATAAAAAATATAAACTGACGTAAGGATGATTATCAGAATAATAAAGGGTTTTTTTGCTTTGTTCAAAATAGCCGGAAGGAGTGTTGGCGCGGCATATATTATAAAAAAAGCGGAATGTCGTTTTTTATCCCGCTTTTTTTATTTGAAATATTTTTTAATTAAATCGGTTTTTAAAAATCAATCTGCCATTTTGCGCCGAAATAGGTCATATCCCCTTCGTCAATTCCGGCTTTGCTTTTGTAATCTACTCTTCCTATTTCCGGAGTTACTACAAAGCCCGGAGCTATGGTAAT
>JAFDMD010000130.1 GCA_019306185.1 Deltaproteobacteria bacterium
GCGGCTCACCCTTTTATAATGCTTTGCTCCGCGCTTGAAAATGCAAAACCCGGCGATAGAATTCTTGCGGCGGGATACGGACAAGGATGCAGCGCGTTATATTTTACGGTTACCGAGCATATTAAGAAATTTGCAAAACGGAAAAGTTTTTCGGCTTCTATTGCCAATAAAAAAACTACGGATAATTATCCGAAATGGCTTCAATTTCGAGATTTGGTTAAAACCGAGATGGGAATAAGAGCCGAAGCGCCTAATCAGACCGCAATGACAGCGCTTTACAGAAAAAACAAAATGATACTGGGGCTTGTTGGCGGCGTATGCTCAAAATGCGACGTCCGACAGTTTCCTAAAATGGACATATGCGTAAATCCCAAATGCGGCGCCATAGGCTCTCAGAAAGATTTTGAGTTTGGGCAGACCAGCCCGCTAAAATTAAAACCTTTACAGCGGATATGCTTGCCGTATCCGTTGATCCTCCGGCTTTATACGGACTTGTTCAGTTTGATAACGGCGGGCGTTTTGTCGCGGATTTTACCGATTGCGTAAAAGACGATCTTAAAGTGGGACTGCCCGTAAAAATGGAATTTAAGCGCAGAAATACGGATAAAGAACGGGGTATGGCGAATTACTTTTGGAAAGCGGTTCCGGTGTTGAAAAAATAGAATATTAGTTTTATCGGAAGCGGCCGAATATAAGGTTGCGCTTTGGTAGATAAGGAGAAAATAATGGCTACAGGCATAAAAGATAAAATCGCAATTATAGGCATGGGTTGCACAAAATTCGGAGAACGATGGGATGCCGGAGGCGAAGAACTTATGGTAGAGGCTTTAACCGAGGCGCTTGGAGATGCGGGCATAGAAAAAAAACAGATAGACGCCGCATGGTTCGGGGTATGTTTTGAGGAGGAGAGCGTAGGAAAAACAGGAATACCTTACGCTACGGCTTTAAGGCTGCCTTTTATTCCGGTTACAAGAGTCGAAAATTATTGCGCTACCGGAACGGAAGCTTTTAGGGGAGCATGTTATGCAGTGGCTTCCGGAGCTTATGATATATGTCTTGCAATGGGAATGGAAAAACTTAAAGATACCGGTTTCGGAGGGCTTCCCAGTCTTACGGGTTCCAATTCCGGAACATTAAATTGGCAGTGGTTTCCGAATATGACCGCTCCGGGATCTTTTGCGCAGCTTGCAAGCGCATATTGCGATAAGCATAAGATAGAGGAAAAAGATTTAAAGAGAGCAATGGCTCATATATCGGTGAAAAGTCATGCAAACGGAGTGAAAAATCCAAAAGCGCATTTAAGAAAAGAGATAACCATAGATCAGGTATTAAACGCGCCTATGATAGCTCATCCTTTGGGATTATACGACTGTTGCGGAGTAAGCGACTATAGTAACTACGCCGGAAATAGCAAAAAAAATGGGCAAAACAAAAAATTTAGTTTCGGTTAAAGCATTACAGCTCGCTTTAAGCAGCGGCGAAGAGGCGGCTTATAACGAGTGGGACGGAGATCATTTTATGACTACCGAGGTATGCAGCCAAAAAGCTTATAAAGAGGCGGGAATAAAAGATCCGAAAAAAGAACTTTCCTTAATAGAGGTTCATGACTGCTTTTCCATTACCGAACTTGTAACTATGGAAGACCTTTTTATATCGAAAAAAGGGGAGGCGGTTAAAGATATTTTAGACGGATTTTACGATCTTAAAACAGGAGGCGTGCCATGTCAGGTTGACGGAGGCTTAAAATGTTTCGGACATCCGGTCGGCGCTTCCGGTATTAGAATGATCTATGAAATATATCTTCAAATAAACGGAAGAGCCGAAGACAGACAGCTTGAAAATCCGAGACTCGGCTTAACCCATAATATATGAGGCTTTCCTTTTATGAATGTTTGTAGTATATCAATAATAGGTCGTTACGGAGAATAAAAAACCTTGTTCAACTTTTTAATTTATCCGGTTTTTGCCTTAAACTCGCATAAGCCGCTTTGTTGAGCAAGGGTTTTGCAAACGGACAAAAGTTTTTGTTATTTAAAGGTTTTTTCTTGCAAAAAATAATAAAAAGAGTAATAGAAATAAAAATTTTATAAAAATAGGAGGCATATTCGATAATGTTTTACGGTTTGGAAAAGGGAATTACAGATATAAAACAACACAAGTTTTTAGCCTTTTCCACTATTATTACCATATCTTTTGCCGCTCTTATAATAAGCATGTTTATGCTTATTTTTGTAAATACCGGCAAAATTGCGGATTCTTTTAAAAAAAACGTAAAAATTATGATTTATCTAAAACAGGGAAACAGCGAAAAGTATTTTTTAAATATAGAATCCGAAATATCTAAAATCAAAGGAGTCGAAGGAATAAACTTTATATCTAAAGAAAAAGCTTTAAATAACTTCAAAACAGCTGCGGATTCTTATGCTTTTTTATTCGATTCTTTTGAAAAAAATCCTCTTCCGGACGCTTATCAGATTATGGTTAATCCCGCCTATATATCAGGCGATATTAAAAGCATAGTAGAAAAGTTAAAAAATATCGAGGGCATAGAGGATATTTTATATGCTCAAAAATGGATAGAAAAATTTAACGGAATATTCTCTTTATTAAAATTATTGGCAATAGTTACAGGCTCCGTATTTTTTGCGGCGGCTATATTTTTTGCGGGCAATACAATACGGCTTGTTTTATATTCAAGACGCGAAGAAATTGAAATTATGCGGCTTGTAGGGGCAAACGACGCTTTTATAACCGCTCCTTTTTATATACAGTCTTTTATATACGGAATACTCGGCGGAGCTCTCGGAATTTTCATAACATATATAATTTTTAATATGATGCCCGCGGATATATTAAAAGGCTTTTTGCCGGATACCTTTATGATAGATTTTTTAAATTTAAAAATGTTAGCCGAAATTATTTTCGGAGGCGTTCTTGTCGGATGGGGCGGATGTTTTATATCCTTAAAACAATTTTTAAAAGTATAAGCTTTTTTACGGTTATATTTATTATAAGCTGCTTTTTTGCGGACGCGGGCTTTTCTGCTCCTAAATCTTCTAATCTCAAAAAAGAAGCTGAAGTAATTAATAAAAAAATAAAGGATAATAAAAAAAGCTTAAAAAAAATAGCTAAAAAAGAAAAGGATATTATAAATTCGTTAGATAAAACCGATATTGTTTTGAATAAAAAAAGGGCGGAAAAGAACGTTTATGAAAAGGAGTTAAATGACATATCAAAGCGGGTAAAGGCGATTAAAGTTGAAAAGGATAAATTAAAAAAAAAGCTTGATAAAGCAAAAGAGTATGCGGGACGTCGTTTGGCTGCGGTTTATAAATTGAATAATATGGGAACGGCAAACATTATAATGTTTGCGGAAACGACGAACCAATTTTTAGAACTGAAATACTTAACGGATAAAATAATAGGATACGATCAAGCTACTTTAGAAGGCTTTATAAAAGACGCGGCTTTGCTTGCAAAAGCGGAGACGGAGTTGGCGACGCGTTCGGAGGAAAAAAAAAGAACCGAAGCAAAACTTAAAAAAAATATAGACGGCATAAAAAAAGAGTCTCAAGAAAAAAAACGGCTTCTTACAAGAATAAAAAAGGAGAAGTCGGTTAAAATGGCGGCAGTTAAGGCTCTTAAGGCGGCGGCAAAAAATCTTGATAAAAAAATAGCCGCTCTTGGCAGAAAAAAAAGCTATACTCCGAATAACAAAATAAAGGGTCCCTCTTTTAAAGCTAATAAAGGGCGTTTGGATATGCCTATTAAAGGAAAGATTGTTTTAAAATTCGGACCTTATCGCGATAAAGATTTAAATATAACCAATTATTCCAGCGGAATAACCATAAAAGCCGCAAGAGGCGGGATTGTTCGAGCGGTGTTTGGCGGCAGTATAATTTTTGCCGATTGGTTAAAAGGTTATGGAAACGTAATAATTATAGATCATGGAAAAAGTTATTATACGCTTTATGCTCATACGGAAAGTATGCGTAAAAAGTTAGGGGACACAGTAAAAACAGGAGATATATTGGCTAACGTAGGAGACGGAGGCTCAATTACCGGAACAAAACTTCATTTTGAGATAAGACATCATGGCGAGCCCGTAAACCCTATGAATTGGTTTAAAAAAGGTTAGAAAGAGAGTTTTATAATGAAAAAAAATATTATCATCGGCGTAATTATATCTTCTTTAATGTTATTTGCCGGAATTGGAAATTTTCACGCGATAGCAAGCGATGAAGCGCCTTATAAACAGCTTAAACTATTTACCGAAGTGATAGATATGATTGAAAAAAATTATGTCGATCATATGGAGACTGATAAGCTTATAGAGGAAGCTACAAAAGGTATGGTGAAAAGCTTGGATCCTCATTCCGACCTGCTTACTCCAGAAGATCTGAAACAGCTGAGCATAAGCACAAAAGGAAAATTCGGCGGGCTTGGAATTGTGATTACGCTAAAAGACGAGTTGCTTACCGTAATATCTCCCATAGAAGGAACTCCGGCTTATAAAATAGGCGTTAAATCGAATGATATAATAATTAAAATAGACGGCAACACCACTCAAGGTATGAGTTTGTCGGAAGCGGTTAGCCTGTTGCGAGGCAAAAAAGGGACTACCGTAACCATAGCAGTAGTAAGGGAAGAGGCTACGCAGCCTATAGAATTTACAATAACAAGAGATATTATTCCTATACACAGCGTAAAATACGCTACATTACAATCCGGATACGGTTATGTGAGAATAACCAATTTTCAGGAAAATACCACTTTAGATACTATAAATGCGTTACAAAAGTTAAATAAGGAAAATAACGGATTAAAAGGACTGCTTCTTGATTTGAGGAATAATCCGGGAGGGCTTTTGGAACAGTCTATAACGGTAGCCGACATCTTTTTGGAAAAAGGAAAAATACTTACGGTAAAAGGGAGAGAATCTACGGACCAAAAGGTATATACCGCAAACAGATCGAATAATGGCGATATTCAAGCATATCCTATTATAGTGTTGGCAAACGGAGGCAGCGCAAGCGCTTCAGAGATAGTGGCGGGAGCTTTGCAGGATAATAAACGAGCTTTAATATTAGGAACAAGAACATTCGGAAAAGGATCGGTTCAAAACGTTAAAAGACTTAATAACGGATACGCTCTTAAACTAACCATTGCAAAATATTATACTCCCAGCGGAAAATCAATACAGGCAAAAGGAATAGAGCCGGATATTGAAGAGGCGTATAAATTTTTAAAAGAAGAAGAAAATCCGGAAGAAAACAGAATTAAAGAAAAGGACCTTGTAAACCATATAGAAGCCGAGCCCGCTATTAAAGAGGAGAAACAGACAAAAGAGGAAGAGCATGCATACGGCGAATTAATTATTGAAAATCTTTTGGCTGATAGTCAGGTGAAAAGAGGGCTCGATCTGCTTGTAGGCTATAATCGATTTATAATAGAACGGGACAAAAAAGAATAAGAAATAAAAAAAATTATAAAGGATATATTCAAAGTTTATGTAATAACGCTATGTCAAATAAGAAAAAGTTTTTGCATAGTCTTATCTTTTTTAATAATTAAAATAGGCTATGCCGAATATAAAACCGAAGAAAATATTTTAAAACGCAACGGATTTTTATATTATTTCGGCTTAAATAAAACAGACAAAAGAAAACATTTTAAAAAGCCGATACTCGCAATTATAATAGACGATACGGGATATTCGTTTAAAGAGGCGGGAAAATTTTTTAAACTTGACGCCGATATTACCTATGCAATTCTTCCTTTTGCTCCTTACGCAAAAAAAATTGCGGAATATACCCGTAATAAAGGGATTGAGGTTATGCTTCATCTCCCTATGGAACCAAACGAATATCCTGATAAAAACCCCGGCAAAGACGCTTTGCTATCCTCTATGAGCTACGAGAAATTTCAAAAAGTTTTAAATAAAAACATAAATGCCGTCCTTTATATAAAAGGGGTTAACAACCACATGGGATCAAAACTTACAACCCTGCCTTATTATATGGACCGAATTTTTTTATTACTGCAAAAAGAAGGGCTTTATTTTATAGACAGTAGAACTTCGGAAAAAAGCGTAGCAAGGCAAGAGGCTTTCTTTTTTAAAATACCCTTTGAAGAAAATAATATGTTTATAGATAACGCAAGCTCCTATAATGCGATGAAAAAACAGATGACTATACTGCGCCCAAAAAATTGGACAGTAAAGAGGAGATATGCTCAAATAGGAAGTAAGCGAATCAAACAACAAGGGGGGGTAGAATAAAAAAAAGTAGAAGAAGTAATAAAGAGAAGGCTCGTATAGCAATAGAGGCGTTAAGAGAAGGAGTAACAGTAGCAGAATTATCAAGAGAATATGAGATACATCCGA
>JAFDMD010000026.1 GCA_019306185.1 Deltaproteobacteria bacterium
CAAAAAAGTATGAACAAGCTATAGAATACTATAACCAAGCTTTAACTATTTATCAAAAAATATTCGGAGATGACCATCCCAAATATGCTCTATGCTTAAACAATCTCGGCGTCGTATATAGAGAGTTAGAACAAAATGAGCAGGCTATACAATATATCAAAAAAGCCTTAAATATTAATATAAATGCTTACGGAGATAATCACATAAGCATTGCGGTATTCTTAAATAATCTCGGTATGACATGTCATGCATCAGAACAATATGAAACAGCTATAGAATATTATCAAAAATCCATACCCATTCATATAAAAATCTACGGAGATAATCATGCAAAAACCGCTATATGCTATAACAATCTCGGCGTCGCATATAGAGAGTTAAAAAAATATGATAGCGCTCTTGACTATTTTGACAAAGCGGAAAAAATTTGGATGCAGTCTTACGGAGCGAATCATCCTGACACATCATCCTGACACAAAAAAGGTAAAAAATAGTATTGAAGTTACAAAAACAAAAATTCGAGACGGCAAGCAAAAACTGCGAATTTAAATTCTTTGCCGCCACCGCTTGGGATGTCGGCTGCCATGCATAACCGCAATAACCGAAATCGAATAACCCTCTATTTGATAATAAATTCCAAATGGGAACCTATTAACTAATACCCTGCGGATATGCCTATGAACTACAGGATAAATACACGGATCATTCGTTATTTTTTCTAATGAACTTAAGAGTTTTTTGCTATGCTTCCGATACCATACGGCAGCCTCTGCAATATCGGTTTCCGCGTCGGGACGAAGATATACGGTATTATTCATAAGCGCTTTCTAATTTCCGCTATTGCTTCGCTTGCCGGACGTCCTTTGTTTTTATCTGTTTGATAAGCAGCCAAACGCCTATCAAGCTCCGACTTTTGCTCTTCCGTAATCAAAAAACTTGTCTCCTCTTTATTCTCGACTTTTGCCAAATCTATATCAAGAAAAATTTCTTCTATTTTTTGATATAGCTTGTAGTCGAGTATAACGCTTTTTATTTTTCCGTTTTCGTCTGTTATATACGATTTTGCAATGTTCATTTTGTATCCTTTTTTAAAAAGAGTATTTGTAGTCTTTTTTTGCATGATTTTATCGAAATTACAAATTTTAACTTTTTTTAATTTTAAGCGGGCAGTCCTATATAATCTAACAGGTCTTTTACTTCATGAACTTCTATTGTGGTTGTTCTTTTGCTTTCTTTGGAGTGTCTGCCTGTAGTAAATAGAATGTATCCTTTTTTTTCGACTATTTTATCTTCTAAAAGCTGTTTTACTATGGCGATTATAGAATATTTTTCCATGTTGCCGGAATATGCAAAGGGTTCTATTGAATAGCAAAGCATTAATTGTTTTTGGATTTGTAAATTAGAAGTTATTGCAATAACGGGCTTATTAACTCTATGTTTTACGATGTTTTTTGCGGTATATCCGGATCGGGTCATGCAGATGATTTTTTTTACGGGTAGTTTTTTTGCAAGTTTTGCCGCGGCGCTAGATAGGTTTTCGGATATATCGTTTTTATTTATTTTTATTTTTTTGGGGATAACGTTTTTTTCGGTTTCGATTGCTATTTCGGACATTTGGCGAGCGCATTCGACCGGAAATTTGCCTATTGTGGTTTCTTGAGAAAGCATTAAGCAATCTGCGCCGTCTAATATGGCGCTTGTGATGTCGGATACTTCGGCTCGCGTGGGGCTTGGATTGTTTACCATTGTTTCTAATATTTGGGTTGCTACTATGCTGATTTTTCCGGCGCCGTTGCATTTTGAGATTATTTCTTTTTGAATTTGAGGGATTTTTTTTATGGATAATTCAACGCCAAGGTCTCCTCTTGCAATCATAACTCCTTCGCAGTTTTCAATTATTTCCTCTATGTTTGCTACGCCTTGTTGATTTTCAATTTTTGCTATTATTTTAATTTCGGTATTTGCTATTTTTTTTTGCAAATTTATTAAATCGCTTTTATCTCTTACAAAAGATAGGGCGATATATTCTATGTTGTTTTTTTTTGCGAATTCAACCGCTTCAATATCTTTTTGGCTAAGCGAGGGCAAAGATAACGCTTTTTTTGGTATGTTGAGGCTTTTATTCGGAATTAGCTCTATATCCTGCTTTGACGCTACAATAACAAAATTTTTTGCTTTTTTGATTATTTTGCAAATATATTTGCCGTCGTCTATTAATATTTCGTCGCCTACGGATATATCTTTTATAATATTAAAACTAAAATAAGGAGAGGTATTATTTAAAGAACCGTATATTTTAAACTCCGTATTTTTGCTTACGGATATTTTTTGCGCAAGCCGTATTCTAAGCTCCGGTCCTTTAATATCCAAAACAATAGGAACGTTGATTATGCTTCTAACCATATCTATGGTTTTTTGATATTCCTTAAAATTTCCGTGAGCCGTATTTATGCGGACGCCGTTCATACCGTTTTTATACATTTTTTCAATTATGTTTTTATTGTTTGAAACGGGACCTATTGTGCATAATATTTTTGTAAATTTATCTTTTTTTTTCATTTAAAAATTTTCCTATTCTGTTATGCCTTGCGGAGCAAAGCGTAAATAAATTATTGCCTGTTTTGTCGAGTAAAGCGAATGATTTATTTTTTATTTTTGTCTTTATAATTTTATTGTAAATTGCAAATGCGTTTTGCGCTTTTATCGAGCATAGCGGAAAGCCCTCCTCTTTGTTCCGGAGTAAAACCAAAGCTTTTTTGCCACGCTTGCTCGTCTTCCATGCAAAAGTAGATTAAAACGTTGGGCGCAATTTGTTTTATGTAGTCTATTATTTTTTTGTAGAATTCTATTCTTATGGGCTTGAAATACCGCATTTTATTATCAAGCCCTTTTATAAACTCTCCGTATATGATTTTAGAATTTTTAAATCTGTTTTCGATTATGTTTTTTAGGGTTGGGATGTAACGAAATGTTCCTATGCTTATCCATACTATGTTATCCTTTGATACGCTTTTAAAAAGTCTTGTTATTACTTCTTTGTAATCTTGTTCGCAATCTTTGTATATTATGACGGGGTCAAAATGAAAAGCGAGAGGATAACCCTGTTTTTCGCATTGCGCTGCGGCGTTTAACCTTGCCTCAAGCGAAGCGGTTCCTCTTTCTTCTGTATTTATAACTTTTTCGGTATTTAGCGACCAAGACATTATTGTTTTTCGATTATGATTAAGCCGCAACTGGTTTTTTATGTTTACGGTTTTTGTTTTTAGCTCTAATACGCAATGGTTTTGTTTGCCGAATTTTTCGGTAAGGCGGGCGGATATGTTTGTATGTTTTTCAAAGATTAGGCTGTCGCTAAACTCGCCCGTGCCTATTCTGTATATTTTTTTTTCGGCAAATAGCGTATCTAATTCTTTTTCCATGTCTTGCGTATTAACAAAGTATCGAAGTAGGGGAGGATGAAAATATGCTTGTAATATGCAGTATGAGCAATCCATTGTGCAAAAGCTTGCAAGATGAAGTATTTTATATCCGCAGCATAGATAATTTTTTGTTCCCGGACATTTTTTTAAAAAGGGTCCTTTGTTTTGAGAAAGAAGGAGTATTTTTTTTCCCGCCTCTATAGGATCCGAAGCTGTGGATATTTGTTTGAAGAGTTTTGCGGT
Source organism: Deltaproteobacteria bacterium (assembly GCA_019306185.1). Classification (GTDB taxonomy): domain Bacteria; phylum Desulfobacterota; class Desulfobacteria; order Desulfobacterales; family JAFDMD01; genus JAFDMD01. The sequence continues at coordinate 3,663 of JAFDMD010000026.1, forward strand.
ATCTTTAATTACTTTTATTTTTGTATTGCTTGCAGATACTATTTCTAATGTTTCGGGATGGTTCTCTATGTCTTTTTCTATGTATATCATCTTTGACAGCTTCATTTATTTAAAGTTTGCCGTATAACTTCGCAGTTTGCTTGTTTGCGGCGTTGAAAAAATTTTTTAATCCTCGAAATACTCGTAGTATTCCTCCGGTTAAAAAATTTTTTCGCCTTGCAAACAAACAAACTGCTTTGTTATACGACAAACTTCCCTTATTTATAATTGTTTAAAAATTCCCATTATTTTAAGCAAGAATTTTTTTATTCATAACTGTTAAAAGTCCTGTTGTTTTAAAAAAAATAAACGCAAGGTTTTTTTTGCGTACAGTATATAGATAGTCGAAATAAAATTCGTTTCATCGAAATTATAAATACAAAATGTTAAATTATTGAGAGGTTAAGTTTATGCAGATTTTTCAAAGTTTATTTCGCCGGCGTTACTTTGAATATTTGCGGTAATTGTTCCGTCCGGCGTAAAGAAAAATTTTATTTTATCGAATTTTTTTTGCGCTTTTTTAAATTCTTCGGAAGGATGACCGTGTTGATTATTTTTACCGTAAGAAACTATTATATATTTCGGAGCTACGTTTGATATAAGTTCTTCGGCAGAGCAATCCTTTTTTCCTTTTTTAAGTTTTCCCCCGTGATGCGGATATTTAAGCAGGTTGGCTTGAAGTTGGTTTGTATTGATCTGTTTCCATATGTTTCCTTGGGCATCTCCTCCGAAAAGCATTTTAACGGATTTTTTTTGAAATCGTAGTATAAGAGAGGTAGTGTTTCTGTTATTATTAAATGTTAGCTCCGGATAAGGCGGCCATAATATATAAAATTCTCCGCCGATCTGTTTTATTTTTTTTACGGATTCCTTTTCATTAAAAGCAGACTCTATTTCAATGCGCCCTTTATTATAAGCAGATTTCAACACTCTTTTAAATCTTTTTGCAATTTTTGTATTATCATTTTGAATGTTGATAAAAATCTTTGTTTTTTCTTCCCTATTATTTATTAACCAACCGATAATTTCAGGAAGCCCTTCAATATGATCTTTATCCCAATGCGTTACAAAGATAGCTTTAAGCTTTGGATGCAGTTTTAAAAAATTACAAACTTTTTGTCCGTTTTTTGCGGCGTCTATTAAAACCGATTTATCCGTTGCAATTTCGCGTATTAAAGAGGCGTCGCCTTGCCCTACGTCAAAAAATATTGCCTCATAATCATACGGATTATTACTCATCAGCTTATATGTTTCCCTTTTTTTTATGCATTATTGAATCGAAAAATTTATCTATTTCTTGGTCGGTTTCATAATCATTTTTAAAAAGGGTGAAATCAATCATATATTGTTCGGGAGAATTTATTAAATCTTCCGCGGAACGGGTCATAAGCTCTATCCATCCCATTGTTCCTTTTTTAAGCATCCATCCCGGCATTGCCGGAATTATTTTAAGGATTAAACCGTCTTCGGAATCCGAATAATCGGATAAACTAATATTTAATCCGTCTATCGCTATTTTTATTTTTTGCTCTTCAAAAAAAACTTCGGATACTTCAAAAGTGGTTCTCCAATTATCATATTTATATTTGGGCCGAACAACCGGCGATTTTGTTTTTTCTGTTTTCTTTTTTACCTGCAAAATAAAATTTTTAGTCAAAGGACGCTTGCTCATATCAAGGTAATCTTCGATTTTTTTTCGCTCGGTCTCCTTAATTCCGTATATTTTATATATTATATCATCTATCTGTTTAATTAAACTTTGGATAAAATCATCAATAAAGCCGGATTGTTCTTTTACTTTGTTTATAAGCGTCATAGCTTTATCGGATAACTCTTTAACCGATTGCTCCCATCTATTTGGCAAAGGCAAGCTTTTTAATTTTTCAGTCGTAATCTTTTGAACCCTCAAGCGTTCGTGAAACTATAAACTTGCTAATGGATGATTAAAAAGAGCCCATAAAGCATAAAGAGATGACATTTGCTCATCGTATTTTGAAAAAACAAATAGGTTGTTGATTTTTTTTAGGCGTATTTATAAGGGCAACGGAACCCCATTTATATATATTGGGATTATTTCTATTTACCCTCATCAATAGAAAAATATTTTTTTTAAGTAAAAATTCTCTAAGTTCCCGCCTCGGATCACCTTTAGGAAAATTATCATCTTTTGTTAAATCAACCCAGCCGTTTCTACCGTCTTCAAAATGTGAAAAAGGAGTAGTTCCTATTGCATTACCGCTATATGGATGACTATTCTCATTTCTTTCTTTTTTTATAGCTTCATTTTTAAGGCGCATTCCGTTTTTTATTAAATAATAATCCGTTATTTTTTTTTGGTTATTCTCTATTTTTTCTAATATGCTCGTAAAAACCGTAGGAACAAGATCGCCGTTATTATTATCTATATCTATTGTCGTCGTATCATAGTTCTTTGCTTGTTTTTCGGGAGCGGGAACATCGGATAATGGAATATAATAAATATGCTTGGATAAAGGAGGATTTTTTCTTATTATCCACGCTACCGCAGGACGAGTTACCTTATTAAACCAGCCGACCGGAATATCCCATTGTTCCAGTAATTGATACTCTTTTAATATCCTTTGCCTTATATCCTTTTCCGCCTGCTGATCAAGCATAGTTCCGGTAACTATAATTCCGAGCAATCCCCCTTCTTCTAAAATATCAAGAGACCGGTTAAGAATAAAAGCGCTGCGATCTCTCTGATTTCTGGTTCGTTTTACATTTCCATGTTTCATTCCGCCTACTCCTCCGAAAGGCGGATTTGCAACAATAATTGTAGGTTTGTTTTTGATATGCCATATCCATTTTTGCCCGAAGCTTTTTTCTTCTGCATTTAGATTGAAAATTTTCCAATTGTTTTGATGCGGCGGATAAAAAAGCATTAAGGTCATGCGGGCAATTTCGGATGCAAAGTTATCTATGTCGTTGCCGAATATGGAATTTACCAATTTAGAATGCCTTTTATCCAGCGGAATATTTTTATAAGTAGCTTCCGTAAGTCTTTCGTATCCTGCGGCAAGCAAGCTTCCGGAACCGCAAGTAGGATCGCATAGAATACGTTTGTTTGGAGGCAATTCTTCTATTGGCATTCGTTTTAAAAGGGTCTTTGCCAGATTAAAGGGAGTATAATGTGTTCCGAATTGCTGTCGGCTTTCTTTAGTAACAAATGCAGCCTCATAAAATCTTCCGAGTGTTTCCATGCTTATCTGAGATAAATCATAATTGGAATTAAATCTCTCAATAAGCGGATTAAGCATTTCTGCGGTTTTATTCGGAATATCAAAATATCCGGGTAAAAAATTATTTGCCTGTTTAAAAAGCTCGACTGCGGAATTAAGGCCCCAGTTATTGCATGTTTTTTCTCTATCCCGAAGAATTCTTGCTCCGAGTAGCTTAATTGAAGCTTGAATAATATTTTGCTGTTGTTCCGGCGTTCTATCGGAGCATATATTTTTTACAACGCTTTGAAACTTATTAATCAGTTCTTTTCGGGTAATTTCTTCCGACCAGCCTGTTAGGTTGGGAAATACGTCAAATAAGGTAAGAGGATCGGGATTTATTTTTGCCCTTTCAAGACAACGGGGGCTAAACTGATCTTGCCGATTTTTTATGTATTCTTCAAATTTATCAAGAAAAACCGTATGAGCGAGATCATTTTTCAATGTATCAAAATAATCTTTTGTACTAAGTCCGAAAACTTTTAATTTTGGACTTGCGCTTTTGTATTCGGGAAAAATTACAATCGGAGATGCCAAAGAAGCGAAATTTAAAAGATCGGAGTATTGGATATTATCAATATTTTTAACCGCCTTAACGCCTATTACAGCAGTATCCGAATCTTTGCGCAAAGCGCTTGAATACGCCACTATATCCGCTTTGACAAACTCTTGGTTTTTTCCTATCAGACCTACATTATAAGAAAACATATTTTCGGAATAACCGATTGACTCAAAAGCGGATATTATCGGATTTTTTATATTATTTGGTAATTCTATATTATTTGTCTGCATAACAACCGTTTTATATTAATTGTTTTTCTTTTTTGATTATAGTGGTTATAGCTAATCCGCTTCAGCTTGGCAACTGTTAATAATTTCACAGGTTTTTATTAAAACCATTAGAGTTATAAGAAATAATTTAATAGGTTATTTGATATTATTTTTTATAATATCCGCAATGTTTTTGCAGATTTCCCGCGCCTTGTTTTTATCTTGGGCTTCAACCATTACTCTACATTTCGGCTGGGTTCCGGAATATCTTACCAAAACTCTTCCGTTGTTTTTTAATTTTTGTTCGGCGGTTTTTATGGCGTTGGAAATTTGGGGTATTTTGCTTATGTCCGGCTTGCTTGCAACATTTACGTTTATAACGATTTGAGGCATTATTGTTACTATTTTTGCAAGCTCGGAAAGGGGCTTGCCTGTTTGCTCTATTATTTTTATAAGCTTTAATAAAGCAAGAAGTCCGTCTCCTGCGGTATGATTATCTCCGAATATTATGTGCCCGGAATATTCGCCTCCGAATACGGAACCGGTCTCTAACATTTTTTCCATAACATATTTGTCTCCGACACCGGCTTTATAATGGGTAATGTTCATTTTTTTAAATGTCGCTCCAAGCCCGGCGTTGCTCATTATTGTAGTAACTACGGAATTGTTTTTAAGTCTGTTTTTATCCTGATAATCTTTGGCGTATATTGCCGCAAGCGCGTCTCCATGAATTGTGTTTCCTTTTTCGTCGATAGCCGCGAGCCTGTCTGCATCTCCATCCAAAGCAATTCCTATATCCGCGTTTGTTTCAATAACTTTTGCGGCAAGAGTTTCGGGATGTTCGGAGCCGCATTTTTCGTTTATGTTTGTTCCGTTGGGCTTGTCGAATAATATTTGGGCTTTTATGTTTAACTCGCTAAAAAGTCTAAAAAGGGCAAAAGAACCGGCTCCGTTTGCGCAGTCTGCAACAATTTTTATATTTTTTTTTAGTTTGTTGATTTGCGCGCTTTTTTTAAGAAAGTCAATATACTTTTTTAACGGGTCTTTCAAAATATGGGTTTGTCCGGTTTTGCTTATGTCGGAGGACGAAGGTCGGTTATTGGCGTCTAATATTATTTTTTCGATTTTTTCTTCTTGAAGGTCGGATAGTTTATATCCGTTATCGCCTACAAGCTTTATTCCGTTGTCGTAAAAAGGATTATGCGAGGCGGTTATCATAACTCCTAATCCGTAATTTAAAGTTTTGGTTAAAAACGCCAACGCGGGGGTTGGAATTGTTCCCGCAAATGCAACTTCTAATCCCATGGAAGTTATGCCGGAAGTTAAAGCATACATTATTGTATCTCCGGATATTCTGGTATCTTTCGCTATTATTATTCGAGGATTTTTTTGCTTTTTTATGCAGTAATAAGCAATTGCTTTTCCTATTTTTAAAACGGTTTCGGATGTCATCGGTTCTTTATTTGCAAATCCTCTAATTCCGTCTGTGCCGAATAGTTTTTTCATAACTTGTCCTCTTTTTTAAAATTTAATTAAGGGGTTTCGTCGCGCCTCGCTTTTTGGCGGCGCCTTTTTTTTTATAAGCGGTTAAAATTAATTCCCCCGCAAAATATATTAAAAATAATGTAGCCCAGCTTAAGCTGATAAAGCTTATTTTATTTGCAATTTTTTGTATTGTAGGCAGTTTGAATTTAAAAGGCTTATAACTTGCAAAATTTTCAAGCTCTTTTTGTTGATCCGCTCTAAAGTTATCCCCGGGTTTGCATGAATTTGCGTTTGGAAAGGTATAACAAGCGGGATTTGTCATGTTAAAATAATTGTCTTTTAATTTGTAGATGCTTGCAGGATAAAGCTTATTTTTTTGAGGAAAAAATTCGTGCTTATATCCGAATAAAGCTTCATAGCACTCTATATTTGAAACGCCGAACCCAATTAAAAGATCGTCTCCTTCTAACGTATTGTATTGTGTTTTTATTCTGTCGGCAGCATGTTTTATAGGCGGAATGTAATTATGTCGGACTGCGTTATCATAAATTTTTAATGTTCTTGAAGGTGCAAAATGCTGGTTATGATAATAAGTTTTGTCGGAAACGCCATTGGAAATAATAATAAAAAATATGCAAATAAGAGCGGAACAAATTTTTATTTTATTTGCAATTTTTAATCGAGCGAAACCAATAGTTCCCAACAATATTACCGGCAAGATATAAAAAGAATACCAGCGTATTAAGGTTATGCAGCTTTTTATTATAGGTATTTTTTTTAACAGATCGTATAATCCGGGTATATAAGAATTAAGACATACAGGTATTAAAAAAATAAAAGCCAAAATAACGGCATATAATTTGAGGTTCTTATTTTTTTTAACATTATCCCTTTTTTTGTATTTAAGAAAAAAATTAATCGCGCCTATAACAATTAAAATAAAAACAAGCGGCGTAACTCCAAATTCAAACTCATGACGGCTTAAAGGCACGGAAGTGTTGCTTACTAATAATTCTGTCTGTTCCCATTTCATCGCTTTAAAAAATAAGGTTTTTAAAAGGATAAGGAAAGCGTCTTTAAATTCAAAAACCGCTATCGGATAACCTGATCGGGGAAGATTAGCTATAGTATGGAAACATGCGGATATTTTTGAAAAGGAGAATGTAAAAACAAAAATAAAAAATAAAAGGGCTCTTAATATCAAAGGTTTTAAATTGTTACCGTCTCCGCAAATCCCGTAAATCAAAGCGACGGCAATAATCGTTAAAATTCCGGGAATAATTATATGAACTCCGCCGGAATAAAATATGTATGAAAATAAAAGAGCCGCCAACAAAGAGAATGCTATATCCGGAATAAAAGGAATGTTTGTCGTTTTTTTATTCCATAACAAAAAAAAGGATATAAGAGGAAGGAGCATGAATCCGTGATAAGTTAAATGCCCTATTATTATTCTATAAGCATAAAAATTATTGAATAAAAAGAATGCCGCCCCAAGTAAAGAGGCGTAAACGCCGCATAAAAAAATTTTACGCATTAATAGGTAGGTTCCAATTAATCCCGTAGCCGCAAAAGCATAGAATGTAATCCGAACCGCATTAAGCGGATTCATAACAAAGGTTAAAAATTGCGGGACCGAAAAATAAAGATTTTGAGGGTCCGTATAAAATACGTTTCCCGCGCATAATGCGGGGGTAAAGTATGGAAGCGCCGTAAGTCCGTTTGTTTTAAACCAATAAAAACCGGCAAGAAGGCGAGGAAAAAAATAATAGTAGTCATGCCCTAATCTACCTTGGTTATTGGGAAAAAATTGTTCAAATATAATAAGATAAGAGAGAAGTAGAATAATAAAAGCCGGAATTACAATTTTAGATTCTTTAATATTTTTAATCATTTTCCTATAGTTATATTTTTATTATGAGGTTTATCTTAGCGGCTCTTGCCAATTTCAATCTTTAATCGCATTTAAATTTTTTAGCCATAAAAATTTATTTTTGCCGCGTCTTCAAGTCCGAAACAGAAAAATTATATTTTATCATAATTTAATCCTTTATAGGAATTTGCTATTATTATGACAATATAAAAAATAGATTTATAAATTATTAATCGGAAAAAGCTTATAGGTTTTGATAGGAAAGTATTGGGGACCGATTTTTTTAATACGCTTTCGTAGAATATAATTTTATTTACGGGGCTTGGAATAGACGTTATTTTTTCGGAAAGAATTTTTAAAAAAAATCGGGGGGCAATCTTTTTTTAATTTTTCCCAAAGTTATAGCCTGATTACTATAATTTAAAATGACATGGGGGCTCGCCTTGTCATTTCGAACCGAAGGGAGAAATCCCCTAATTAGTCGCTGCTGAAAAACCTACATTTTAAACGTAAACAGTTTTGCCGATGCCTGAAGTTAAAGTTTAATAAAAGATATAAAAAATCAACCCGTCGGCAATAGCGGAGTTTTTTGCTTCGCTTTGTGCTTGCCGTCTCGAATTTTCGGCTTTGTTTTGGTTAGAAAGCAAAAACTCAACTTGCGCTTAAGGTAAGCTTGTGGAGGCTTTAAAATTTTATAAATATTTATAGGGAAGGTAAGCCGTTAATATTCCGTAGGGACAGAACAATGTTCTGTCCCTACTTTGTTCGATGCCAAAACCTGCATTTTAAGCGTAAACGGTTTTACCGATGCCTGTTATTTCCCGCTTGTATTATTACTTTATGGCTTTTTATTAAGGGTTTTCTCTCCTTCGGATCGACAACTCCTGCTTGTCATTTCGAGCAAAGCGAGAAATCTCTTTATTATTGCCTTTATCCTTTAATCTTTTGCCCGAATTTAATCATTATTTCTTATGATTAATATTTTTTAATAATGGGCGTTTTCTCTCAAAATTTGTAAAAAAATATTAAAATTAATACTAATTCCTTGCAAATATTTTACCTTATCTTTCTTAAAATCTATGATAATTACAATATCTATTATACTTTTTCAGTATTGACTAATTATTTATACGCCTCTTAATTAAGGAATTTCTCCTCGCAGCACTCGTCGAAATGACAGGTAAAAATAACGCTTGATAAAATGTCCGGCAAAAACAAGGCTGTTTAAAGGGCTTACAATTGAACTATTTTAGGGGTAATAAATATTATTAGCTCCTCTTGACGATCTATTTTAGATTCGGAGCCAAAAAACCAACCTATAATAGGAAGTTTGCCAAGCCATGGCGCTTTGCTTGAAGAAAAATTATTTGTATTCTTCTTTATTCCCCCTATTACTACCGTATCGTTATTATTAACAAGAAGTTTGGTTTGAGCCTGCTTGGTTATAAATGAAAGCTGCCCTTCTATCTTAGAGCCTATATCGCTTTTTAATATTTCAATATCCATAGATATTCGTTTATCCGGCGTTATATGCGGGGTAACCTCTAATACAAGATCAATATCCTTAAATACTATGGTGGCAAGCCCCGAAGAATCTCTTTCAAGATAGGGGTATTCTATTCCCTGACTTATTCTTGCTTTTTCGTTGTCTAAAGTTAATATTCGAGGCGCCGATATTATCTTCCCTTCCCCTTCCGATTCCATAAACTTTAAAGTTGCGTCTAATATAAAAGGAGAGCCTGCTATTCTTGTAAAATTTATTCCTATTTTACCATACTCGGAAGCGCTTGTAGGAAAATTCATCGCCATGTTATATCCGTATGTCCCGCCGAGTTCGTCTCCGCCTGTTTGTATGCTGTGATCGCCTAATCTCAAACCCCATTCAACCCCGATTTCATTGGCAAAATTAGAACTGGTTTCTATTATTCTTGCCTCTATCATTACTTGCGGGGTGGTCTTATCTAAATGTTTTATTATATTTTTTGCTTTTGCGATAATAGCCGGCGTATCTGTAATAATTATAGAATTGGTTCGTTCGTCTATAGATGCTTTTCCTTGCTGATCCTCGTTCAATTCGTCGCCTTTTGTTATTATTTTTTCTATATGAGGTATTATATCGATAGCGCCCGCATAATTTAACGGAATGAATTCGGTTTTATGTTTTTCCGATTTTCCCTGAATTCTTTTTTGTTTAAGTATTTTCTGTTTTAAGCTTTCCTCTTCTATCAGTCTTTTTTTTAAGGCTATTCTTATTATATCCCCTTCTACTTCTTTGCCGAGATGATTCATTTTCAATATTAACTCAAGCGCCTGATCCCATGGAACCGGCTTTTCAAAGCATAAAGTAACCTTGCCTGTTACGTCGTTATCGATGGCAAAATTTTTACCGCTAACCTGATTTAATATTTTAAAAATATTTTTTATATCCGTTTTATAAAAATCAAAAATAACCTTTTCGCCGGTATATTTTGCGTCCCGCGCATAAATGCCGGGCGAGAGCATAAAGATGGCTAATACCGAAAGTATAATTCCATTTTTTATTTTTCTATATTCTATCATATTTTTATATTAAAAAACCTATTCTATTTTATCCGATTTTTTCTCGCTTGATTGGTTGACATTATGTAACGACAAGATTTTTTCTCGTCATTGCGCTCAAAAGAGAAGCGCCTTTATTGTTTTTATCATTATTCGATATAAATAATCATTCTTCCGCTTCCTTATTTAAAACTATCTCCCGTTTTACCCCGAATATATTTTTAATAATAACCTTATCTTGCAATATATCGACAACCGAATAAAGCTCGGTTCCCACCCTATTGCCTTCTAAAATAATATAGCCCCGTCCCGTATTATCTTCTAATAATGCAAAACGCTTATTTTTACTTTGTAAAATAGCCGTAAGTCGTAATTGGCTAATATCATAACTTAATAAAGGATTAATATCCTCTTGATTCCTCTTTATATCTTCCGCTTGCTCTAAATTATCCTTCAAAAACGGTTTAAAAGGATTTATCCGCTCCGCCGCATTCGCCTTAAAGCAGGCGTAAAATATTATAACCGGTAATAATATAATAACTTTGCACAATAAATGAGTTAGACTTTTTTTAATTTTAAATAAGACGCTACCGAAAGTATTTCGAGTATTAAAATTTGAATATAAGGCAAAAAACGGGTAAAATAAAAAATTATGCAACAATCTTAATATATTTTTTTTTCTAATCATTATTTATAAATTTATAAGTGGAAGCTTTACAATTTATTACAAGGGCGTCATCTTTTATTCTCTCTATTCCTATATTATCAATATTTACCAAACGCGGAAGGGAAGATATTTTACCTAAAAAATCCAATAGATTAAAATAAGAACCTATAATTCGAATATTTATCGGGAGATGCATTATAATATTTTTTTTTATTTCATCTTCGGGCTGAAAAAGTATAAATTCAAGCCCCAAACTTGTTCCCGCCTCGGAAATATCCGCAAGCAAAGAGGGTATTTCATTCTTATCAGGCAAATTTTTTGTCAGTTTGTCTAACCTTTTTAAAGCCCGCTCTTTCTCTTTTCTAAAATGTTGAATTCTATTTGCCATTATTATTTTATCATTTAATTGCCGTTTTGCCGCCGCTATATTGCTATTAATATCCTGAATTTTAAAAAAAACGGACGATAAAAAAAAATAATAATAAAGTAAAAAAATAAAAACAAAAAAACTTATATATAGAAAAACCTTTCTTTTTTTATCAAGTTTGTCAAATTTTTCGATATAATATAAAAAATTATGATTCCTATTTTTTTTCATTTTTTTTGATAGAACAATATATTTCAAACATTTTAAAGTTTAAGTCTGCATAAATTTCGTCCCGTTTAAGTTTTTTAAGATGAACGGACATAAAATAACCGGCCTTTTCAAGCCCTTTCATAAAATCGACGGCGGTTTTATTATCAATTACAAGCCCTTGTATGTTAACCCTATTTTTATCTATTCTAATATTTGTAAGCCACATCCTTTGAGGTATAATATTGTCGGAAACAGAGTTTAAAAGATTAAGCGCCTTTAACCTATCCATAAATCTTTTATAATATTTGTTTTTATTATTATATCCTTACGCTTTTTTTTGATATTCTCTATTTCTTTAATAACCTTATTATAAGAGGCGCTACTCTTTTTTATACTAATAAGAGTATCCGTAAGCTTATCTATTTTTCTTTGGAATATTAAGCTTAAAGCCGTAAAAAACATAAAAAGAAGAAGAAACAAAAGAAGAATTTTTTTAACTCTTAAGTTAAAAGAAGATTTTTCTGAAGGCAATAAATTAATAGCGATCATATTTAATAACAATCTCGCGAAGCAAGCCCTATGCAAATACCCGCATAAGGAGCGGCTTTTTTTACGGAGGAATAGCCGAATATATTACGGTTAATATTTATTCGTTTAAAAGGATCAAAAATATCTACATTGTTTGCTATGTTTTTCGCAAGCTCTTTAGCCGCCTCAAAATTTGCGCATTCTCCGCTTAAAATCGCTTTATCTATTTTTTCTCGGGGATGTTCCGAATAAAAAAGTTCTACGGCATTTTCTATTTTTAAATGCCAATGCCTTATTGTATCTTCAAATTCATCGGCTCCGTTATTCGGATATTCCGCAGGCATTTCAAGCAGGCATAAAGGGTATTTATTTTTTATAACAATAAAAAGAGTCCTTTTATAATTAATATCCATAAGCAGAATCGCTTTATCCGATATTCCGTAATTTAATATATAAGCATTATATAAGGCAAAAATATCAATGTCTATAACCGTAAGCCGGACCGATAGTTTTTTTAAAAGCAGAATATAAGAATCTACAATATCCTTTTTTGCCGCCGCAATCAGAACCTCTTTTGCTTTCTCTTTATTATCGTATGGCTCTAATATATTAAAATCAAAATAAGCCTCTTTTAAGTCAAAAGGAATATGTTTTTGCGCTTCCGCAAATATTAGCCTCTTTACATCCGTATCCAAAGGGTTTTCTATTAATAATTTTTTAAAGCTTACCAAGAAACCGCCTAAGCTTAACGCCGCTTGTTTAGGTCTGAAATTATTATTGGAAAAATCTTTTTTTATCAGATAAGCCAAACGCGTCGGATCAGTTATAATTCCTCTTCTATTGATAAGTTCCGGCTCTATTTCAAAAAAAAGAATTTTTTTAAGACTAAACCCTTTCCTGCTTTTTGCAAGCTGACAAGCGACTATTTGCCGGTCTCCTATATAAAAACCGTTGAATAACCTGCCGTGTAAAATATTAAGAGTCATTTTTTAAAACCATTCCGATTATAAAAATAATATGACAAAAATTAAACGCCATTATCTCGAACAAAGGGAGAAAGCCCTTTATTGTTGAAATTTTATTGAAATATCTAAAAATGTTATAAGATATAGGATATAACCGATTATTATAACCGATTATATCCTATAAAAAAATTATTTTAATGACCGCTATCGCTATGATTATCGGACGTTTCTTTGGCAGCCTTTACAATGCAATAAGTTAAGCCGGCTCCGACTATTCCCAAAGCATACCATAAACCGCCCATAAAGACTATATGAGACATATCCCAAACCCATTCAAAACAAAATGGAAACATATTGTTCATCCCTTCTAAAAAAGATTAATCTGTTGGATTCAATTCCTTTTCCTGTGGAAATATAGGTAAATATCTGTATGCGCAAGATATAAAAATCGCGCCGAAAGCAACAGGTAAAATTGTGGTCGCCACCTCTTGCCAGCTTGGGTAATACATAAACCAGTCTTCAAATGTCATTACCGGCGCCGCCATAGTTTGCATTACCATAACCCATCTGTTTACACAAACTCCGATAACCGCAAGAATTATTGCCATCATAAATAATCTCTTATTTTTGCGTCCTTTGGAGCTTATAAGTATTACGGCGGGAATAATACCGCATACGATTATTTCTACAATTAATATCCAAAGTCCGTAAAAAGGATTATTGGAATAAAAATCAATCAAAGAAAATCCCTGTTTAGGAAGAGTATATGCCGCCCAATACCATGTATCGAATATTTTTGCTATAATGTATGTTCCGAGCATCCAACCGGATATTTTAGCAAGAAGTTCTATAACATTATCTTTTACCAATTTTTTATTCGCTATTTTTTCGGTTATGCGAGTAATTAAAATGGTAAAACAGGGACCGCATGCCGCCGCGGACCAAGTAAATAAAAAGAATGTCCATGGCCAAATAAATAAACCCTCTCTAAAAGCAAAGGGACGTCCGAAAAGAACTCCGGATACTCCGCCCAAAGAGCCTTGATGAAAAAAGGATAAAAAAGCTCCGGTAGCGGCAAATATAGCCATTATTTCATGCATGTTATGGCTTAAACGGTGAAAAAAAGGTTTTCTATCTAATGTGGGATTTTCAAATAAAAGAGGCAAGAACTCAATAATAAGAACTCCAAGATAGCAGGAAAGACAAAAAGCAACTTCCGTAAGCATAGAGTGAACATTTGCATGCCAAAAGATAAACCAGCTTCTTAAAGGCTGCCCTACGTCTATAGCCAATATCAATAAAGCGGAAACATAGCAGACAACCCCTATTACAACCGCATAATTGATAATGTTTTTAAGTTCGTCTTTACCGACTATATATTTTAAAAAACCTGTAAAAAAGGCTCCGCCGCCCAAAGCAATAACCGCCAAATCAGCCCATATCCATAATGCAAAACCGTAAGCGTCATTCATATTGGTCTGATTAAGTCCTTTAAACCAGCATAAAAGCATGGCAACAACGCCCCACAACAGTATGGCGGTAAGCGCTATCATCCATAATGAAAACCGTCCTAAAGAACAACGTTTAACTCCTTGGGGTATTAATGCTGAATCCATAGACCTTACGCTCCTAATATTAATAATATATTATAAAAATAATTTATAAAATTTTTACCTTATTTAATTTATAAAATGCCGCGACTATGCCTTTGTAGCTTCATGCTTTAAATAATTATCCCCGGCTCTTCGCACCCATTCTCTACTTGAATGATAATATACTTTGGGGTTGGTTCCGAGTCTTTCAAGAAGCCTAAAAGTGTTAGGATTCTTTTTTAAACTGTAAACCGCATGCTTTTTATTATTCAAGTCTCCGAAAATTATCGCATTTGCAGGACAGGCTTGAGTGCATGCAGTCTGATATTCATCCTCTTCTATCTTTTCTCTACCTTCCGCATAAGCCTTATCAAGCGCAAGCTGATATCGATGATGGCAAAAACTGCATTTTTCAACAACGCCTCGCATACGAGGAGAAACATTCGGATTTAATAATTTTTCCATGCCTTCCGGCCATACAGGATCCCACCAATTAAAGTAGCGGGCATGATAAGGACAAGCCGCCATACAATATCTACAGCCAAAGCATCTTGTATATATTTGACTTACAATTCCGGTTTTATGATCATAATCGGTAGCAATGGCGGGGCATACGGAAACGCATGGGGCATGCCCGTGTTCTCCTTCGCAGTGCATACAGGGTCTCGGCAAAAAGCAAATATCCGCATCTGGAAAAGATTTGCCGTTTTCCAACTTATAAACCCTCATCCATGTTATAGAATCTAATTTATTGGATTCATTTTCTTTAAAGGGCACGTTATTCTCGGACATACAAGCGACCATACAAGCGCCGCAACCGGTGCATTTGTCAAGATCAATGACCATTCCGAATTTTTTATCTTTATGTTTAGATCCTTTACTCATTACTACCTCAATAGATTAAATAATATTTTAGACACGAGCCAATACTGCTCGGATTCCCCATGCGGCGTCAAAACCGGATGCAGTATCTTCGATTTGCCCGATAAGTTCGTTAATATTTACGCCCTTGCCCGCCAAATAGTTATCGTAGCCGGAATGTCCAAGTCCGCTCGGCATTGATATAATACCCGGCATTATGCCTTCGTAAAGATGAACTCTAACTTGAGCCTTTCCCTTGGGGGTGGTCAAAAGCGCCTTGCTTCCGTCGGTCAGATTATATTCCGCCGCCGTTTTTGGATTAATTTCCACAAAAATATCATTCTCCTTAATGACCGTATCGGCTATCGTTTTTGTCATAAAAGGAGAATTAGCCGTATAACCGGACGCGATTCGCATTGTATCGAATCTGATAAGCGTAAGAGGGTATTTTTTTTTTTCTCCTTCGGCGTCAACAAAGGCATAAGGTTTTGTTTGTCTGATTTTATCGTTTATAAATTCGAACTTTCCGGAGCTTTCCATATTTTCAACGTTTGCGGCAAAAGCGTTAAAAACTCCGCTTTCGTCTATCCAGAAAAGGTCTTTATCCATAACCTCTTTTTTTGCCTCTAATGTTTGGTCAAGACAAGCCTTGTAATCATCCCAAGCAAAAGACGCTGCTATGGTTCCGCCCAAAGCTTTGCCAATTGATATTATGGCGTCTCCGGAATGAACTGTGTCAAAAATAGGATTAACTACAGGTTTGGACAAGCCTACCGCAGGTTTAAGCCCGCATGTAGCGCTTACGTCCTGATAACGCTCCAAAAAGAAATGATTTGGCAAAATAATATCCGCCATAGATGCGGTTTCGTCCATGTAAGATGAAAAGGATACTATAAACGGTATTTTCTCAAATGCTTTCCGAACGAGTTTTGTATCCGCCATAGTATAAAACGGATTTGAATCCGTTACAAAAAGCATATTTATAGGAGATGTTTCGGAAGAATTAACAACTTTCGGCAGACGATTTAAAAGATGTTTTGCCAAAAAGTATTGTCCTTCTCCCGCGCCGTCTAATCTTTTTTTATTTAAGCTGTATTGAGCCGAGGCGTCTAAAATAGGCTCCGCCCAATTAATATAACTATTATCCGAAAGAAGATAAACCCCGCCGGCTTTATTAAAGTTGCCTGCAAGCGCATTTAAAAAATTTATCGCCATCATTTCATGCAAGCTTCCGGGTATGGCGCCTTCGCTTCTCCCGAATAACGCGAGGGGACTTTGAGCCTTCATAAAATCTTTCGCCAAAGCGGTTATATCTTCCTGTTTTACCCCCGTTATCTCGGCGACTGCCTTAACCGAATAATCTTTTGATATAAGGGTTTTAAATTCTTCAAAACCTTCTGTAACGCTGTCGAATAAAATATTTTTATTAAAATAAAGCCGTTTTTCAATTATTATATTCGCCATGCCCAAAGCCAAAACCCCTTCGGTTCCAGGCTTTATAGGCATCCATTTATCCGCTTTTGCAGCGGTATTGGAAAGACGAGCCTCTATCTGGATTAATTTTTTCTTATTATCCTTTAAAACGCTGTGGGCTTTAAAGGTTTGCGCCGGATTTCCCCATCCGTCTAAAAGTCCCGTCCCGAAACTTACTACGAAATCGGAGTTTGCAATGTCAAATGCCGGAACATAAGGCGAACCGAGAGATAAAGAGAAAACAAGCTTGTAAATATCTTTAACCGAAGGAACCGTTATAAAATTAGGCGATCCGTAAGCCTTAAGAAATCTTTCAAAAAGAGCCGGAACCGTCCCCGAAGATGAGCCGGAAATACAAGCCAAAGTATGAGATAATTTATCTTTTCTTAAGTCTTTAAGCTTTTCCGCAATTTCGGCAACCGCCTCTTTTACGCTTATCTTAACCCATTTATCTTCAATCTTTTTTAAAGGAGTTTTTATACGGGAAGGACTGTAAAGAAGTTGCGGAGCCGAAAGTCCTAAAATGCAAATGCCGGAGTTAGCGTTATCGCCCTCCTTCTTTTCCGCCTTAACTACTCTATCATCTATCTTTCTTATGGTAATTCCGCAGCCTCCGGGACAAAGGGAACATACCGTATCTACATAACTCGCCTCTCCGTCCGTAGGAACCGGAACCCAAGGCCAATTCTGCGTCCATATTGACGAATCGTCCATTAATTTCCAAGGAAGCGGCGAAAATGCAAGCCCTGCCGTTGCGCCCGCTCCAAGTGATAAAAAACTTCGTCTGTCTATCTTCATAAAAATCTTCCTCGCATATAACTTTCAAGTCAAATATTATAACCTATTTATGACACTGAAAACAGGAGCCCTTATCGCCGGTCTCTTCTTCATGACATTCGCCGCAATCGTCCATTTTCATACGGTCCCATGTATGCTTTTTAATTCCGGCTATATCTTTGCCCCATATATTACGACTATAACCCGTAATTCTATTTTCTTCGTAAATCGGAAGAGTTTCGGAGGTTCCGATTTTGCCATGGCAGCTTTCGCAAGACATTTCCGCTTTTTTAACATGAGCGGCATGAGAAAAGAAAACACAGTCCGGCTGTTCGGAATATATAAGCCATGGAACCTCTTTATTTTGAGCGACATACTCCTCTACAAATATTCTTTCGTCTTCGGCATCTCCTTGCGCCTCTTCATGACAATCAATACATTCGGCAAGAGTAGGAGAACCGGAAAATGTTCCGTCTTCTCGGAAAAAATGGCAACTGTCGCAATCCCCTACAGCCTCGTTATGCACTACATGACTAAAATCTATAGGCTGACTTTTTTTAGAATAAATGAGTTTCGGAAAAATAATCCATCCAAGGGCAAGACTTATTGCAACGCCAATCAAAAAAAACAAAATTGTAGTACCGCCCGCATCTCTTCTTTTATTATCGGAGGCGGAAACTTTCTGAGTTTCGCTCATAAAGACTCCGTATTGTGATATAAAACTTCATAAAAATTATCAGTTAATCTGACTTTACATAAAATAATTTTGTTTATCTATACGGGCGGGGGCTTTTTGTCAAGAAAAAACCGGTTTAAGAGCGTCTCTTTAACTTAACAAACAGCGCAACCCGCAAGCTTGCCCCGATTGAAATATATTATGGCTTAAAGCGCTTGACGAGCATACAACAAAAAATTAGATCGGGTAGTAAGACGGGAGATGATAGACAGCTGCGCATTATCAATAAGTCGTCAATGCGAATTACTATGCAAATCAAGGGGTTGGTATTATCATAAGAGTAAAAAGGTAAAAAGGGACAAGAGATACAAGATAGTAAGATAATATTAGATTGGACTTCCCCCAAAAGAGTAGACAAAGTTAATGAGTATGTAATAAGATAGAAAAAAAGGGGGGAAGATGTCAAATAGGAAATACACAGAAGAATTTAAGGAAGAGGCGATTCGTTTAATGCAAGTAAGAGATGAAAGCGTTAGCGCTATATAA
>JAFDMD010000131.1 GCA_019306185.1 Deltaproteobacteria bacterium
TAAGCGCTCCGAATTTTTCGGTTAAATTAACGCTTGCTATTATTTTGCCTCCGGTTATTTTTGCTCCGCCTTCTACGGCGGTTAAATCAATATTATGTTTTGCGGAAAGGCTTGTTCCGGTTAAGGTTAAAGAATCTGCTCCGGTTTCCGTGCCGGTAATATCAATATCTCGCTCCGCGGAAATCTTACTTTTTATTTCTATTTTTCCATCGCTTGTAAGGGTAAAGTCGTCCGCGTTTGCCGCCGCTTCTCCGAGCGTTCGCACCCCCGCGCCGTCTTCCGTAGCTATTATACGAATCCTATCCGCATATAATCCGCCCAATACCGTTGAATCTATTGCATAAGTCGGAGCCGCTCCGTCCGGAGTTGCATCGCCGGTTACGCCGTCTGCGGCATAATCGGATTTATTTGTTCCCGCGGCGTAATTCCATTGGTTTGTTCCGGTAAGAATATTTAATGTGGGAACATTAATTTGTCCGTCTATTTTTGCGGATCGGGTTACAATATCAAGAAGCTGTTGCGCGCTTCCGTTTATTCCTTCTCCTTGTATTAAAATATCCCCCTTGGAAACATTAAAACCGCTTAATGCCCCGTCCGCTCCTATAATAGAGGTTCCGGCAGTAAGAGTTACTCTGTCCGTATTTATAAATCCTACTCCTTCTGCGGTAATGCCGAATGGATTTGCAATAATAACGTCTGCTTTGCCGCCCAAAACTTCGGTAAAACCTTCTAATCTGGTTCTGTTGGGCGAAGTTACTTCGTTAAGTATAAATTTTGCTTCTGCATTTAAATTCTGGTTTGCGATTATTTGCCCCGCAAGTTGAGATTGTCGGGCTATTTGACTTTTATTGCCGTTGTTTAATATTAATCCGTTTTTCTCGACATTATATTCTATAAAAGTATTATGAGAAAGCCCGGCTCCGTTTGCGGTATTTATATCCACTACGGGAACCCCGTTGGGCGCCAAATAAACCTTTGTAGCTCCGCTTCCGGTAGCTACTACCGGCGCAGCCATCGCTACGTTGGAGGCGATTAATAATATCGAAAGCGCAATGGATAATATCTTACGCAAAGAAATATCTATTTTTTTCATTCTCTTGTCTCCTATAAAAAATTTTAACTATACAAAATAAATATTTTTGTTTCTTATGTTCCGGTTTGAATAATATTATAGAAAACAAATAGAAATGAAATGAAATGAAACTTAAGCTGACGTAACCAAAAGTAGCAATCAAATATAAAAATATAAATTTTATACAAAATAAAGGTTTTTTATATTTAAATCAAAAATAATTATTATCAAAATTTAAAAAGATTATACTTCAATGAAATTCTTTATAAATGCAAAAACGGCTTTTGCTACGGGCGTTTTGAATTTAAACGGAAAAAATAATAAAGGGATTTCTCCTCGCTTTGCTCGTCGAAATGACAAGTAAAAATAACTTATGTTAAAATAACGGAAAGTAATCTTGAACTGTCATTTCGACAAGTGAAACGAGAAAAAATCCCTTTATTAAAAGCGTTATGATTTATCTACTTCTTTATATTATAAATCAAAATTAACGTACAAATCAGTAGAGATGTTGCCTGCAACGTCTCTACTTTGTTACTCCGTTACTTTGCATCTCTCTTCCTCTGTTAATTTCCTAATGTTTCGCAAAATCCTTTTAAATCAAATGAATTAGGTCCGCTTCCGTTTACGCTGTCCGCTTTTTGAAGCTTTTGATTTAATTCGGCAAATTTCGGAAAGCTTGTATCGACTTCGGACGGGTCTATTCCCATAGCGTTTGCTATTGCCTGTTTTGCAAACTCGGTTTTGGTTTCTGTATTAAAATTTTTCATATCGACCGGCGCGCCGCTTACCGCTCCTTGAGCTACCGCGGGGTTTTGTATTGACGCCGCCGCCTTTGCCGCCGCGCTGTTTTGCGCTATTTGAACGCCGCCGGATGCTTTTATGCTTGCCTCGTCTTCTGATGAAGATGAATCGCCGGTAAAATCGGCTCCGCCTTCTACCATTCCCATACTTTTATCTTTAGTCTCTTTTGTTTTTATTCCCGCTTTTGCAGAAAAACCGCTTGATGTAGTTGTGCTTTTTGCGGCTGTTTTCTTTACTGTTCCGCCCGCCGCAATTTTTGCGGTTCCTCCGGCTTCCAAATCGGTTCCTTCAAGGGATACGTCTTTGCCTGTTGTTATTGCAAGGTTTCCGCCGGATTTTATGCCGCCGGCTTTAGCCTCTACGCTTTTTTCGCTTCCGGATTCAACTCCTGCGGAAAGTGAGATTGTTTTAGGCTCTTCTTTCTTTTTTGGTCTTCCGGCTGCAGGTCCTGTTGCAAACCCTGCCTCTACGCCGAAAGAAGATGATTCGGTAGTGCTTTTTGCGGCTTTAAAATCAACGCTTCCGGCAGCCTGTATCTGAGCGTCTTTTTTCGCTTCAATATCGGTTCCTACCAATGTCATGTCTTTGCCGGATTTTAATTTTAGATTGCCGCCGGATTTTATGCTGCCCGCCTCTTGAGTAACGCTTTCTTCGCTGCTTTTACCGTAACCAAACGAAGCGTCTGCTCCGGTATTCGATTTGGTTCCGGAATCTCCTTTGTTGCCGCTTACTCTTAATCCGGCTTCGGCATTAACCGATTTTGACGTTTTACTGCTTGTACTTGTTGCGGCGTCAAATTTAATGTTGCCTGCTGCATCAACTTCGGCATCTCCTTTAGAATCAATTTTTGTTCCCTCTAACCTAACGTCTCCTTTTGTAGTTTTAATTTTTAGGTTGCCTCCGGATGAAATGCCGCCTGCAACTGCGGTAGAAGATTGTTCGGCGCTTTTTTCGTTTCCGTATTTTGCGCTTATGCCGAATTTGCCGTCCACTCCTCCTGCAGTGCTTAGCCCTGCAGCTGCGCTTACGCCAAAGCCTCCTTCGGTAGATTTTGCCTGTTTGGTTGATGTGTCGCTCGCCGCTTTATAATCAAGTTCTCCGGCTTCTAATTCTATATCTCCTCCGCTTTCTATGTTGGTTCCTTCAAGGGTAGTTTTATCTGCGGAAACGCTTTTAACTTTGCCCCCTACTTTTATATTGGAAACAACCGCTTTGCTTGCGCTTTCGCTTGAAGATGATTTTGTCATGTTGTAACCGGCTTCCACTCCGGCAAGAGCGTTTGCCTTAGTTGCGACTTTGGTGCCTGTTTGAACTCCGGCTTCTCCGGTATTTCCTATTTTTGCGCTATGCTCTTCGGAACTTTCGGTTTTATACGAAGTATCTTTTGCCGCCAAGCTTGTAATTGTTTTTGCGGACTGGGTAAAATCTTCCGCCGCTTCTATGTTTGTTCCTACGTCTGTTATTGTATTTTCTGCAATTCTTTCAACGCTTCCGGAACCGGATTTAATGGTTGATACTTTTGCTTTGGTAGAACCTTCCGTAGTTGTTTTGGTTTTAGTAGAAAATTGTATTCCTTTTGCGGCTTTTGCGTTTGCATAAGCGTAAGCTTCAGGAACGGCATCATTCATGCCTATGCTTGCGACCGCTGCCGCTTGCGCTTTTGCCTCCGCTGTTGCTCCTGCTTTGGAATACAGTCCGAAGCTTGTAGTTTGGGTTTTAGTTGTAGAGATATGAACATCTTCCGCCGCCAAAAATTCCATATCTTTTGCTTTAACGCTTACTCCTTTTTCTCCGCTTAATTCGGAGCCTTCGGCGGTAAGTTTATCTTTGGCGTTTATATTAAGGTTGCCGCCGGCTTTAATAGAGCTGCCGGTGTTGGTTATATCTAACGAGGAGCTTGTAGTTTTCTCTCTTTTAAAAAGATTTTCTTTATTTTCCACTCCGACTTCGGCTTTTGCGCTCGCTTCGGCGGAAGCTTTGGCGTTTGGTCCTAACGCTCCGAGATATCCTGATGCAGAGGCTTTTGCTCCTGCGCCGGCTTCGGCTTTTCCTGTTGTTTCGTTCATCAAGCCTA
Source organism: Deltaproteobacteria bacterium (assembly GCA_019306185.1). Lineage (GTDB taxonomy): Bacteria > Desulfobacterota > Desulfobacteria > Desulfobacterales > JAFDMD01 > JAFDMD01. Next base: position 3,951 of record JAFDMD010000131.1, read on the forward strand.
TGCTTGTAACCGTAGTTTCGGTTTCGGAGGTTTTAACATCTTTCGCCGCCATAACAGCTACGTTTTTAGCATCTATATCAACGTTTCCTCCGGCTTCCACTTCTGCGCCTCGCAATAAAACGTCCTCTTTTGCTTTTGTTTTAAGGTTTCCGCCTATTTTTATTACGGAGCCTACGCTTTTTGAAGAAAAATCTTTAGAGGTAGTTACGGTTTTTTCCATAAGTTTTACGCCGGTTTCGGCTTTAAAACCGGCTTTGGCGTTAGCTTCCACTCCTAAGGACATCTCCCCTTTTGCAAAAGAGGTGGAAGCCATGTTTGGATCGGAACTTGAAGAGGCTTTTGCAGACGCTCCGTCGTCGGTGTTGGCGCCTGCGTTTGCTCCGGCTTCGCCGCCGCCGGATCCGGCAATATAATTGGACGCTTTAGCGCTTGCGCTTGCGCCCGCCGAAGCTTCGCCGGAAGCTTTTGGTTTAATTATTTTGCCGAATGTAGTTGTTTCGGTTCTGGTAGTGGTTTCGTCGATATTTCTTCCTTCCAATACCTGAACGTCTGTCGCCTCTATTTCTGCATTGCCCGCAACGTCAAGTTCGGAACCTTGTATTGTAAGGGTATCGCCGGATTTCATGGCTATGTTGCCGCCAACTTCTACGCTTGAGCCGAGATTTCTGCTTTGAAATTTCTCTTCGGTCGTTTTTGTGCTTCCGTATATTCCTCCGCCTACTCCCATGCCGGATTTTTTGCTTTCGGTAGTAACCTTTTTTGTATTGTCTCTTGCTACTATATTAAGGTTGCCTTCCGCTTCAATGCTCGCGTCTCCTCCGGCTTTTACGTCTGTTCCTGCAAGGGTTACATCTTTGCCGGATTTTATATCAAGGTTGCCGCCGGTAGTTAAACCTGATTTGATATGTTCGGTTGTTTGTTCATTTTTTTTTGCGTATCCGCCTTGTACGGAGCTATAAGTAGTTGAAGCCTTTTTATTTTCTATTGTGTCAAAGGTTACGTCTCCTCCTGCTTTAAGGCTTGCGTCTCCTCCTGCCTCCATGTTTGCGCCGAGATTTGTTATATCTTTGGCGGCGTCAATATTTAAATCGCCGGTTGACTTTATTGTAGCCGTTTTGCCTATTACGGTATTTCTTCCCGCGTCTGTTCCGGTAGTTTCGGTTGCAGTTTTATTTACAATGCCGCCTTCGGTTGATTTTAAAGATACGTCCCCGCCTTCAATGGTTCCGCTTACGTTGGTAATATCTCCTTTGGTTTTAATGTTAAGAGTATTGTCGCCGGAGATAGTTCCGCCTGTATTGGTAAGGGATGCAAGATCCATGTTAATGTCGTTTGCCGCTATTACCGCGCCTGTTTCTATTGAATCAAAGGTGGATTTTGCAAGATAAACAACCGGAGCTAATACTTTTTGTCCGTTTACCTCGGTTTCTTCCATCCAAACAATATCCTCTTCAAGTTCTGCAAGTTGTTCTGCCGTAGGCGCTTTTCCGTATTCAAGACCTATTTTGGCTGCTGCAGCAAGAGCCGAATCCATAAGCCCTTTCATTTGGGCGGATTCGTTGGCAAAGTTGCCGATGAGGTTGTTTCCGGTCTTTTGTATTAATTGTTGCCTAATCATATAAGCTTCGTAATTAGAGTCTCCGAGTTTTTTTATTGTACTGTCCGGACTGTATCCGTAACGGCTTTCCATGTATTGAGAGCCTACAAAATCCGCGCCTACGCTAAAAAGCGGATTTGCCTCTATTAGAAAGTCCGCATTAGGATCAACGGACGCGACGAAATAGCCGTTAGGGTTGGTAGGCAGAACAGGAGTCTTCGGAGAAGCTCCCGGCACGCGATCGAATTCAAGGTTATCGCTAAAATTATCGCTGCTATCATTCCAAGGCGTTCCCGCATTAACAAGTGAAAAACCGGAAGCGTTAAGAGCGACTCCGGCGTAAATGCCGGCTCCGGGAGTAGATATAACTCCTCTGGTATCTAAAACGTCTCCGGTATCATCTTTAATGGTTACGTCCGGCGAGCCGGATATAACGTCCGTAATCTCGGTTTTTACTTCTTTGGTCCATGAGTGATGATGATTCTCTGTATATAAGGTAAGATCGTTATTGGTAAATGTTCCGGTTCCGGCAAGATTAACATTGTTGCCGGATATAACCCCGCCTAAGTTTTCATTGGCGGCGGTGTTAAAACCTTTAATTGTAACATCTCCGGTCGCTATAATCTGAGGCTTTAAATCCGGTAGAGGTTGTTTATAACGCTGGGACATTGTCCATGTATCCGTATAATACGTGTAGTCATAAGTTACAATCGGAATCCCAAGAAC
>JAFDMD010000027.1 GCA_019306185.1 Deltaproteobacteria bacterium
TCCGAGCTATAGCGACAAGATATGACAAATTGAAACGTAATTTCGAGGCTATGCTCGCTTTGGCTTGCGCTTTCCTTTGGCTACCTTTATGAATTGTCAACAGACCCTAATAAAGGAGATAAGCGGCGGATACAAAGATTTTGATTTTAAGCTGTATTTTTCGGAGGTTTTTCGCCAAAAAAACGGATTTGATATAGTTATTGCAAATCCGCCGTATGTATCTACAAAAGGAAGAGAAAAAACCTATAAAAAAGCATTAAAAAAATTATATAATTTTACAGATGATTTATATAACCATTTTTATTTTAAAGCCGTAGAAATTGCTAATAACAATAAAGGGATAATTACCTTTATATCTTCAAAAACATTTTGGACAATTCAAACCAAACATAATCTCCGCAACCTATTATTAAATAATAGAATAATAGAATTATACGATACTGCCAGCCCCTTTGAAGCAATGGTTGATACCTGCATAGCAATTTTTCAAAAAGATGAAATTAAAGATTATACCTTAACGGTAAAAGACGGTAAAAAAAATCTGTTTAATCCTAAAACATATAAGCTTGATGACAATATTTATAAAAACGCCGCTCACAATGTATTTTTTATCCCGGATGATTTTAATATAACAGTTTATAATAAATATAATTCTTATGTAAAAGAATTAATAAATAAATGGTGGGATAAAATAAAAACAAGCAGAAACATAGCAAAAAACGATAGCGCATTAAATGACTATAGAAAATCGTTAAAACCCGGAGATATAACTCTGCTTGGGCTTGTTACAGAAGGCGGACAAGGGCTCGCAACCGCAAATAACGGTAAATATATTGGCGTATCAGATAAAACCAAAGGAGCGGAAAATATAAAAAAAACCCGCCCTCAAAAACTGTTGCAAGCCGTTCGATCCTACAATATTGCAGAACTTAATTTTATCAAAACTAAAAGGGACGCTGAAGATTATTTGGAAACCCTTGCCGAATTTGAAATACGCAAATCATTTGATAGCCTTAAAGAAACATACGGAAGAGATATTTTCGGGCAAGGATATTTATACAAGATTGTATCGGAAAATGAAATTGCCGACGTAAATAGTTTATCCGATAAAGAAAAGAAAAAGGGGATTTGCGGAAACAAAACTTTTGTTCCTTATGATAAAGGGGATAAATACGGCAACAGATGGTATTTAAAAACCCCTTATTATATTAATTGGAGCAAAGAAAACGTTAAATATTTATATGATAATTCAGGTAAAAAAGGAATAGGTATGCCTGTAGTTAGAAACCCCGATTATTACTTCAGGGACGGGTTTTGTTGGACAGACGTTAATTCTACTTATCTAAAATCAAGAATTAAAGAAAACGGCGTTTATGATGTTTTAAGTATGAGTTTATTTTCAATGGTATATGCTGTTCCGAATTGGTATATAGTTTCTTTAGTAAATTCTAAATTTATTAGCGAATACGTTGATAGTTTTGTAAACAGTACAAGCCATTTCCAAATTAATGATGCCCGTCAACTACCCATAATCATTCCAAACGAAAAACAGCTTAAAGAATTTAAGGTTATTTTTAATCAAGCCTATGAAATAAAGAAAAAAGAGTTTTCCAAACATATTACAAATAAAGAATCCGAAAATTTTTTGGAAGATATACAGAAAAAAATAGACAACATGGTTTATAAACTTTACGGGCTTGCCGAAGAGGAGATAAAAATAGTAGAAAACAGATGCAAGTAAAACTATAACTAAAAAACCTTATAAGAAATAACCATGAAAAAAAACGATAAACAGATTACAACCCAAAAAAATAAAACCGAATTTTTAATTTATACCGATCTTAATAAGGAGGTAAAAGTAGGAGTTGTTTTACGCGAGCAAACCATATGGCTTAATCAAAAGCAAATGGCAAAGCTATTCGGGGTAAATGTTCCCGCTATTTCAAAACACTTAAAAAATATTTATAACGAAGGGGAGCTACAAAAAAATGCAACTGTTTCCATTTTGGAAACAGTTCAAAAAGAAGGAAAAAAAGAGGTTGCCAGAAATATGGAGTTTTACAATCTGGACGCCATTCTTTCGGTAGGTTATAGAATTAATTCGCGCGAAGCCACAAACTTTAGAATTTGGGCGACCAAAACCTTAAAAGAATACGTTATAAAAGGTTTTGCAATAGACGACCAAAGGCTTAAAAACGGGGCATATTTCGGGCAAGATTATTTTAAAGAATTACTTGAAACAGTTCGGTCTATCCGCGCAAGCGAAAGAAGAGTTTATCAGCAAATTACGGATATTTTTGCAGAATGCTCTATAGATTATGATCCGAAATCCGAAATTACCAGAAATTTTTACGCGACGGTGCAAAATAAATTTCATTTTGCCATTGTAGAAAAAACCGCGGCTGAAATAATTTATGATAATACAAATAAAAAGAAACCTTTTATGGGACTTACGACATGGAAGAATGCTCCGAAAGGAAGAATTTTAAAATCGGATGCGATGATTGCAAAAAATTATCTACAAGAGGATGAAATTAAAAAGCTTGAAAGAGCCATTTCCGGATATTTCGATTATATTGAAAGACTTATTGAAAACAGAACATCTTTTACAATGGAAAAATTGGCGGAATCGGTTAATAAATTTTTACAGTTTAACGAATATAAAGTTTTAGACGGAAAAGGGAAAATTTCTAATAAGCAGGCTAAACAAAAAGCTTCTTTAGAATATGAAAAATTTAATAAAACCCAAAAAATAGAATCAGACTTTGACAAAGAAATAAAAAAAATTTTAAAAGAAAATAGCAAGAAAAGTAAAAAAATAACAAAACATTAATATATAGGAGAGCAAATGAAAGAGAAAATAAATAAAGTCGTGCTTGCGTACAGCGGCGGGCTTGACACTTCGGTAATAGCTCATTGGATAAAAACCAACTACAAATGCGAAGTAATATGCTTTTGCGCGAATCTGGGGCAGGGAGAAGAATTAAGCGGATTGGAAGAAAAGGCTTTGGCGTCCGGCGCAAGCAAACTATATATAAGAGACCTTACCGAAGAATTTATAAAAGATTTTGTATTCCCTACCTTGCGCGCGGGAGCGGTTTACGAAAGAGATTATTTGCTTGGAACATCCTTTGCAAGACCCCTTATATCAAAACACATGGTCGATATAGCCGCAAAAGAAGGGGCTGACGCTATAGCTCATGGAGCTACCGGAAAAGGAAACGATCAGGTTAGATTCGAAGTAAGCGTAATGGCTTTAAACCCGGAATTAAAAACAGTAGCCCCTTGGAGAGAATGGGACATAAAAGGACGGGAAGACGCTTTGGCTTACGCCGCAAAACATGGCATTCCGGTCTCCCAAACAAAAAAAGATCTATACAGCAGAGATAGAAATATTTTTCATTTAAGCCATGAAGGCGGCATACTCGAAGACACATGGGCAGAGCCGGAAGAATCTATGTTTCAACTTTCAAAATCGCCCGAAGCGGCTCCGGACAAACCTATTTACATAGAAATCGGCTTTGAAAAAGGAAACCCTACAAGCATAAACGGCAAAAAAACCGATCCGGTAGAACTTTTTACGGAGCTTAATAAAATAGGCGGCGAACACGGAATAGGCAGAATAGACATAGTGGAAAACAGACTTGTGGGAATGAAAAGCCGCGGAGTTTACGAAACTCCGGCAGGCACAATGCTTTTAAAAGCCCATCAGGCATTAGAAAGCATAACCTTGGATAAATATACCCTTCAATATAAGGACATATTGGCTATGCAGTATGCAAAACTTGTTTACGAAGGGCTTTGGTTTACAAGACTACGCAAATCTCTTGACGCGTTTGTTGAAGTTTCGCAGGAAAACGTTACAGGAACCGTCCGCGTCAAACTATATAAAGGCAATATAATAATAGTAGGGAGCAAAAGCGAAAAAAGCTTATATCATGCCGGTTACGCCTCTTTTGAAAAAGAGGAAGTTTACAATCAACAAGACGCCGAAGGATTTATATCATTATTCGGACTCCCTTTAAAAGTAGAGGCTTTGACAAATAAAACAAAATAATAAAAGCGCTTTTTATTTTGCCGGACAAAATTAAGAACAAACCCTTTACAATAAAAGCTTTGACAACTAATGCAAAATAAAAAAACTTGACTTAAGAACCTACTCAATATACTGTATATATTCTTAAATATATAATAAAAAACAAAATAATATAGGTGATATTTTGAATACCGATTTTCTATTAAAACAATTTGAAGAAATAGAACAAAAAGTTCAAAAACTAATAGACGATATAAAAAAATTAGAAGAAATAAAGCTGGAACTTGAATATAAAATCGAGGCTATGGACAAGGAACTACAAGAAAAAATTTCGGCTGAAAGTAATTACATTGAAGAGAGAGAGCTGATAGGTTTAAAAATAGGCGACGTTTTGGAAAAACTCAATACAATATCGTAAAGCTAATTGAATTTCCAACTGGCGCAAAAAGGGTAATAAAAAAAGTTGGAACAATTTATTACAATAGAACTTTTAGGACAAAAAAGTAAATATGCCGTGGATATAGAAGTGTCCGAGGCTTATAAAATAGCGGATTGCCTTATAGCCGAGGTTTCTAAAGTGGAAAGGCAGGTTACTACAAGACATAATAATTTATCCTTATTAACCATAGCCGCTTTAAATATAACGGAAGAATATTTAGATTTAAAAAAAAAATATGAAAAACTTTTTTATAAAGTTTCCGAAAGTTCCGCCGAATTGTTAAAAAAACTGGATAAGTAAAATAGCCCTTAAAATTCCCCTGCCGTGAATGTGATTGCAGGATATATTTTGAACCAATACCATAATATAAGGGCGCCTTCACTGGTTTTGGTGAGCATGTTCCTATTTTAAGGAAAAGCCTAAAGAAGCTACAAGGACGCCCGCTTTTGAACAAAAGGTTCAAAGAGTTCCTACAACACGTCATTGATGCGGGGGAACCCCTTTTGTCATTTTCATATCTCTTCACCCCTAACCATAGCCCTGCAAAAAAGGAAAAATAATGGATAAATATATACTATTGTCATTTTTAATAGGATTATGCTTTGCCGGATGCGGAATTGTTTTTTGGCTTAAAGGAAAAAATCTGGAAAAAAAATTCGGCGCCTCGGAAATTCAAGCGTTCGAAATTACAGAACAGGCAAAAATAAAAGCGGAAAACTTTCTAAAAGGGGCGGAACTGGAAGCTAAAGACAGACTGATTAAGCTTAAAAGCGATTTTGACGCCGAAACAAAAGATACCGGAGCAGAGCTTAAAAAGCAGGAAAAGCGCTTATTCCAAAAAGAGGAAAAACTTGATAAAAAAATTGAAAAAATAGAAGAAAAAACCTTATCTTTAACCCGCAAAGAGCATTCTTTAAAAAACAAAGAAAAAGAGATAGAAAAAAATAAAAAAAAATCGTTAGAGATGGTGGAAGAGCAGAAAAAAAAGTTGGAAACCATAGCAAATATGACAGAGCGGGAAGCAAAAGATGCCTTGCTTAAAAGCATAGAAAACGAGGCAAAATACGAAAGCGTAAAACTTCTTAAACAGATTGAGGCGGAAACAAAAGAGGCTTCGGATAAAAAAGCAAAAGAGATAATAGCTATCGCAATACAAAGACATGCGGGCGATTACGTTCCGGAAAGAACAGTATCGGTAGTAGGATTGCCTAACGACGAGATGAAGGGCAGAATAATAGGAAGAGAAGGACGCAACATACGAGCGTTGGAAGCGGCTACGGGGATAGATTTTATAATAGACGACACTCCCGAAGCGGTTGTGCTTTCCGGTTTTAATCCCGTAAAAAGAGAGGTGGCAAAACTTGCTTTGGAGGCTCTTATAGCGGACGGAAGAATTCATCCGGGAAGAATAGAAGAGGTTGTAAAAAAAGCCGAAACCGAGGTTGATCAAGTCATTAAAGAAGCCGGCGAACAAGCTGTTTTTGATCTTGGAATACACGGAATTCATAAAGATATTATAAAATATTTGGGCAGATTAAAATTTAGAACAAGCTACTCTCAAAATGTTTTACGGCATTCCATAGAGGTAGGCTCTCTATCCGGAGTTATTGCGGCGGAGTTAGGGCTTAAGCCTAAATTGGCAAAACGTATAGGACTTTTGCATGACATAGGAAAAAGTATAGACAGAGAGGTTGAAGGAACCCATGCTTTAATCGGAGCGAAGCTGGCGAAAAAAGGCGGGGAAAAACCGATTGTAATCAACGCTATAGCGGCTCATCATGAAGAAAGGCCGGTCTCTTCGATTTACGACTGGATTGTACAAGCGGCGGACAGCATATCCGGCGCAAGACCGGGAGCAAGAAAAGAGCTTATAGAAAATTATATAAAAAGACTTGAAGACATGGAAGCCATAGCAAACTCTTTTGACGGAATATCCAATTCTTACGCGGTTCAAGCCGGAAGAGAATTAAGAGTGCTTGTGGAAAGCGGCAAAAAAACGGACGAAGACGCATTTTTATTAAGCAAAGATATTGCAAAAAAAATTGAAGAAACAATGACATTTCCGGGGCAGATAAAGGTTTTGGTTATAAGAGAAACCAGAGCAATAGAATATGCCAATAAATAGTTTGGTATTGTTTTTTAAAATCATTTATAAATAAGACAACGCTCAATCATTAAAGACAGCTGGATTTTGCTCGGATAAGCAAACAGTTTGTCGGCTTGCAAAGCGACAAAAATTCAATCGCCGAAATACATATAATATTTAAATTTTATTCAACGCCGCAAACATGCAAACTACAAAGCTATCTATCAAAGTTTAAAAGGATATAAAATAAATGAACATACTGGAGATACTAAATAAAAGAGGCTTTATAGAAAATAAAACCCATCAAAAAGAATTGGAAGATTATATTAATCAAGGTCCGGCAGTCTGTTATATAGGTTTTGACCCTACGGCTTCGAGCCTTCACGTAGGAAGCCTTGTTCCTATAATGGCGCTCGCTCATTTCCAACGCTGCGGCAACCAACCTATCGCCCTTGTAGGCGGCGGAACCGGCTTAATAGGAGACCCGAGCGGAAAAACCGAAATCAGAAAACTTTTGACAAAAGAAAAAATAAAAGAAAATAGCGCCGGATTAAAAAAACAGCTTTCAAAATTTATAGATTTTACAGACGATAAAGCGCTTCTTTTAAATAATGAAGAATGGCTTACAGATTTAAAATATATAGATTTCCTTAGAGATATAGGAAGGCATTTTTCAATAAACAGAATGATAAAAGCGGAAAGCTATAAAAGCCGCCTTGATTCCGAAGACGGGCTAAATTTTATAGAATTTAATTATATGCTTCTTCAATCTTACGATTTTTTAAAGCTTTTTGAAAGCCATAACTGCAAAATTCAAATGGGCGGCTCCGATCAATGGGGCAATATAGTAGCGGGAATAGAGCTGATAAGAAGAATGCGCCAAAAAAATAGCTTCGGCATTACATTTCCGCTTCTTGTTACAAGCAACGGCAAAAAAATGGGGAAAACCGAAAGCGGAACAGTATGGCTTGACGCTAGCAGAACATCCCCTTATCAATATTATCAATTCTGGATAAATACGGACGACCGAGATATAAAACGATTTATGGCGTTATTTACCTTTTTACCGATGGAAGAAATAGAAAAAATAGAGGGTTGCGCAGATTCTCAATTAAACGAGGCAAAAGCGGTTTTAGCGTATGAGACCACAAAAATAGCGCATGGAAAAGAGGAAGCGGATAAAGCTTTTTTTGCGGCTTCCGGTATTTTCGGAGAAAAAATAATTCCAAAATCCTTTTTTCCTTCAAGCGGCATACCAAGAGAAACAAAAGAAACATCCGATTCCTTGCCGACATCTTTAATAGATAAAAAAACGTTTCAAAAAGGACTGCCCGTTTTTAAACTCTTTTGCGTTGCAGGTTTAACAATGTCCGGCGGCGAAGCGAAAAGGCTTATAAAACAAGGCGGCGCATATATAAACGGAAATAGGATAACTGATATTCAATATATAGCGACTACGACGGATATTGAAAATAACAGCCTATTGTTAAGAGCAGGCAAAAAACGATACCATAAAATAATTATTGGTCCGAATTCTGGCTAACATCCGAATCTTTTTTCTTTGTTTTGGTTTTTTTAAGACATATTTTGTCTTTTTTAACAAATGCGCAGAGTTTAGGGTTATAATACTCTTTACAGTTTGAAGGATTATATAACGGACACTCCGGATATTTTTCAGACATTTATAATTTTTCCCTATTTAGTTTATTAAAAAAAGCCTAATCAAAAAAAGGACTTTTTTAAAAATAAAAAAGTTATTAACTTCTTATACAACAGATTATTACATAACATAAAACAAACGATATTACAATATGCTATGAAACCGAATAAAAACAGATAGGTTTAAAAATATGAATAAACGATTTATCATTTTAACAATTATATTATGTTTTTTTTCATCCTCCTGCGCTTTAAATAACCCGGATAGAAAAAAACGAGCCGAAGCCTTAAAAAATCTTGGCATAGCATATTTGACGAGCGGATATTACGAAAAATCTTTTGAAAAATTTACGGCGGCTCAAAAAATAGATAAAAAAGATCCCGCAATATACAATTGTTTGGGCTTGGCGTATACGGCTAAAAAACATTATAATTTTGCCATAAAAAATTTTCAAAAAGCCATTAAATTAAATCCGGAATATTCCGAAGCAAAAAATAATCTCGGGACATCTTATGCAAATATAAAAAACTGGGATAAAGCGATAGACACCTTTAAAACCATTAATAAAGACCCTTTTTATAAAACATATCATTATCCGCTTACGAATATAGGCTGGGCATACTATAATAAAAAAAATTATAAAAAGGCGGTTATATATTATAAAAAGGCTTTAAAAATTTCTCCGAACTTTACAAAAGCGTTATACGGACTCGGCAAAGCTTACATTGCAATCGGGGAATATAAAAATGCAAAAAAGCTTTTTAAAAAGGCAATTGCCATAAACCCTTCAAGCGTTATTGCAAAAAAGGCGGAAAAAGAGTTGATAAAAGAATTGATAAAAGAAATTCGGTTTTAAAAAAATAAAGCGGTTGGATAGAGAGGCTCTACGTTATACCCAAATGACGCGCCTGCTTGACAAAGCAATGAGAAAAAAAGTTGATAAAAGAATTTATGTTTATAAGGAATACAACAAAACAATGCAGAAATGCCCCCCTAAATTAATAATTAAAGAAGTTCCTGATGTCCAGACCGTTATTTTGCCAAACCAATGGTTTGATGTTATCAATTATAAAAAATCAGTTTTTGTGTCTCTTTATGAATGGATGCTAAAATATGGCAAAGTACCTTCTGATAACAAAGATTCGCTACATAACAGAACTTACATTGGCGAAAAACTTTATAAAAAACTTATTGCCGTAGAAAAAAAGCGAATAAAAAAACATCACAAACTCAAAGGCGAAGAGTTAAACAGGGCTGTTTCTATGTCAGATATAAATTTAGGTCCAAAAACAGACGTAGGCGGTTGTAAGGTTAGCGGCGATGTAATACTGGTAGTTCCTAAGTCAAGTCTAAAATTATTAGATGAATTATCGTTTAAAATACTTAAAAAAACCGTGAAATCCTTATAAATAAAAGTAGAACTAATGATGCCGGCGCGAACTTTTATCAATGAGCGCTTTCGCATATTGAGAGACCAGGTCGAATCGGAGATGTAGCAAGGGAGATATATGCAGATAAAAATTTTCCTCAAAATAAAACACATTATGAGGAAATAAAAGCTTATCTTAATTCTTTAACGGCTTGTTCTGCAGCGATTGAAAGCTTTAAAGAAGCATGGATAGAGTATATGAAGCAATATCCTGAAAGAATTGAACCATATGCTTGGGTGTAGTAACTGCGGCAAAAAAATTAATATTGAAAATGCTACACTTGCCTATATTTCAAATTCTTTCGAGTTAGTTATATTAGATAAAGTTTGTTTTAACAGATATTTACAATTTGAATTGATATCATACCCTTTAAAAAACATCACATGGGCTTATCTTGAAGGGTTGATAGAAAATTGTGATTTAAGCGAGTTTGACATTATTAATCTGATAGAGAAGTTAAAATTATGGGGATTAATCTCTATATTGAATATGAGTAAGAAAGACAAAAAGCGTTTTGAGAATATTATCAATTTAAAAATAGAGAAGCCAAAGTTAGATTTTTATAGAGAAGTAAAAAAGTTCTTTAAAAGTTAAAAATGGCTGAGGGACCAGGATTCGAACCTGGACTAACGGGACCAGAACCCGTCGTCCTACCGTTAGACGATCCCCCAGCATTTTAAAAAACTGTTCTTAATTACAAAATTTCCGCAGTAAAAAAGCCTTTTTTTGCTTGATTTCGGCGTTGAATAAAAATTTTAATCCGTCTTGAATTCAAACAAAATAAAATATTTTTTTATGGAAATTACATAATGGATTAAAAACAGTCAAGCAAAATTAACATTTGAGTATTATTATTTTAGTCGATGCTGAAAAAACTTGCATTTTAAGCGTAAATGACTTTGCTAATACCTGAAGTATTGACAAGTTAAAGTTTAATAAAAGATATAAAAAATCAACCTGTTATTTATCGCTTTTTATTAATTTATCGCTTTTTATTAAGAAATTTCTCCCATTAGGGGCGAAATGACAGGCAAAAATAAAATTTATCAAAATAATAAAAAGTAATTTTTTTCCGTCTCTTGCCGAGCGTTGTTTTTGTTTGTCATTTCGAACGAGCGAAGCGAGGAGAAATCCCTTAATTATTGCCTTCTGATCTTATCCTTTGGGCATTTATAAAATTTTTTAATGAGCCGTTCGGTTAATTATCCGATAATTCAATGTGTCAGTATCCGAGTTTGTTTGCCCCGCTTTTTGCCTGCCTTATCTATTATACTATTTCAATTAAATTTAAACGGATAGAATAAAAAATTATGAGCGGCGTTTAGAATTTTAAAAAAGCCAATATTCCTATAACCCAGCAGTAAGGAGCAAAATAGTAAAATTTTCCTTTTTTAACTGTTTTCATAAGAAGAATAAGGGCGATATATCCGGATGCAAAAGCGGCGAAAACGCCCGCCGCAATTATCTTAAAAGGGATCGCTTGGCAGCTGAAATTTGCGAAGCTTATTATTTGGGCTCCCAGTATTGCCGGTATTGATAACAAAAAGGAGAATTCCGCGCATACCTCCGGTTTTATTCCCAAAAAAAGCCCGGCGGATATTGTGGAACCGGATCTTGAAATGCCGGGAATAACCGAAAACCCTTGTGCTATTCCTATTAAAAACCCTTTTTTAAAAGAGAATTTTTCAATGCCGAATTTATCGTTTTTAGCATATTTTGTAAGCCATAATATAATTCCGGTTATTATTAACATTATTCCGGTTATTTTTGCAGAGCCGAGCAGGCTTTGAATAATGCCGCCTAATAAAAGCCCTATAATAGCGGTCGGAACCGATGCCGCAATAATTAAAACAAGAATTTTTATATCTGGTTCCTTTAAGGCCTCGGAAAGTTTCCGCTTAAAAATTAATCTTATAAGTTTAAAAAAACTTTTTATAAGGCTGCGTATTTTGGGCATAAAAAATATGATGATAGATAGAAGAGTTCCGAGATGAAGCGCCGTATCAAATACAAAATCCAAGTCTCCCGCGGTTTGTAAAAGGTTTTGAAATATTACAAGATGGCCGGAGCTGCTTATAGGCAAAAATTCGGTTAAGCCTTGAATTATTCCGAGTATAACGGCGTCTATCAGGGTCATTTTTTATTATCTCCTCTGTTTATAATTTAATAAAGGGATTTCTCCTCGCTTTGCTCGTCGAAATGACAAGCAAAAATAACTTATGTTAAATTTCCCCTGTCATTTCCAACCGAAGGGAGAAATCTCTTTATTAAAAGACTGTAATCTATAGCGAAGGGATGAAGCCCTTTATTATTGACTTCTGCCTTTATCTTTTAACCTTCTGTACGAATTTAATCATTATTTTTTATGATTAAATTTTTTTTAATAATGGGCTTTTCCTCTTAATATTTGCAAGAAAATATTAAAATCAATATTAACTCCTTGAAAATATATTATCTTTTTTAGAATTTATAATAATTACAATATGTATTATACTTTTTCAGTATCGACTATTTATACTTCCTAATTAAATCATTCTCACAAGCTTCTGTTTTTGTCAGTATAAAAGCGATTTGATTCGGCTGGGCGCAAGCCGTTTCCGTCATATCTTTGTCATAGATCGCCTTAACCGTATCCTGCAACGGAGGAGCTAATTTTTTAAGTATTTCTATTTTATCCCCTTTTTCTATTTTATTGCGGGCTTCTATTTTTGTTAAATATAATTTTGTTATATTATCTTTTTCCGATTCTTTTATAACCTTGCCCGCAAAAATTTTATCATCCTTAAAAGAGGTTTTAAAGTAATTCTGTTCAGGGTCTCCGAAATAAAAGCCTGTGCAGTATCCTCTGGCGTTTATGGAGGCAAGCTCTTTTTTATGCCAGTTTTGCGCTTTGTAGTTTAAAGGATCGTTATAGTATTCGTTTAAAGCGCTTTTGTATGTATTAACAACCGTTGCAAGATAATGTATCCCTTTCATTCTGCCTTCTATTTTTAAAGAATTTACGCCGGCGTTTATCATTTCCGGTATATGATCTATCATGCAAAGATCCTTTGAATTGAATATATATGAGCCTCGTTTATCTTCGTAAATTTTCATTACCTCTTGCGGGCGCAGCTCTTCGGTAAGATAATATTTCCATCTGCATGGATGGGCGCATTCGCCTCGATTAGCGTCTCTTTGGGATAAAAAAGAGCTTAAAAGACATCTGCCGGAATAGGATATGCACATTGAGCCATGAACAAAGGCTTCTATCTGCATTTGAGATTTTTCGGCTATTTCTTTTATTTCGGCTATAGAAAGCTCTCTTGCCGTATTCACTCTGATTACCCCGATTTTTTTCCAAAACAGCGCGCTTTTATAGTTGGTGGAGTTTGCCTGAGTGGAAAGATGAAGCGGAATGTTCGGAGCTAATTCCAACGCCGTAGATAGTATGCCCGCATCCGCTATTATAAGCGCGTCCGGTTTTATTTCATTCAAATCTTTAAGATGTTTTTCTATCTCTTTTTGTTCGGAGTTTCTTGGGTATATATTGCAGGCGACATATGTTTTTACATTTTTTTTACGCGCAAATTTAACTGCTTTATCTATTTCTTCTATAGCGAAATTTTTGGAAAAGTTTCTTAAAGAAAAATTTTTTCCTCCGATATATACGGCGTCCGCTCCGTAGTTAGTCGCTATTTCAAGCTTTTCAAAATCTCCGGCAGGCGCCAAAAGCTCCGTTTTCTTTTTAATATTTTTGTCCGACATTTTTTATATATTGATAATTAAAATATGGAGATTTATATATCGTCTTCCGCCGAGCCGGGTTTTTCGACCTCATCTTCGACTATTTTTATTCCGGCGGATACGTTTAGATTGTCTCCGTCTTGGAGAAGGTCGTCTATATTTACGTTTTCGTCTACATTCTCTGTATCCGCCGCCTCGTCTATTATGTTTATAAATTCGCCCTCTTCTTCTATAACCTTGATTGTCGCTTTTTCCTCGTCTTGCTCCTCTTCTTCGTTTTCTTGCACGTAATCTTTACCGTTAACAAGTATTTCTTCGGAATTTTTATTTTCCGTAGACATATGTATTATTGTGTCGGCTATTGCGGCGGCGGTTTCGTAGGGCGGAAAAAATTTTGGGTTTCTTAAAGCTTCTATCAACGCCTCTTTTCCTTGGTCAATATTTTTAATAATATCAGGATATTCGTTTACATTAAGGGTAAAAAACTCCTCCTTGCTAAGCTCTCCTGTTTCTTTGATAGTTAGGTTTTTTGTTTTTTTATCTATTGTTATTATATATTTTTCTTTCATTGTTTCCTCTGTTTATAATTTAATTATTCGATGCTGAAAAAGCTGTATTTTAAGCGTAAACGGTTTTCCAAATATCTGCTGTTTATCGCTTTGTTATTACTTTATCGTTTTTTATTAAGGGATTTCTTCTCGCGGCGCTCATCAACAAGACAAGCAAAAATAACTTATGTTAAAATAACAGACAAAAAAAAATTTCGTTATTTCGGGCAAAGCGAGAAATCCCCGAATTGTTTCATCGTCTTTTTTATAATCATACTTTTTGCCGTTTATAATAATAAGGTTTTTCTCATATATTATTCGGTTTTTTATTTTTTTCCGCCTCCGTAATATAAGGAGACATTGTTCGATTTGTCGTCGTCAAGATTAAAAGCGGTATGCAAAGAACGTACGGCAAGTTCCGCGTATTTTGCCTCTATTAAGCAGGAGATTCTTATTTCGGAGGTGGATACTATTATTATATTTATATTCTCTTGCGCAAGCGTCGAAAACATTATAGGGGCTACTTCGGAATGGTTTTTTATTCCTATGCCGGTAACCGAAACTCTGGCAATGTTTTTATCCCCCACAACCTCTTGAGCGCCTATTTCTTTTGCCGTTTTTTCGGATATATCAAAAGCTTGTTTAAAATCGGATATAGGAACCGTAAAGCTCATATCCGTTTGCTGATCTTTAAGGGAGTTTTGCACAATCATATCTACCACAATTTTAGCTTCGGCTATAGGTTCGAATATTTTAGCCGCTATTCCCGGCGTATCGGGAACCTTTTTAATGGTGATTAACGCCTCGTTTTTGCCGGATGTTATGCCGGATACCGCCATTTTTTCGGTAATTAGATTCTCTTCTAAAACCATTGTTCCCTCCTTATTGTTAAAAGACGATCGAACATGTAATGCGACGTTATATTTTTTTGCAAACTCTACTGATCTTGTTTGAAGCACTTTTGCCCCTATGCTTGCCATTTCAAGCATCTCTTCATAAGATATTTCTTTTAGTTTTTTTGCTTTGGAACATATATTAGGGTCTGCGGTAAATACGCCTTCAACGTCCGTATATATTTCGCATTTATCCGCTTTTATTGCCGCCGCAACCGCTACCGCGGACGTATCCGAGCCTCCTCGTCCCAACGTAGTGATGTTTTCGTTACTATCGCATCCCTGAAAACCGGCTATAACAACTATTTTTTTTTGCGCTAAATTTTTTTTTATATTATCGGAATCTATATCCGCAATTCTGGCGCTTCCGTAAGAACTGTCCGTTCTGATTTTTATCTGATAACCCAAAAGAGAAACTGCAGGATATCCGATGCTTTCTAATGTCATAGCAAGAAGCGCCACTGTAGTCTGCTCGCCCGTCGCAAGCAAAACGTCTAGCTCCCTTTTGCTTGGCAAAGGGGATATTCGATTTGCAAGCTCAATAAGCCTGTCCGTTTCTCCCGCCATTGCGGATAACGCTACGACAACGTCGTTTCCCGAATCGAATGCTTTTGCCGCTCTATGCGCTACGCTCTTTATTCTTTCGAGATTAGCGACCGAAGCGCCGCCGTATTTCTGAACAATTAATGCCATTTTTTCCATGCCCCGTAAAACTAATAATTCGTAAATTATCTGAAATTATTTTAAATTTCACTTCAAGATAATCGGAGAAAAATTTTTCTCCGAGTCTTTCCGCCCATTCTATAGCCGTTATGCCGTTTTGCTCCAATACTTCATAAAAGCCTATATTTTCAAGATCGTTTTTATCCTCTATTCTATACAAGTCAATATGAAAAAGATTTGTTTTGCCCGGATATTCGTTTATAAGGTTATATGTAGGGCTTGTTATATAGTATTTTTTAGGTATTAAAAGCCCTTTTCCCACCCCTTGAACAAAAGCGGTTTTACCGCTTCCAAGCTCTCCGTATAAACATATTATCGAGCCCGCGGCTATTTTATCGCCTACGAATTCTCCTATTAAGCGGGTTTTTTCAATACTTTCGGATTCAATTAAGCAATTCATATTTTTATATCGGCATCCTGCCGAAAATAAATATTTTGCTTGATTTCGGCGTTGGATTAAACGGATATTTCCGTTTAATCATAGTTATTTTAATCGCATATCAAACGTTTGTCGAATTTCATATTTTTTTATTTCATAAGGAAGGGCGTCTATAATGTCCGAAGCTATAAGTCCGGCAAAGCCTTTTTTGTCGGCTGCGGCGTCTCCCGCCGCTCCATGCATATATACTCCGATAATTGCGCTTATAGCGGGAGCGTATCCTTGAGAAAGAAATCCCGCTATTATTCCGGTTAAAACGTCTCCGGTTCCGCCCGAAGCCATTCCTTGATTTCCGGTAGAGTTTATAAATACGGAACCGTCCGGCATAGCTATTACGGTTCCGGCTCCTTTTAATATTAATATTACGTTATATTTTTCCGCAAAATTTTTTGCCGTATCTATTTTTTTTTCGCAAACATATTTTACGTTTTTTTTTATAAGTCTTGCCATCTCTTTCGGATGCGGAGTAAGTATAAGAGGCGCTTTTGCCTTTTTTAATATTTCCGGATTTTCGGATACGGCGTTTAAAGCGTCCGCGTCAATTACCATAGGAACTTCGGCTTCCTCTATTAATTTGTATATAAGCTTTTTTACATTATTTTCGGTCCCAAGCCCCGGACCTGCCGCTATACAATTTTTATCTTTAAAAAATTTTTTTATTATATTAAATGCCTCGGGCTTTATAATTTTTTTTGAAGT
Organism: Deltaproteobacteria bacterium; assembly: GCA_019306185.1. Taxonomy (GTDB): domain Bacteria; phylum Desulfobacterota; class Desulfobacteria; order Desulfobacterales; family JAFDMD01; genus JAFDMD01. The sequence goes on from JAFDMD010000027.1 coordinate 16,680, forward strand.
TTCCGGCAAAGGGCATGTCATAGCTTCGGTTACGCAGGACTCTATTGTTCGGTTTACGCTTTCCGGAACCGCCATTGTAACAAGCCCTGCGCCGCTTCTTGACGCGGCTTTTGCAGTAAGTATCGAGGCTCCGGTTTTGCCTTTGGAACCGGCTATTATAAAAAGATGCCCGCAGTCTCCTTTATGGGCGTCCGGCTCTTTTTGTAAAAATTTCGATTTTATATAATCCTGCGTTATAAGCCTTGTTTTAAGGGAAGCTTCTTTTATTACATGAGGCGGAATTCCTATATCCGCAACCTTAAGTTTTCCGGTATATTTTGCTCCGGGATAAAGTTTTTGTCCGGTTTTTGCCAATCCAAAAGCGACGGTATAATCTGCTTTGATAGATGCCCCGTTCGGCAAACCGGCGTCCGAGTTTAAACCGGACGGCATGTCTATGGCAAAAATCGGTTTTTTAAGACTGTTTATATATTCTATGATATTTTTAATATGTTCCTTTACCCGATATTTAAGCCCTGTTCCAAGCATTGCGTCAATCCATATATCCGCGGTATCCATTATTTTTTTATAATTATTAAATTTTTCCGGAGTATCCGTAATCATGATCGGCATATTTAATGATTGAAGAAGCTTAAAATTATCTTTTGCCTCCCCTTTTATTTTTTTTGGATCCGAAAATAAAAACAGGGTAATGTTATAGCCGTAAGAAAAAAGATAGCGGGCGATAACAAAGCCGTCTCCTCCGTTATTTCCGGAGCATGCGGCTACGGCAATTTTTTTATTTAAACTTTTTTCAAAGGTTTTTTCAAATATTCTTACCGCTTCTCTTCCGGCATTTTCCATAAGAACTCTTCCGGGTATTCCGAATTTTTCTATTGTAACCTTATCTATTAACCGCATTTGTTCCGCGCTTACAAGATACATTTTTTTCTCCGGTCAATAATTCCGTTTATATTTTAATTATAAAATTTTTTTTCAATGCGCCCTGTTAATATGAGAATAACATAACGCCCTCATCTATAGCAAAGCGAGAAATCCCTTTATTGTTTCCGTTTAAGCCCCGTAGGCGTTTTTATACAAAACTATAAATCAAGAATAATTTCAAGATATTCTTCCAATTCTTCTATGGAAGCAAGTTTTTTTTTAATTTTAAGGTCTGTTTTAAGTCCGCCTACGCTAATTCTATTGCCGGCTTTTTCAAATAAGGGAATATCATTTTCCCCGTTTCCAAAAGCGTAAACATTCTCTTTTTTTATACTAAAAAGTTTTATTATTTTTTCAAGAGATTTGCCTTTATTAATTTGCGCTGGAATAAACTCTACGCAGTCAAAATGAAAGTATATTTTTATCTCCTTATGCCGAATATAAGTTTTTGCTTTTTTATGGAGCGCTGAAATATTTTTAAGATTATGAGGAAATATTGTAAGATTAATATGGTTGCGCTGAAATTTTATTTTATTTTTGTATTCTGCAATAAAATCCTCTTTTATTCTTAAAAACAGATTTTGTTGCTTTTTAGATTTTGTATATTTGTAATATTCTCGGAAGGGGAAATGAGCGTTTAATCTGATTATGGCTCCGTTTTCCGCTATTATTACGGCGTCTTGCAATTTAAGAGCGCGGCAAAAACCGGTTATATATTCCGCGGATTTGCCGGACGCAAAGGATAGACGATAATTTTTCATTATTTTTTTTAATGCTGTTTTCATACGCGAGCTTACAATGCCGTTAGTTTCGCGTATGGTTCCGTCTATATCGAAAACAAATAGATTCTGATTTTGTTTTTTAATTGTTATCCTCTATTTATAATTAAGATGCGAAGATAGGAGGTTGTAAAACGGAGACGTTGTATTACAATGCCTCCGCCGTATTTAACGAACCGTTATAATAGATTATTTTTTCGGACGAGGCGGGGTGGGCGGCGGTTCCGGTTTTTGGCTCCGCAGGGGAGGCGGAGGATTAACCCCTCTTCTTCTTTGGTTTGAATCAACGGGAGGAGACTGATTGCGTCCATCCTTTACGCTTGTCATTTTACTTGATATTTTTTTACTCATTTTAGTTTTCCTTATGTTTCTCCATAAACTCAATTAGATTAATTTTTTTAACGTCAATAAGTACTGATTTTACGCCTGTAATTTTAATTTCATTATTATCATCATCAAGCCATGAAGCTTCTTCAATAATAAAATGCCCCTTTTCAGGAGCAGACGGAAATTCTTTTGGCCATCCATAAAGACGCCTTCCGTTTTCAAAATGAAGAACAATATAGGTTACATTCTCTTTATTGGAAAAAGAGCTATACCATTCTGAAAAGTATGAAGTTTCTTTTGTAATATTCCAGTTCCGTAATTTTTCATGAATTTTGTCATTATTAATCAAATAAGAAAAGGTTAAGCCTAATAAAATTGCGATAATTATAGACCAAATTAATTCGGAATTTGCATCCCATTTTAATAAAGCGTATTTATATCCTATAAAAATCAATATACTTTTAACGCCATAAACCAAAGCCTGAATAAATATGGTAAAAACAAGAGCCTGCACGGTTCTTTCAAATGGAGATTGTTTTGGAAAAGGCGTTAAGCTGTAAAATATTGAAGCTGCTATAAATCCGGGTATAAGATATCTAAGTAACTTTATAATATCTATAGATAGGTTTTCCATTTAATAATCTACTCTTTATATTTACTTTATTGTCTGATTTTTTTATCTTCAAAATATTTATCAATAAGCCCCGACGCAAGCCCCGTATATGAAGCGGGGGTTAAGGCTTTAAGTTTTTCTTTGAACTCTTCGGGCGTTTTTTCAAGCGTATCTATAAAAGAATCAAGCTCCTGTTTTGTAATTTTTTTGCCTCTTGTAATCTCTTTTAACCTTTCGTAAGGAGACTCTTCGTTAAATACTCTCATGGCGGTTTGAATTGGTTCCGCCAAAAGCTCCATATTATTATTAAGGTCATCCTCTATTATTTTGCTATTTACTTCAATTTTATTAAGTCCTTTTAATACGCTTTTTATTCCTATTATAAAATAACCGAATATTGCGCCTATATTTCTTAAAGCCGCGCTATCGGTTAAATCTCTTTGAAAACGGGAGTTTAGCAGTTTTATCGCCAGATGTTCCGCAATGGATATGCAGATTCCCATGTTTCCTTCGCTATTTTCAAAATCTATCGGATTTACCTTATGAGGCATTGTAGATGACCCCGTCTCTTTTTTAACAATCTTTTGTTTAAAATATCCGAAAGATATATACCCCCACATATCCCTATCAATATCTATTATTATCGAAGCCGCTCTTGTAATGGAATGAAGGGTTTCGGATATGTAGTTGTAGCAGTTAATTTGGGTTGTATAAAAAGCCGGTTTTACGTCAAGATATTCGGATATAAATTTTTCGGAAGCTTTTATCCAATCTATATTCGGAAATACAAAATTATGAGCGTTATAATTGCCGGAAGCGCCGTTAAATTTAGCGTTTGATTTTATGTTATATAGAATTTTTAATTCTTTTTTTATTTTAAATGCAAAATTAATAAATTCTTTGCCTATGGTAGTAGGGCTTGCGGGCTGTCCGTGCGTTCTTGAAAGCATGGAGACGCTTTGATAACGTTCGGCAAGCTCTTCTAATCTTAAAAGAAGGTTTTTTAGATGTTTTTTTCCAATATCTTTCCCTTTTTTTATCATTATTGCATAAGAAGCGTTATTTATATCTTCGGATGTGCATCCGAAATGTACCCATTCTTTAAGCTTTACAAGCCCCGCGGCTTGAAGACGCTCCTTTATATAATATTCAACCGCCTTTACGTCATGATTTGTTTCCGCTTCTATTGTTTTAACGCGTTCGGCGGCTTTTATATCAAAATCCTCCGAAATTTTTTTTATATTTTTTATATCCGAATCCGAAATTTCAAAATCTACAAGCTTCAAATCCTTAATAATAAATTGAAGCCAGCTTATCTCTACAAACACTCTTTCTTTTATTAGCCCGTATTCCGAAAAAATATCTTGGAAGTCCTCTACAAGTTTTGCGTACCTACCGTCTAATACGGATAATGCTTTTAAATTTATTTGTTTCATTATATTTATAATCCTGTTTCGGTTATTTTTCGCTTTTATAGTTTTATTTAAAAATATTGCGATTGATCAAGATACAAAGTTTATTTTTATGGGTCAATCTTTAGGGTCTATTGACATTTTCGGAATAACAGCTTGAAATACCATCGCAATCTTGTAAATTATTTTTTTTTACATATAAAAATAATAACGAGATTGCGATGGTTCGACTAATGCTCAATAATGAGAAATGGTCGAAGTTTAGGGATA
>JAFDMD010000028.1 GCA_019306185.1 Deltaproteobacteria bacterium
TATATCCGTTACCCATTTCTGACTTGGAGCATCAGAACTAAAATCTTGATTTATTATACTATGAGCGGCTTCGTTTTCCTTAATATTTCGTTTATATTGTTTTTTATAAATACGGTCGGCTTTTAAACCTGCTTTTCTCATTATTCCTGCCGCGTGATTTAAACCAATTTTAAAACCGGCTTCTTGCATCTCTTTATGTATTCGAGGGCTGCCATACGTCCCTTGGCTTTCTTTAAAAAAAACTCTTATATTAATCATTCTCAATAGCTCGATTAGGTTTAGACTTCTTGACAATAGCCTGAACGGCTTATTTGCAATACGCGGCACATAACTATAACTCGAAACTCTTGTTTATGTCCAAACACAAAGGCGTATTTTATTGGAACTGCTTTGCAAAATACGCCGCCGCTTTTTTTAATATGTCTCCTTCCTCCTCCGCTAACTTTAAAGCCTTTATTAATCGCGTATTCTCTTTTATTAATCCCTCCTTATTTCCTTCTATAACTCCCATATTACTTCTCTTATTCCATTTATATAGCGCTAACGCTTTCATCTCTTACTTGCATTAAACGAATCGCCTCTTCCTTAAATTCTTCTGTATATTTCCTATTTGACATCTTCCCCCCCCCTTTTTTTCTATCTTATTATATACTCATTAACTTTGTCTACTCTTTTGGGGGAAGTCCACCCCCTTCGGTCGAAATAACAGTCCAAGATTACTTTCTGTTATTTTAACATAAGTTATTTTTGTTTGTTATTTCGACGAGTAAAGCGAGGAGAAATCCCTTAATAAAAAGCGATAAATAATAGATATCGGCAAAAACGTTTACTCTTAAAATGTAATTTTTTCAGCATTGACTAATTAACTGAATAGCTCATTTTTTATGCTTTTTACTAACTTTTTAAGTATTGACTATTTAATATCTGTAAAAATCCGGTTTAAAGGGGCCGACAACGGCAACTCCAAGATAATCCGCCTGTTTTTGCGTAAGCTTTTCAAGATCCGCATCAAATCGTTTCAAATGTAAACGCGCAACCTCTTCGTCTGACTTTTTATCAAGAAGATAAACCTGTTTTTCCAATTTTTCGGAGGCAAGCTTTATCTGAGCCAAACACTGATTTGTAAAGCTGGAACTCATTACAAAGCTGGGATGTCCCGTAGCGCATCCTAAATTTACAAGTCTTCCTTCCGCAAGAACTATTAACGATTTGCCGGATTTAAAACGCCATCTGTCAACTTGCGGCTTTATGTTTTCTTTTATCCAGTCTTTATTGTTTTCGAGGTAGGACATCTCTATTTCGCTGTCAAAATGACCTATATTGCATATTATAGCCTCGTCCTTTATCATCTCCATATGTCTGCCTGTTATAACGTCGCAGCATCCTGTGGAGCTTACAAATATATCCCCTATTTTTGACGCTTTATCCATAGTAGTAACCTCATAGCCCTGCATTAAAGCCTGCAAAGCGCATATGGGATCTATTTCCGTAACTAATACTCTCGCTCCGAAACCGCGCATAGACTCCGCACATCCTTTGCCTACGTCTCCATAGCCGCAAACGACTACGACTTTGCCTGCAATCATTATATCCGTAGCTCTTTTGATGCCGTCCGCCAAAGATTCTCTGCATCCGTAAAGGTTGTCGAATTTTGATTTTGTAACGGAATCGTTTACGTTTATAGCCGGAAAAAGAAGATTGTTTTGCGAAGCGAGTTGATAGAGTCTATGAACCCCCGTAGTTGTTTCTTCGGAAACTCCTTTTACTTTGGAAGCTATGTTTGTCCAGAACTTCGGGTCTTTTTGGTAAATATCTTTAAGACGCTCTATAAGACATTTCATGTCTTCGCTATCATACTCTTTATCAAGCAAAGACGGATTTTTTTCTATATCTACTCCGTAATGAATAAATAATGTGGCGTCTCCTCCGTCGTCCACTATTAAATCCGGTCCGGTATTATCGGGCCAGATTAACGCTTGATGAGCGCAAAGCCAATATTCTTCAAGGCTTTCCCCTTTCCAAGCAAAAACAGCAGCCGAGCCTTTTTTTGCTATTGCGGCGGCGGCATGATCTTGAGTGGAAAATATGTTGCAGCTTGCCCATCTTATATCCGCGCCAAGCTCTTTTAACGTGTCTATAAGCATAGCGGTTTGTATTGTCATATGAAGGCTTCCGGTAATTTTAAGTCCTTTTAAAGGCTTTTGGGAACCATATTTTTCTCGTATAGCCATAAGCCCAGGCATTTCTTTTTCGGATAACGCCATTTCTTTTATTCCAAGCTCCGCCAAATTAATATCCGCAACTTTAAATGGAAGCGAAGCGTCTAACCGTAGAAAACTCATAATATGTTTATCTCCTCTTTATTGCTCTTGAATAATATTTTTTCATTTATAAAACTCTCCAAAAGCAGACGTAATAATAAATTGCGCAATCCTTTTTTTATTATAACCCCGCTTTTTCTCTTATAATGTCCGCCTTATTGGTTTTTTCCCACGTAAAATCCGGCTCGTTTTTCCCGAAGTGCCCGTAAGCCGCTGTCTTTTTATAAATAGGTCGTAAAAGATCAAGGTATTCTATAATAGCAGCGGGTCTTAAATCAAAAACTTCGCTTACAATTTCCGCCATACGCTCGTCCGAAACTACTCCTGTTCCCATAAGGTCTATTAAAACCGATACGGGTTCGGCTACTCCTATGGCATACGCTATCTGAACTTCGCATTTTTTAGCGGCTCCGGAAGCTACTATATTTTTAGCTATATGCCTGCCCATGTAAGAGCCAGATCTGTCCACTTTGGAAGGGTCTTTTCCGGAAAAACATCCTCCGCCATGGCTGCCTTTGCCTCCGTAAGTATCAACTATAATTTTGCGTCCCGTAAGCCCGCAGTCTCCCATAGGTCCGCCTATTATAAATTGTCCCGTAGTATTTATAAAATACTTGGTCTCTTTTTTAATCATCCGTTGCGGAATAACCTTTTTTATAACCTCTTCCATGATAGCCTCTTCCAACCGATCGGAAGTTACCTCCTCGTTATGCTGAGCGGCTATTACTACGGCATCTACGTGCATGGGCATTCCGTTCTCATATCTTACGGTTACCTGAGATTTGCCATCCGGTCTTAAAAAATCAAGGGTTTTATCTTTTCTAACCGCCGCAAGTCTTTTGCATAAAGAATGGGCGTAGCTTATAGGCATTGGCATAAAGCTTTCGGTTTCGTCCGTCGCAAAGCCGAACATAATTCCCTGATCTCCGGCTCCCTGTTCTTTAAAACGCCCTTTTCCCACGTCAACTCCCCGAGCTATGTCCGGCGATTGCCTGCCTATGCTTGTAATAACCGAACATGTTCGATAATCAAAACCCATATCCGACGAATTATATCCTATATCTTTTATCGTATCTCTCGCTATTTGCGTCATATCCACATAACAATCAGTAGTTATTTCCCCTGATATAAATGCGAGTCCGGTGGTTACAAGCGTTTCGCATGCCACTCGACATTCTTTGTCCTGCGCTATAATAGCGTCTAATATAGAATCGGATATTAAGTCTGCAACTTTGTCCGGATGTCCTTCCGTTACGGATTCCGAAGTAAACAGATATCTTTTTTTATTCATAAAACAAGTCTCCTTTTTTAATTGAAAAGTCATAATGCCTGATGTTAAACTGGATTGATTACGGCGATAGGATTATATTATCAATTAATCTTGTCTTGCCGACTTTAACCGCAAGAGCCATTAAAACCGGACAATCTATTATTTTAACCTCTTCAAAAGTTTCAAGATTGCATATTGATATATAATCTATTAACGTTTCGTCAAAAGAATTTATTAATTTTAAAGCCGCTCCTATAATTGTTTCGGCTCGCTTTTCCCCTTTTTTAACAAGTTGTTCCGATTGTTTAAGCGCTTTATAAAGGCTTAAAGCCGGTTTTCTTTGATTTTTTTTAAGATAAGCATTTCTGGAACTCATAGCAAGTCCGTCCGCTTCCCGAACAATCGGCGCCCCTATAATTTCAATATTAAAATTAAGGTCTTTTATCATTTGACAAACTATAACAAACTGCTGAAAATCCTTTTTGCCGAAAACCGCTTTATTCGGACTTACTATATTGAATAGTTTTGTTAAAACTGTTGTTACTCCCTTAAAAAGAGCCGGTCTTGAAATGCCGCAAAGATGTTCGGATAAATGTAAAGCGTTAACATAGGTTTGATACCCGGCAGGATATAACTCTTTTGGCGTCGGAGTAAAAATCGTTTCAACCCCTTCTTTTTTTAATAAAGCGCAGTCTTTCTCTAAATCTCTCGGATAGGAATTAAGGTCTTCGGAAGGTCCGAATTGAGCGGGATTTACAAATATGCTAACTATAGTCGCGTCGCAAACCTTTTGCGCTATTCTTACCAAAGAAATGTGCCCTTCGTGCAGATACCCCATAGTAGGAACCAAAGCGATTGTTTTGCCTGATTTTTTAATCTGTGCCGAAAATTTTTGCATTTCTTCTATTTTATTAATAATATTAATTTTTTTTGCCTCTTTTTAATTTTGTTTTTTGTTGCGATTATTGTTTAACCCTTCTTGATAACATATTTTTATTCGTATAGAAAGAGTTTATTTTTTCAGACAAATTCTATTTATAAAGAAATTTTATACGATTTTATATACAAAAAACCGATTTTATACTTATCGCTTCTATTTACAAACAGCGTAAGCGAGAAAAAACTTTTGATATAATCAGATAAAAAAGTCGAAAAATTTTAAAGGAGTAAAATGTAATGAACGATTTTAATTATACGGAAATGTTAAAGATTAAAAAGGACTTAACCGAATATAAGCTGCTTACAAAAGAATATATAAGCTTATCCGAATTCGAAGGGAAAAAAATCTTAAAAATAGCTCCGGAAGCCTTAACCCTTATTGCAAAGGAGGCTTTTACGGACGTATCCCATTATTTAAGGGAAAAGCATTTAAAGCAGGTCGGGGCAATTATTAAAGATGATCAAAGCTCTGCAAACGATAAATATGTAGCCGTAGAAATGCTTAAAAATGCGGTTATATCCGCGAAAAAGGTTTATCCTATGTGTCAGGACACCGGAACCGCTATTATAATGGGAAAAAAAGGGGAAAGAGTATATACCGGATGTTCGGACGAAAAAGCGCTATCCAAAGGAGTTTTTAACGCTTACGCGGATAATAATCTGCGTTATTCCCAAAATATTCCTATGGATTTATATGAAGAAAAAAACAGCGGAAATAATCTTCCGGCTCAAATAGATATATATTCTACAAACAGCGACGAATATAAATTTTTATTTATTGCCAAGGGGGGCGGCTCCGCAAATAAATCTTTTCTTTTTCAACAAACAAAAGCGGTTTTAACTCCCGAAACATTATTGAATTTTTTAACCGAAAAAATAAAGTCTATAGGAACGTCCGCATGCCCGCCTTATCATCTTGCCATAGTTATAGGCGGAACGTCCGCGGAATTTAATTTAAAAACCGTAAAGCTCGCGTCTGCAGGATATCTTGATAATATCCCGACAAAAAGCAGAGATGGCTCCATAGGATTTAGGGTTTTAGAATTGGAAAAAAAATTGCTTGAAATTACAAAAAACTCGGGAATAGGAGCGCAGTTCGGAGGGAAATATTTCTGTCATGACGTTCGAGTAATAAGACTTCCGAGACACGGAGCATCATGTCCTATAGGAATAGGGGTAAGCTGCAGCGCGGATAGAAATATTAAAGGCAAGATTACAAAAGACGGAATCTTTTTGGAAAAATTAGAAAAGAATCCCGCAAAATATTTTACTCCGGCGGCGGTTGAAGAAAGCAATGCCGTTCAAATAAACTTGGACGTTTCTATGAAGGAACTTACAAAAACTCTTTCAAAGCATAAGGTAGGAACAGCCTTAAGCCTTTCCGGAAAAATTATTGTAGCAAGAGATATTGCTCATGCAAAAATTATGCAACGCTTAAATGATACCGGCGATTTGCCGAAATATTTTAAAGATTATATTGTTTATTATGCGGGACCCGCAAAAACTCCGAAAGGAGCGGCGTCCGGCTCTTTCGGACCTACCACCGCCGGTAGAATGGACGCTTATGTTCCTGTTTTTCAAAAACATGGGGCATCTATGGTAATGCTTGCAAAAGGCAACCGTTCTAAACAGGTAATAGAATCCTGTAAAAAATACGGGGGATTTTATCTTGGCTCGATAGGAGGCCCCGCCGCAAGGCTTGGAAAAGATTGTATAACAAAGGTTGAAATTTTGGAATACCCGGAACTTGGAATGGAAGCGGTTTATTCCATACAGGTTAAAGATTTTCCGGCGTTTATTATAACGGACAATAAAGGAAACGACTTTTTTGACGGGCTTTTATAATAATTTTGCCGGATAACTTTATAGTTTGCGCGATTTCTGCGTTGGATACCGTTTTTTAATCCTCGAAATACTATATGTATTCCTGCGGTTAAAAAACAGTATCCGCCTTGAACTCGAATAAACCAATTTGTTATCCGACAAAATTTTATCGTTATTTTTTGTGATTAAAATTTTTTAATAATGGAAAAAGCCTTTGCGCCGCTACGGGCTATCTCTCCGCTTTTTGTCCCTATTATTAAAAGATTAATTCCTCTCCGTTTAATATTAATTTTCCATCCTTTGTTTCGGCATTATGAACCAAATTATCCCCTTTTTTTACAAAAAGTCCGGTATTCATACCCGGATATATGGGATAAAGAAGCTCTTGCTCATCCATAGCAAGCTTATAAGGCAGAATAATATCCGACTTAAGATCGATAATATCAAGCGCTGTTAAAGGATTTATTATAATGGGAAAAAGCGTAGCAAGGGTTATATCCTTTTTTAAAGCCAAACTAATATTTCCTTTTATTTTTCCTTCCTTTACTTCCGCTTTTAAATCCGAAACTTTAAATTCAAGCCCTTTTTTCAAAAGTTTTTCATAAGCTTCAATCATTTGAGCCCCAAAAAAAATCGCCTGTTCTTCAATAAAATCCTCTTTTTTAAGATGTTTACTGATTTCGTAAACCTTCTGATAATAGGTTTTTATCAGATTATTATATCCTTTTGCATTTACGCCGTTTATCTCTAATTTAAGGGAAGCGTTTTTAACTTCTTCCTCTTTTTTCTCCGCTTCAAATAGAGCGGATTCAAAACCGGAACCAATTTTAAAGGATAAAACATCTTTTGCTTTGTCAAAGTTTGCCGAATAATCAAGCTTTGCGTCGGATATTTCAAAATAATCGTTAAAATCTTTTACATATATTTTTTTAACGCTTAAAACAGTATTGTCCTCCCAAATATACTTCGCCGCTTTTTTACCTTTTAAATTCAACGAAATATCATTTAAAATTAATCTGTCCGCTGCGGATAAGCCTTTAAAATCGGCTTTAATTAAAACATTTTTTATTTTTTTATCAAAAGCAACATAAATGTTTGCGGGCATAAAATTATATATTTCTTTTCCCTCTTTTAAAATAAAGCTGTCTGTGGTTATTATGTTTTTTATATTTCCTATATAATTATACTTGGTTTTTACCTTTAAAGGGTTTTTGCCGTCTAATCTGTTATTTATAAATTCTTTGAACCAACCGTTTTTTTCAAGACTCGTAGAAGATACAATACCGGCAAACCCATGTTTTGCATTTTCCGTAAATAATACTTCGTCAATATCATAAAGCCGTTTTAAAAAGCCGGATTTTATTTTCCATTCAATTTGGGAGGAAAAAAGGTTTCTGTCATACCGAGTAATTTCAAGGGAAATATCGGCTCCTATATTCGCATTTTCGCGGTTAATATTGTTTGTAACCCGTTTTATGATTCGCTCCGCCATAAAACCGCCCAATATGGGAGTAGCAAATATTGCCAATGTAATAATTAATATAATCGTCAAAGTAATTTTTTTCATTATAATATTCCTTAATTCGGATATTAGCTTAAAATAACGCCGAATATAATTCTCTTTTATTTAAAAAATATAACAGCTTAACGTTTTATAAGCAAATATATTGAAACAGAGCCAATGTCAAACCGCTATCGATAAACATCTATTGTTTTTTGATAACGTATGAACATTACTATTTATTGCTTGATAAAATAGTCTGTTTTATATTATTTTCCTTATATGAAAAAAATAATTAGAACCGAAAGACTGCCTATAAAATTATGGACAAACAGGATTGAAGAAGGAGCGTTGCGCCAAGCAAAAAATCTTGCAAATCACCCTTGCGCCTTTAAACATATAGCGATTATGCCGGACGTTCACGAAGGCTATGGAATGCCTATAGGCGGAGTGATGGCGATAAAAGAAGCTCTTATTCCAAATGCGGTTGGGGTAGATATCGGATGCGGAGTATGCGCCGTAAAAACAGATGTTGATAATTTAGAAAAAAAACAGATTAAAACTATAGTATATAAAATAAAATCCGCCGTACCTACGGGTTTCAAATGGCATTCAACTCCTATATATAAAGATAAAATGCCTAAGATATCATCCGAAGAATTAAATCCAATAGCATGCAAAGAGTATAAAAAAGCAGTAAGACAACTCGGAACGTTGGGAGGCGGAAATCATTTTATAGAACTTCAAAAAGGAAAAGATAATTATATTTGGATTATGATACATTCCGGCAGCCGCAATCTCGGAAAACAGGTAGCCGATATATATAATCGTTACGCTATAAAATTTAATGAAAAATTATCAGATCCAATTCCAAAAAACCGACAACTTGCTTATCTTCCTATAAATAACACAAAAGGACGGCAGTATAAAGCCGAAATGGAATATTGCGTAGCTTTTGCTTTTGCAAACAGACAAGCTATGATGGAAAAATCTCTTGAAATTTTTTCGGATGTCGCCGGAGCTATAAAATGCGAGCCTTTAATTAATATAGCTCATAATTACGCCTGTTATGAAAATCATTTTAAAAAAGATTTGTTTATCCATAGAAAAGGGGCTACCTCCGCAAAAAAAGGAGAAATAGGCATAATACCCGGATCTCAGGGTGCAAATAGTTTTATAGTAAAAGGAAAAAATAATCCGGAAAGCTTTGCGTCATGCTCTCATGGAACGGGAAGAAGACTCGGAAGAAAACAGGCTATTAAAAATCTTAATTTAAAAAAAGAGATAGAAGCGCTGGATAAAAAAGGTATTTTGCATTTTATAAAATCCCGTAAAGATTTGGACGAAGCCGCCGGAGCGTATAAAGATATTAACGCTGTTATGAAAAATCAGTCCGATCTTTTAGAGATTATAGAAAAACTCGAACCTTTGGCGGTTATTAAAGGATAATAAAAAAGCTTGCATAATTTTTTTATTGCGCCGGTTTTCCGCCGTCATGCAAATATAGCCGAATTACTATAATTTGATTGGAAAAATTTATCATCGTTATTTGGCTATAACATTCAATAGTCGATACTGAAAAAGCATGTTATATATTGTAATTATTACAAATTTTAATAAAAATAAGGTGATATATTTGCAAGGAATTAATATTGATTTTAATATTTTCTTGCAAATATTAAGAGAAAACGCCGATTATTAAAAAAAATTTGACCATAAGAAATAATAATAATTAAATTCAGACAAAAGATTAAAGGATAAGGGTATAAGTCAATAATAAAGGGATTCCTCGCTTCGCTCGAAATGACGGGCTTTTAATTTTTTTTATCTGTTATTTTAACATAAGTTGTTTTTGCCTGTCCTTTCGACAAGCAAAGCGAGGAGAAACCCCTTAATAAAAAGCGATAAATAACAGGTTGGTTTTTTATGCCTTTTATTAAATTTTTCAGTATTGACTAAATAAATTTGCGTCGTTGCGCAATTCTTTTAAAGCCTATTTTTTTAAAGCTTCATTCATATTTTTTACGGCGCACATTTTACCGCACATAGTGCATGTTTCTTTATCTTCCGGCATAGAGCTTTCCCTATATTTTTTTGCTTTTTCCGGATCGATTGCAAGCTTTAACATTTTATCCCAATCTAAAGCGGCTCTTGCAGAGGACATTGTATCGTCCATATCTTTTGCGCCGGAAACTTTTTTTACAATATCAGCGGCATGAGCCGCTATTTTTGCGGCTATAATGCCCTCTTTCATATCCTCTAAAGTAGGAAGCCTTAAATGCTCCGCAGGAGTTACATAACATAAAAAATCCGCTCCTTTTGCCGCGGCAATAGCTCCGCCTATAGCGCTTGTAATATGATCGTATCCCGGAGCTATATCGGTTACAATAGGACCTAATACATAAAAAGGAGCTCCGAAACATAAGGATTTTTGCAAAACAACATTTGCTTCTATCTGATCAAGAGGAACATGTCCCGGACCTTCTATCATTACCTGAACATTTTTTTCCCACGCTCTTTTTGTAAGCTCCGCCAATTTTATCATTTCGTGCATTTGAGTTATATCCGTAGCGTCGTCTATGCTTCCGGGCCTGCATCCGTCTCCCAAACTTAAAGTAACGTCATATTCAACGCATATATCGAGAAGTCTGTCATAATATTCATAAAAAGGATTCTCTTTGTTATTTGCTTCCATCCACCTGTATAATAAAGATCCCCCTCTTGAAACTATTCCTGTTCTTCTTTTCCCTAATTTTATGCTTTCCGCAACATCTTTGGTTAATCCGGCATGAATTGTCAAAAAATCAACTCCGTCTTCTACATGAGTTTTAACCACTTTAAAAAACTCATCCGCCGTAATATCGGTTAATTCTTTATCATAAAAACCTACGGCGTCATAAATCGGAACGGTTCCTATCATAGCTCCGGACATTTTTACTAATTTTTGCCTAAAGTCCCTTGTTTTTCCAAAGCAGCTTAAATCCATTATAGCTTCGGCTTTAAGCATAAGAGCATATTTAACCTTTTCTATTTCGGCTTCTATATCGGAGCAATCTTTTGAAATTCCGAGATTAACGTTTATTTTTGTTCTCATAGATTCGCCGATAGCTTCGGGATCAAGAGATTTATGAGCCTTATTTGCAGGTATTATTACCTTTCCTTCGGCTATTTTAGAGGCTAATTTTTTTATATTTATATTCTCCTTTTTCGCCGCTATTTTCATCTCTTTTGTTATTATGCCTTTTCTTGCGGCATCCATTTGAGTAGTATATTTTATCATTTATTAATTTCCTATAATTATATTAATTATTATGAGATTTTTTTTTCTTGATCTTTAATATGGTAGAATGCTTATTTTATAAGGCAAAGTAAAAAAATTATATATCCGCTCTTTTTAAAAACGCCTTCTTGAACGAATATTCAAAGCCCTATTGTAATCTCCGCTCTTTTTAAATAAAACTCCTAAAAAAGGAATTTCTCCTGAAAAGAACTTTTTTTTATTAAAATCGGAATCAGCGTTAAGCGCCCTTATCCAATTTATTAATTCTCTTGTGGCAGGCTTTTTTTCTATTCCTTCCAACTCCCTTAATTGATAAAAACTTTTTATTATGTCTTCGGTAAGTTTTTTTTCCAAATTAGGAAAATGAACATTTATAATTTTTTTCATCATTTTAGGATCCGGAAAGGCTATATGATGGAAATTACATCTTCCTAAAAAAGGATCCGAAAGATCCTTTTTTGCATTTGAGGTTATAATTATAATAGGCCTTTTTTTTGCTCTTATTTTTTTATCCGTTTCTATAATATCAAATTCCATCTGATCTAAAACGTCCAACATATCGTCTTGAAAATCGGAATCCGCTTTATCTATTTCGTCTATTAATAAAACGATTCTTTTTTCGCTTGTAAAAGCCTGTCCGATTTTACCCATTTTTATATAATTTTCTATATTACTTACGTCTCTTTTTGAATCTTTAAATCTACTGTCGTTAAGTCTGGTAAGAGTATCATACTGATAAAGAGCCTCTATAAGTTTCATACTGGATTTAACATTTAATACTATAAGAGACATATTAAGATGTTTTGATATTGCATAAGCAAGCATTGTTTTACCCGTTCCCGGTTCCCCTTTAAGTAAAAGAGGCATTTGTAACTCAATAGATATATTAACTATTCTATCTATTTCATCATCAATAACATACTTATCTGTTCCTGAAAAATTTTTATTTTCCATATTTATTTACTCCGTTATAACCCAAAATAAAATCTTAAAAGAAATATTTTTTTTTACTCCGATTAACTATATTTTTTTTATTTCTACAAATATTTAATATTAATAAAACAATTTTTACCTTCTAATTTATATTGGCGCATTTATAATTTAAATATCCGATTAACAGATATTTAAATTACTGACAATAAATAGTTCCTTTTTTTATTGTCTTTTTATATATTTTAAAATATTATACTTTTTTATAAATTTAATATAAAAATTCTTAATAACTACGCTATAAAAGCAAACAATAATATTTTTATTTTTTGCTTTGCAGAACAAAAATAAAATAATGTTAATTATAATGTTAAAAAAACGACCTAATATAAACAGGTTTTAAACCTATTATTTTAAAGTCTATAAAACAAACAAAATATAAATAAAATATAAACCTTTTTATAAACAAATAAAATATAAATTTTTATAAACAAATAAAAGTGTTAAACAAAATATTATAATTATTAACATAGTATTATAATAGATATTAGTTTTAGAATATAAATAATTATAAGAGGTATAAAGATGAAATTAATAATAAATAAAAAAGATGTTTTGGAATGTATATCAAATCTTCAGGGAATAACAGGAAGAAAAATAAACCTCTCCATAACGTCATGTATTTTAATAAAAACAGAATCGTCCGACTCTATTTCTATTAAAGCTAACGACCTTGAAACCGGATTTGAAGGAATTTATCCCGCTATTATAGAAGAGAAAGGAACAATCGCCGTAAATTGCAAAACATTTTTTGAAATAATAAAAGAATATCCGAATGAAAAAATATTAATAACAAAAGATAATAATAATATAAAAATAGGGGAAGGAAAAATAGAATTTAATCTTGTAAGCATGAACGAAGAAGAATTTCCTGAAAACCCAATTATAGAACAGGTTGATTACCTTGAAATAGATTCCTTTTACATGCGAAAAATGATAAGCCAAACAGTATTAATAGGAACCACTAACGAAGAAAAAAAGGCTTATATAAACGGGGTGTATTTTAATCTTACAAAAGAGGGCGAAAATAAAATAATTGAAATGACCTCTACGGACGGAGGAAGATTATCAAGATCAAAAAATATATATAAAGATAATAAAAATATTTCTTTTGAAAAGCCTTATATTATACCTAAAAAAGGATTATCCGAATTATTAAAATTTATAAATGACGAAATGATAATAAAAATAGGATTTAAAGGAAGCAACTTTATATTAAAAAAGAATAATGAAAAAATAACTATAAGATTATTGGAAGGAAAATTTCCGGAATATAAAGATATATTAAAAAAAGATGGTTATAATAGTATAATAATTAATAAAAATATATTTTCTATGGTATTAAGAAGAATGTCTATCTTATCGGCTACGGACGGTAATTATAAAAGCGTTATATTTGATTTTGATAAAGATAAATTAATAATATCAGGAGAGGATTATGAAAAAGGGGAATCAAAAGAGGAAATTGATATAGAATATAAAGGAGAAAATTTTAAAGCCGCTTTTAACTCTAAATTTTTTATAGATTTAATGAATCTTATGACTGACGAAAATATAGTATTATATATAAAAAGTAAAGAAAAACCGTGCTTAATAGAAGGGGAAAACGATAAAACCTTTAAAACGGCAATTATGCCTATGGAGATATAATAATAAATTATTTTAATATCCGATTTAATATTAACTATAATTGAGCATCTAAAAAAAATAAAAAAATATGAAAGAAAATAATTATAACGCCGATAGTATAAAAATATTAGAAGGTCTTGAAGCTGTAAGAAAAAGACCTTCTATGTATATAGGAAACGTTGATTCCGAAGGACTTCATCACCTTGTATATGAGGTTGTAGATAATAGTATAGACGAAGCCGTAGCAGGTTATTGCGATACAATAGAAGTGGTTATACATACTGATAATAGCATATCGGTTACGGATAACGGGAGAGGAATTCCCGTAGATATGCATGCAAAAGAAAAAATACCCGCCGTGGAAGTTGTTATGACAAAACTTCATGCAGGAGGTAAATTTGATAACGAAGCATATAAAGTTTCAGGAGGACTTCACGGAGTAGGCGTATCCGTAGTAAACGCTCTTTCTACATTATTGGAAGTGGAAATATATACAAACGGAAATATATATTATCAGTCTTATGAAAAAGGAAAAAAAACAAGCGAATTAAAAATAAAAGGAATTACTTCAAAAGAGGGAACTAAAATACATTTTATTCCGGATATGGAAATATTTAGCACGGATAATTTTAAATATAACATATTAACAAGAAGATTAAGAGAACTTGCTTTTTTAAATAAAGGAATAAAAATAATAATAACGGACGAAAGAACACAAGATACAAAAGAATTCTTATACAACGGCGGAATAATATCTTTCGTGAAATTTTTGAATAAAAGAAATAACGCAATACATGAACCTATATTTATAGACGGAGCAAAAGGAGATATAAGTATACAAGTATCAATTCAATATAACGATACATTTAAAGAACATATAATATCTTTTGCAAACAATATAAATACAATGGAAGGAGGAACCCATTTAAGCGGATTTAAAAGCGCTATAACAAGAGCCATAAATCAGTATTCCTCGAAATTTAATCTTTTAAAAAATTTCAAAAATAAATTAACCGGAGACGACGTCCGAGAAGGGCTTACGGCAGTAATAAGCATCCTATTAAAATCTCCGCAATTCGAGGGACAAACAAAAACAAAGTTAGGCAATACAGACGTTAAAGGATTGGTAGAATCTCTTGTTATTGAAAAATTAAGCTCTTTTTTACAAGAAAATCCATCTGTCGCAAAAAAAATAATAAATAAATCAATAAATGCCGCAAGAGCAAGAGACGCGGCAAAAAGAGCAAGAGAAATTTCAAGAAGCAAAGATTCTCTTATAGATTCTTCTCTTCCCGGAAAGCTTGCTGATTGTCAAATACAAGATCCGGAAATAAGAGAACTTTTTTTAGTGGAAGGAGATTCTGCCGGAGGCAGCGCAAAACAGGGAAGAAATAGAAAATTTCAGGCAATACTTCCTCTTAAAGGAAAAATACTAAACGTTGAAAAAGCAAGATTTGATAAAATTTTAAAAAGCGAAGAAATAAAAAACATAATAACCGTATTAGGCGCAGGCATAGGAGTTAACGACTACAATATAGATAAAATAAAATATTATAAAATAATAATTATGACAGATGCAGACGTTGACGGCTCCCATATAAGAACTTTACTTCTTACATTTTTTTACAGACAGATGCCAAATATAGTAAATAAAGGATATTTATATATAGCCCAGCCTCCTTTGTTTAGAATTGGAAGCAATAAAAGCGGAATATATTTAAAGGACGAAACAGAATTAAATAATTACATTTTTAACAGAGTTTGCGAAAATATTGTCGTAGAAAATAAGGATGAAATTATAAATTTACCCGAATATAACCTTAACATGTTTTTAAAAGACCTTTCAAAATATTTAGATACTATCTTTAAGTTTGAAAAAAGAGGAATAACGCAGGATTTTATAGAGATACTATTAAATTCGGGATTGGAAAACAAAGAATTTTTAAAAGATAAAGATAAAGTTTTATCTCTTAAAAATATTATAATAAAAAAAGGTTATATTCTAAAACAGGATATAATCTGGAACGAAGAAAGAAACGTCTATAATATAGAGGTTTCTTCTTCCGAAGATAAAATAAATATTATAAAAATAGGTATGGATTTGGTATATTCAACCGATTATCAAAAATGCGTTATTTTAAACAAAAAGATTTCAAAATATAATAAACCTCCTTTTAAAGTTTATAAAAAGAACAATAAAGAAAATACTAAATTTGTAGAAAATATAAAAGAATTATTTAATACCGTTATGGATGAAGGTAAAAAAGGATTAAGCTTTCAAAGATATAAAGGTCTGGGAGAAATGAATCCCAGTCAACTATGGGAAACAACAATGAATCCGGAAAAAAGAACTCTACTTCAGGTTAAAATAGAAGATGTTATAGAGGCGGACGAAACATTTTCTCTTCTTATGGGAGACGAGGTCGCCCCGAGAAGAAAATTTATTCAAAGCAATGCGTTGGAAGTAAATAGACTTGATATATAATATAAAAGGAACAATTTTATAATTATTAAAGAGCTTACAATTAATAAGAATAATTTTTTTCGGAGATAAAAAATGAATATAGAAACCGATACTGAAATAAAACGGATAATAAAAGAAATTAGTATCAAATTCAAACAATTAAAAGACTATCTTTGACATTAAAAGCAAAGAAAAAAGATTATCGGAGATAGAAAATATAATTAAAAAAGATAGTTTTTGGAATAACTTTGACAATACTACAGAAATACTAAAGGAAAGAGCTAATTTATCTTTAATAATAAAAAAAATTAAAAATTTAAAAAATGAATTTCAAGATGCCAAAATACTTTTAGAATTATCCGTAGAAGAAAATGACGAGGCTTCTTATAACGAGGCTTATAATGAAGTAAAAGAAATAGAAAAAAAGATAAAAAATTTTTCCATTCAAATGATTTTGAGCGGCAAAGATGATAAAAATAATTCTATTATATCTATAAATTCAGGAGCGGGCGGAACAGAAGCTCAGGATTGGACTGAAATCTTATTTAGAATGTATATAAGATGGGCGGAAAGAAGAGGATATAATAATTCTGATATAATAGATATTCAGTATGGAGACGAGGCGGGAATAAAAAGCGTAACATTTTCTATAAAAGGGGAATATGCTTACGGTTACCTTAAGTCTGAAACAGGCGTCCATAGACTTGTAAGAATATCTCCTTTTAATGCAAACGGCAAAAGACACACCTCCTTTGCTTCCGTAGCGGTTTATCCCGAAATATCCAAAGAAATAAATATAAATATAGATGAAAGCGATATAAGGGTAGATGTTTTTAGAGCAAGCGGAGCGGGAGGACAACATGTTAATAAAACAAGCAGCGCGGTTAGAATAACCCATATGCCTACCGGAATTATAGTCAGCTGCCAGCAGGAAAAATCTCAACACAGAAACAGAGAAATAGCCTTAAAGGTTTTAATGTCCCGTTTATATAAGCTTGAAGAGAGTAAATTAGACGAAAAAAAAAAAGAAATACACAATAATCAAAGCGAAATAGCATGGGGAAACCAAATAAGGTCATATGTAATGCATCCTTATCAAATGGTAAAAGATCATAGAACCGATTATGAAAAAGGAAATATAACGGCGGTATTAGACGGAGATATACAAGAATTTATAGAAAAAATACTTATAAATTAATGTTGCATAGCAAAGCCCTCTCTCGCTTCGTTTAAAGTGATATAACATATTATTATTTCAACGAACAAAACAAAGAAAAACTTTATAATTGTATAACCTGCCATTAAGAAATTATTTAATTGCAAAAGAATTATTAATTTCATTGAATAACAAAACAGTTTATTCCTTCTCAATGCAATGCAAAAATTTTAACTGCAAGAACGAGCGTAGTATTTTGAGAATTAAACTTTTTGTATAAAGCTAAAAACGGGCAAACTACGAAGATATGTAATTGAATTTTAAAAGAGGAAATTATGACAAATATAGTTAAATGCAGAAATGTAAAAATAGGAAAAGGATGCCCTCTTCTTTTTATATCCGGACCATGCGTTTTGGAAGATTACAAAACCGCTTATGAAATAGCCTCTTCTTTAAAAAAAATTACAAATAGGCTCAACATCCCTTTTATATTCAAAGCTTCTTATGATAAAGCTAATAGAACATCAATAAATTCCTACAGAGGACCAGGCATAAAAAAAGGCTTGGAAATACTTAAAGCCTTAAAAAAGGAATTAAACATACCTATACTTTCCGATATACATAGAATAAGCGAAATAGAGGCTGCCTCCGAAGTATTAGATGTAATGCAAATACCGGCTTTTTTATGTAGGCAAACCGATTTAATATCGGAAGCCGCGAAAACAGGCAAAATAATAAATATAAAAAAAGGGCAATTTTTATCCCCGTTTGATATGAAAAACGTTGTGGAAAAGGCGACCGACTGTAAAAACAAACAAATAATAATTACCGAAAGAGGGACAATGTTCGGTTATAATAACCTCGTAGTGGATTTCAGAGGCATTAAAATAATGCATGATAACGCCGGATTTCCTATTATTTTCGACGCTACTCACAGCGTTCAGCTTCCCGGAGGGGCGGGGACAAGTTCCGGAGGACAAAGAGAATTTGCGCCTATTTTGGCAAAAGCGGCGGTTGCGGCGGGAGCGGACGGAATATTTGCAGAAGTTTATAAAGATCCGAGCAAAGCCCTTTGCGACGGTCCTAATTCATTATATCTTGATTCTGTGTCTGATATTTTAGAAGATATTATATCCATACCAAGATAAATATTCCGCTATTAAAAATTTTAAGAAAGATAAGGTAATATATTTGCAAGGAATTAATATTCCTCTTAATATTTACTTGCAAATATTAAGAGGAAACGCTCATTATTAAAAAATATTAATCATAATAAATAATGATTAAATTCGTGCGCAAGGTTAAAGTATAAAGGCAGGAGACAATAATAAAGGGATTCCTTGCTTCGCTTGGAATGAGAGAATTTTTTTTCTGTTATTTTAACATAAGTTATTTTTGCTTGCCATTTCTACAAACGCAGATAGGAGAAAACCTTTAATAAAAAGAGATAAAGTAATAACAAAACCGTAAAATAACAGGTTGATTTTTTATATCTTTTATTAAACTTTAACTTATTGATGCTTCAAGTAGCGCCAAAACCGTTTACGCTTAAAATGCAGATTTTTCAGCATTGCCTAATTAAAAGATAATCGGAGAAATAAAATTTATGAGACGTTCGGATAAAGAGATAAAGGATAGGGAAGCGATTGATATAATAATCAATAAAGCCGAAGTATGCAGGATAGGATTTGCAAAGGATAATATTTCGTATATTGTTCCGTTATCTTTTGGGTATGACGGAGAGCATATATATTTTCATTCCGCGACAAAGGGGCGTAAGATAGATTTTATTGAATCTAATAATTTTGTATGTTTTGAGTTGGAAGATTCGGTAAAGATAGCGCGGAATAAAAATAACCCCTGCAAATGGAGTTTTGATTTTAAAAGCGTTATAGGCTACGGGTTAATCGAAGAGATTAAGGATAGGGATAAAAAGATTAAAGCGCTTGATAACATAATGCTTCATTATGTGAATGAAAAGCAGAATTTTGATTATAACAACATATCTTTAATTAGGGTTTGGCGTATAAAGATTAAAAGCTTAACAGGCAAGAAGAGCAAAGAGAATTAGATAAGGATATTTGCATATTAGTGTTGACATCATTTGATACATTGATTATCTATGCGGGATACCTTAAATATGACAAAAATAGGGAACTTCACAAAAAACAGGAAGATTTATTTAATAATTTAGAGGAGTTTTATAATGAAAAGAACGTATCAGCCCAGCAATATTAAAAGAAGCAGAACTCATGGCTTTAGAAAAAGAATGTCGACAAAACAGGGGCGAGCGATAATTAACAGGCGTAGAGCAAAAGGCAGAAAGAGATTAGCTGTATAAAACATATTGAAGAGGCAACTTGTTTTTTTACCAAATCCGAAAAATTGCTAAAAAGAAAGGATTTTTTAAGATTATCCTATTCGGGAAAAAGGGTTGGAAATAAATATTTTACGGCGCTTTATTTAAAATCCAAAAAAGATAAATCGCGATTAGGAATAACCGCATCAAAAAGAGTGGGAAATGCGGTTGTCCGAAACAGGATGAAACGTTTGGTAAGAGAATATTTTCGTCTTAATAAAAGAGAATTAAAAAAGATAATTGATATTAGCGTTATAGTTAAAAAAAAATCCGCCTATCTGACTACAAAAGAGACCTTTTCAGCTTTGGAATATCTTTTTAAAAAGGTTGTGTCGGCTTGTGATAATTAAAAAAATATTTCTATTAATAATAAGAAGTTATCAATATATAATATCCCCTTTTTTAGGGACGTCCTGCCGTTTTATACCTACATGCTCGGAATACGCTTTTCAGGCTGTAAATAAATATGGAGTTATTAAAGGTTCGTTTTTATCTATTAAAAGAATATGCCGTTGTCATCCTTTTAATAGCGGCGGCTTTGATCCTGTGCCGTAAGGAGTTCGATTAATAGTAAAACCGCCTGTTTTTGAAAAGTCGAAAAATCCAAGACAATAAACTTATTTTTTATTCGGGAGTAAATTTTATGGAACAAGCTCGTTTAATGCTTGCTATAGTTATATCATTTCTTATTTTTTTGGTTTGGGGATACTTTTTTGAAGATAAAACCCCAAATAATACAAATATCGCTTCAAATCAAAACCAAGCCGCAGATAAAAATTCCGGCGCAAATAACTTGCAGTCCAACCCGCTTCCGTTAGAAAGCAAAAATACAGTTCTCGATAGCGAGGCGTCTGTAAATAATAAGAAAGCGACGTTTAGGGAACCGAAAGTTATAAAAATTGATTCTCCTTTGTATTCTGCGGAACTGAGCGAAAAAGGCTCTCTTTTTAAAACTTTTTCATTAAAAAATTATAAAGAAACAACGGATGAGCAGTCTCCGTATAAAAATCTTATTAATAACGGCAAGGGACTTGCTACCGGAATAATAGGTTTTGAATCAGGCGCGTTAAAAGGGTTAAACGAGGCTATATTTACGGCGGACGCTAAATCCGATTATATAGAAGTTAATGATTCTTCCCGTTCCGTAACTTTTTCGTTTGCAACCGAAAATGGCGTAACAATTAAAAAGCGTTATACTTTTTTTCCGGATTCCTATCTTATTAAACTTGACGTAAACATAGAAAACAGATCGTCTCACCCTATAAACGATTCCTTTTTTATATCTTTATACGGCTTAAAACCCACGAAGAAAAGCGCTTATGGCTTTGTGGGACCAAGCGGATATATAAACGGAAAACTTCGCGAAGTGAAAGTAAAGAATATACCGGACGAAAATAGCTTTCAGGGAAAAACAGACTGGCTTGCTTTTCAAACCACATATTTCATGGCTTCGATTATGCCGGAAAATTCGGACGTCGGTTTTATGAAGCTGTTTGAAAAGGAGCAGATAATAGAAAACAGATATGTTAATCAAGCGGTTATTAATCCTAATACCGTATCTAAATTTGAATATAATCTTTTTATAGGTCCCAAAGACATAGATGTATTAAAAAGCGTAGGACACAATTTGGAAAAATCGGTCAATTTCGGAATGTTCGATTTTATTGTAAGACCATGTCGTTGGCTGTTAAACGCTATATACGGAGCAATTCCGAACTATGGAATAGCGATTATAATTTTGACTCTGATTACCAAAATAGTATTATGGCCTCTTGGAAGCAAAAGTTATAAGTCTATGAATAAAATGAAAAAAATTCAGCCTCTTATGACGCAGATAAGAGAGAAATACAAACATGATAAGCAAAAGATGAATGCGGAGGTTATGAATTTATATAAAACATATAAAATAAACCCCGCAGGAGGCTGCCTGCCTATGATACTTCAGATACCGATATTTTTTGCTTTGTATCGCATGCTTTATCAAATGATAGAATTAAGGCATGCGCCTTTCTTTTTATGGATTGACGACCTTGCCGCTCCGGATAGACTTTTTCGTTTCGACTTTTCAATTCCTATGATGTCAGAGCCTTATGGAATACCGGTGCTTACCATTATAATGGGCGCTTCTATGTTCTTGCAGCAAAAAATGAGCCCGCCTCCGGGGGATCCGAGTCAGGCAAAAATTATGCTGTTTTTGCCGATTATTTTTACCGTTCTTTTTGTAAATTTTTCTTCGGGTCTTGTGTTATACTGGCTTATCAACAACTTGGCGTCAATGGGGCAACAATACTATATTTCAAAAAAATACGCTTAAAATTCTTTGAAATTAAAAAACATAATAGGAAATGTAAGGGAATAGGAGGTTAGTTAATGAAATCTCATCTGGAAGTCGAAGCTAAGACTGTAGAATTGGCTATAGAAAAAGCCTGCATTGATCTTGGCGTATCAAAAGAAGAATTAAAATATGATATAATTTCTTATGGTTCCAGCGGAATATTCGGAATTGTAGGAGCAAAAAATGCAAAAATACATGTGGAAAAAAGTATAACGGCAGATTCAAACAGCATTGTCGATGAAATATTTAACGACGAGCCCAAATCGGAGACTATAAAACAAAAAGCCGAAACCATAGATAATGAGAAACTTTCGAAAGAAACGGAGACTGTTGAAGAGATAGATATCGATTATGACATGTTATTAAAAGTCGGAATAGAAACCCTTGAAAAAATTATTTTTTTAATAACAAAGGAGGCGAATATAAACTCTTCGGTTAAAGATAATACTCTCTTTTTTGATATAACCTGTAGCGACCCATCCTCATTGATAGGACGAAAAGGCAGAACATTAGAGGCTATAGACTATCTTGTTGAAAAAATTTTAAATAAACGTCAGAAAAATAGAATTCATAGCCGAATAGACGTGGAAGGTTATTTGGAAAAAAGAAAAGAAAAGCTAATATCTTCCGCCTTATATTTGGCTGATAAAGCAAAGCGTTTAAAAAAACCTATGTCTATGGGCGAAATTTCTTTTAATGATAGACGAGACGTGCATACGCTTTTAAAAAAAGAGGGCGGAATTAAAACTCGCAGCGTAGGCAACGGTCATTATAAGAAACTTATTATATTTCCGCAAAACGGAAATGAAGAAAACAAGGATGCCGAAAATAAATAATGACACTATCGCCGCTATAGCCACCTCTTCCGGCAGAGGAGGCATAGGAGTCGTAAGACTTTCCGGCGATGAAGCTTTATCGGTCGCAAAAAAAATATTTTTTGTTCCGCAAAAAACAAACGACAGCTCAAAGTTGTTGCAAAGAAAAAGCTTTATATCTCGTAAAATGTATTATGGATTTATATTAAATCCGGATAATAAAAAAATAATAGACGAAGTTTTGTTCGTTTATATGAAAGCCCCAAACTCTTATACAAAAGAGGATGTAGTAGAAATCCATACTCATGGAGGAAGCGCTGCTTTAAAATCGGTTTTAAATCTTATATTAAATTTCGGAGTAAAAGCGGCTCCTCCCGGAGAATTTACAAAAAGGGCATTTTTAAACGGAAGAATAGATCTAACCCAAGCGGAAGCGATTATCGATATAATCAACGCTTCCAATTCAAAGGCGCTTTATTTTGCCGCTTCTCAGGCTTCAGGCAGTCTTAAAGAAAAAACGGATAAAATTTCGGACAAAATAAAAACCGTTTTATCCGAAATAGAGGCTGCAATCGATTTTATAGACGATTTGGAAGACGATTTGGATACGGCGGTTTTAATCGATACTATAAATAAAATAATAAAAGATGAAATATCGCCTATAATCCGGTTTTACGACGACGCCTCTTTTTATAGAGACGGATATACTATTGCCATAGCGGGACGTCCCAATGTAGGCAAATCCAGTCTTTTAAATCGATTTGCCCGATCTCAAAAAGCTATAGTTACCGATATGCCCGGAACTACAAGAGACATTATAGAGATTAAAATCAACCTTTCGGAAATCCCCTTGATACTCGCTGATACCGCAGGTATTCATGCTTCGGAAAATCCGGTAGAAATAATCGGTATAAAAAGAACAAAAGAATACCTTAAAAGCTCGGATCTAACCCTTTTTTTATTAGACGCTTCAACCCCTTTATCAGACGAAGATTTTAAAATATATCAAAAGGTTAAAGCCAAAGGATATATAATTGTAATCAATAAAATAGATATTGCAAAGCCGGATACGCTTATTGAAATTAAAAAAGAGTTTGCAGAATCGGTAATTGCGGAAATATCCTGCTTGCATAATATGGGGATAGAGAAACTTGAAAGTATAATTACGGAACAGGTAAGCGAGTTTGATGATAGTAATGAACACTCAATTCTTCTTAATATGCGTCAAAAAAAGGAATTACAGAGCGCTGCCGAAGCTTTACAAAGAGGGGTTGCAGAGTTAAAAGGGAACGCTTACCCCGAAACAATATCCATAGAGTTGCAAGAAGCGTTGCAATATGTCGGGAATATATCGGGGGCTTTGATAAGCGAAGATATTTTGGATAGAATTTTTGCGGATTTTTGCATAGGCAAATAATTTGTTTGAAAAGATAAAGAATTTTGTCGCGATCAAAGCCTGTTTTTTATAATAATTATAATAAGTTAATTGTATTAACTCTTAATCTGTATAAAGATAAAATTATGAAATGCCCGTATTGCGAAACAGCTATAAACATAACTTGGACAACACATTTTATTTATGAACATGATGAATGCTGGGATCCTTACGAGATTGAGAGCGGGCAAGAGGTTAGGCATGGGAAATGCCCTGAATGTAATAAGTTAATTATACTGTTAGTATCTTCAAACTTTATAGGAACAGACAGGGACGAATTCGGGAGCCTTCGTGAACGTTATATAAAAGAAGATTCCCCATATAATGAGGTTTTTATATTTCCTAAATTTAGCATAAAAACAGTAGCTCCGGAAGTTCCGGAAAAATATGGTAGAGATTACAAAGAAGCGGCGGCTATATTGGCGATTAGTCCGAAAGCGAGCGCCGCTATGAGCAGAAGGCTATTACAAACAATATTGCGCGAAAATTACGGCGTTAAAAAAGGAAATCTAAATAAAGAAATAGATGAATTTCTTGATAGTAACAAAGTCTCTTCTTTTATAAGCGAATCCCTTCACTACTTAAGGTTTATCGGTAATTTTGCAGCCCATCCAAGCAAATGTAAAAATACGGGCGAAATTGTCGAGGTCGAAGCCAGCGAAGCCGAGTGTTCGTTAGGAACGCTTGATGCGTTATTTGATTTTGCATTTGTTCAACCTGCAATATTAGAAGCATGGAAGAAAAAAATAAATGATAAACTTATTGAACTTGGGAAAAAGCCTTTAAGCGATTCGTAAAAGCGTTTTTCAAATCTACCCCTTTGGTTTATTATAAATTTGATTTAAGCTTGTATTTTTTAAATGTTTCACGTGAAACATTTAAAAAAGAATTTTTATAAAAATAATATTGAAATAGAATATAATGGATAATCAAATATTACGGATCAGCTCCGAAACATTTAAAAATACATCTATAAGAAAAAATAAAGAAAAAGATTGCAAAGAGGCGGCGGTTTTTCTTTTAATCTTTTATCAGGACAATATCCCTTATATTCTAAGCATATTAAAATCTAACAATAAAGGCTATCCTTGGAAAAATCAGGTGGCGCTGCCCGGAGGCATTTTTGATCCCGATGACAAAAACGGATTGGAAACCGCATA
>JAFDMD010000132.1 GCA_019306185.1 Deltaproteobacteria bacterium
TTTTCGAGCTATAGCGACAAGATATGACAAATTGAAACGTAATTTCGAAGCTATGCTCGCTTTGGCTTGCGCTTTCCTTTGGCTACCTTTATGAATTGTCAACAGACCCTAAATTAAGCAAAAAAATCTTCCAAATCAATATTAATTCGCCTAAATTGATATATTTAAAAACTCTTATTTTTTATTTTAAATTCTACTTGAAAAAAAAAACAAAATAAAATAATAAAGCTTTTTGTTTGTATGGTTTGCCTAAAGTATTTTTATGCGCAAACTTAATTACAGGCGCGTAGCTCAGCTGGCAGAGCGCTACCCCGACACGGTAGAAGTCGTTGGTTCAAGTCCAATCGCGCCTACCAAAAAATCATAATTATAATCATATCGGAAAACTTCATGTTAGACATCAAAAATATAAGAGAAAATTTTTCTTTAATTAAAAAAGGATTAAAAAATCGGAATGCGGATATTAACCTCGAAGAGCTTATTGCGGCGGATAACAAACGAAAAGAGATACTGTTTGAACTTGAAGACCTCCGATATAAACGGAATAGCGTATCCGATAAAATAGCCGAGTTAAAAAGAGCAAAAGCGGACGCAAACGATATTATTCTGGAAATGCGGGAAGTTTCCGCAAGAATTAAAACTTTGGAAAAAGAATTATCAAAGATTGAATCGGATATTAATAAAAAGCTTATAATCATTCCAAATACTCCCCATTTATCGGTTCCGCTCGGAAAAAGCGAGGCGGACAACAAGCTTATAAAAAAAGAAGGAGAGCCGAAAAATTTTGATTTTAAACCGAGAGCTCATTGGGATATAGGGGAAGCTTTAAATATTTTGGATTTTGAAAGAGCCGCAAAAATAACCGGAGCAAGATTTCCTTTATATTACGGCGCCGGAGCAAGATTAGAAAGAGCCTTGATTAACTTTATGTTAGATATTCATACAATCGAACATGGGTACAAAGAAACGCTCCCTCCTTTTATAGTAAACAGAAACAGCATGACCGCGACAGGGCAGCTTCCGAAATTCGAGGAGGATCTTTTTAAAATTAAAGGGACAGATTATTTTCTTATTCCTACCGCGGAAGTTCCGGTAACCAACATTTATAATAACGAAATATTAACCGAAGCCGATTTGCCGATTTTACATACCGCATACACCCCTTGCTTTCGTTCCGAAGCCGGATCTTACGGAAAAGATACCAAAGGGCTTATAAGACAACATCAGTTTAATAAAGTGGAGTTAGTAAAATTTGTAAAACCGGAAGATTCTTATAACGAGTTGGAAACTCTGTTAAAAAATGCGGAAGAGATATTAAAAAGATTAAAAATTCCTTATCGGGTTGTCGCTCTTTGCGCCGGAGATTTAGGCTTTTCCGCGGCAAAAACCTACGACATAGAGGTATGGATGCCGGCTCAAGGAGTTTACAGAGAAATATCTTCTTGCAGCAATTTCGAAGATTTTCAGGCAAGACGGGCAAATATAAGATTTAAAAGAAAAGGCAAAAAAAAGACCGAGTTTATTCATACTTTAAACGGATCGGGTCTTGCCGTAGGAAGAACTTTTGCCTCAATACTTGAAAATTTTCAACAAGCCGACGGCTCCGCAACAGTCCCCGAAGCGTTAGTTCCTTACATGAACGGGCTTGAAAAAATTTGCAGCGTAACTTCGTAGTCTGCCGGTTTGCGGCTTTAAATAAAATTTTTACCCCTCGCAACATTTCATATATAGCCGAATTAGTCGGCGCTGATAATATTCCGTAGGGACAGAACAATGTTCTGTCCTTACCTTGTTCGATGCCGAAATTTGCATTTTAAGCTTAAACTGTTTTGCCAATATTTGTTATTTATCGCTTTTTATTAAGGGATTTCTCCTCGCTTTGCTCGTCGAAATGACAAGCAAAAACAAAGCTTGGTAAAATGGCGGGCAAAAACAACGCTCTCCGAAATAATAAGAATGACAAGCCGGAATTTTTTCTTGTCATTTCGAACCGAAGGGAGAAATCCCTTAATTTAAAAACCTATCTTGTTAAGCGCTGCAAAAAATTCCTTAAATAGTCGGCGCTGCAAAAGCATATTAGATATTATAATTATTATAAAAATAAGGTAATATATTTGCAAGGAATTAATATTGATTTTAATATTTTTTTGCAAATATTAAGAGGAAATGCCCATTATTAAAAAATATTAATCAGAAAAAAGAATGATTATAATTTGGAGTAACAGAGATACAAAGGGACGCAGATATAAAGGAATTGGCTTTTAATTTTTTAATTGGAAAATATAAAAAGCGGTAGAGACGTAGCATGTATTACCGTGAAGCTTAATTATAAACAGAGAAAATACTCATTACTATCAAAAGCGGTAGTTTTATTTGCGTAGCGGCAAGCAAAAAGCGGAGCAAACAAACTCCGATACTGCCAAATTGAATTAGCCAAATTAAATTATCGGGTAATTAACCGAACGGCTCATTTTTTACGCTTTTTATTAACTTGTTCAGCATCGACTAATTAGCGCCTTATAAGCTTGGTTAAACCCCGCCTGCGTTATCGGATATTTCCGCCAATATTTTGATTTAAAAACGGTTTCGGTAAGATTTATTATTATGCCGTTTTTTAAGGACTATGATAAGATTTGTTCTAAAAAAAGTTTAGTTCTTTGATGGGTAGGGTTTTTAAAAAAATGCTCCGGAGTTCCCTCTTCTACTATTTTACCGTAATCCATAAAAATAACTCTGTCTGCAACCTCTTTTGCAAAGCCCATTTCGTGCGTAACAACAACCATAGTCATACCCTCTTTTGCCAAAGATTTCATTACGCTTAAAACTTCGCCTATCATTTCCGGGTCTAAAGCCGAAGTGGGCTCGTCAAAAAGCATAACTTTAGGATCCATAGCAAGCGCTCTTGCTATGGCGACTCTTTGTTGCTGCCCGCCGGATAGCTGGGTAGGATAAGCCTTTGCTTTATCGGATATGCCTACTTTTTCCAAAAGATAAGAGGTTTTTTTATCCGCTTCGGATTTGTTTCGTTTTAAAACTTTAAGTTGAGTAAGCATTACATTTTCGTATACGGTTTTATGCGGAAATAGGTTAAAAGACTGAAATACCATTCCCACTTCGGCTCTTATTTTATTTATATCGGTTTGCGGAGAAAATATGTCTGTTCCTTGTATAAGGATTTCTCCGTAATTTGCGGTTTCCAACCTGTTAAGGCATCTTAAAAATGTACTTTTCCCTGATCCGGAGGGTCCTATAACCACAACGACTTCTCCGGCTTTTATGTTGCAGGAAACATTTTCCAAAGCTTTTACTTCATGCGGAGTATTAAAGGTTTTATATATGTTTTTTACTTCTATCATTTTATAAGGGACATTCTTTCCAAATACTGTAAAGCCATGGATAAGCTAAAGGTTAAAACCAAATACATAATGGCGCATATAAACCATAATTCAAAGGGCTGTAGGCTTGTGGTAATAACTTCGCGGGTGGCTTTTGTAAGCTCTCTTATCGCTATAATTCCCAAAAGAGAGGAATCTTTTATAAGGTTTATAAATTGTCCGGCAAGCGGGGGAAGTATTCTTTTTAAAGCCTGCGGCAATATAATGTAACGCATGCATTGGTAGCCGTTCATTCCCAAAGACCTTGCGGCTTCTGTTTGCCCTTTGTTTATGGATTGAATTCCGGCGCGCACTATTTCGCCTACATAAGCGCCGGTAAAAAAAGCCAAAGCCGCAATTCCGTACCATATCGCTTCTATTTGAAAGCCGTAGCTTGTAAACATAGCGTTTAATATGGTTCCGAATACAAAATACCATATAAATATCTGAACCAAAAGCGGAGAGCCGCGTATAATTTCAACATAAGTTATTGCAGACCATTTAAAAAAAGGGTTTGAAGAAAGCCTTGCAATACCGCACATAAGCCCTATTATAATTCCAAAAACGGTGGCTATCGCGCTGGCTTTAATGGTAATCCAAAGCCCGCGTAAAAGAACTCCGGCTTTAAATTCGGTATAGCTTCCTATAACCCCTTCTTCATAAACATATTCGCCGTCTAAAATATTTAATTCCGCTTTTTTCGGAACAAAATATGCTTTTTTTCCGTCTTCTCCGGTTATCTCTACGTTCCATCCTTTATCGGTCGGCAAAACAACGGCTGTTCCTCTTGCTTCCGCTTCTATTTCCACAAGGTCGTTGTAAGCGAAATATTTTAAAGATCTGTCCCATCTCCATACATAATCTATTTTTGCGGTAGCTACATACAGGGAGGCGCATATTGAAAAAAGCATAAGAAAAAAAAGAACTATACTAAAATTGTATAGTCCTTTTTTTTCCAAACGTTTTATATTCGATATCATGTTTATATTTCTATTAGAATATGTTCCGGCTTGTTTGCTCCGCCGGACATTTTTTTATATTTTAATTATAATAAGTAAGATTAATCGGATAATTTAATCTACGTTTTTGGTCCAATCCATGTTGTTAAACCATCTGTCATGAATTTTGTCGTATCTGCCGTCGTTTTTAAACTGAACCAAAAAATTATTCAACCAATTTAAAAAATCCGGATCCCCTTTTCTAACTCCAAAGGATAAAGGCTCGTAAGTAAACGGTTTATCTAAAAATACAAGACCTTTTCCTTGAGTCGCTATAAATGTAGCGCAAAAAGGAAGGTCGTAAACTACCGCGTCTGCGTTGCCCATAGCAACCTCTAAAGCGGCTTGTCCGGATTCTTCAAACGATTTATATTTTGCCTTAGGCATAAATCTTTTTACGGCTTGTTCTCCGGTTGTTCCGATTTTTGAGGTTATTACATATTTTTCGTTATTAAGCTGTTTGTAAGAGGTTATTTTACCTTTATGTTTTTCATTAAGCAGAATGGTTTGCCCTACCACCATATAAGGATCCGAAAAATTAATTTTTAAGTTTCTTTCTTGCGTAGTGGTAATTCCGCTTATTATTATATCGAATTTTTCGGTTGTAAGCGCGGGAATAATTCCGTCGAAAGCGACATTTTCAATTTTTAATTTAACGCCCATAGCCTTTGCCATTTCTTTTGCAAGGTCTATGTCGAAACCTACGATTTTCCCTTTTTTATCTGTCATTTCAAAAGGAGGATAGCCGGATTCGGTTCCTATTATAAGCTCGCCTCTTTTAAGTATTTTTTCCAGGGTAGATTTTTTTGCAAGCTCGATATCGGAAGCCGTCGCAAAAGGCGCTATAAACATAAAAATAATAAATGCGGCGGTTAAAAAGCCGAAAAATTTCTTTTTCATTTTAAATTTCTCCTAATTTTGTTAAGTTATAACCTGTTTTTTTTATAAAAAACGGCGTAAAAAAAAGCTTATGCGCAAATAGCATTGATTTTAAAAAAAATCAAAATATTTATATTAGGATAAGCTCGGATAATATTAATCAATAATAGTAATGAATTATCAAAATTTTATCAAGTAAAATATTTTTTACGGCAATTATAACAACGGCATAAAATAAGCTTGGCGCGCGGCTGTTTATTTGCCTGTTTATTATTAAAAACTTGACTTGCATTAAACCGAATATTATCAATTAAAATTAAGCGTAACCGCTTTTTATATAAGGTAAAATAAATTTGCGCGATAAAAAACTATTTTTTTGCTTTGCCGGATAAAATAGTAAAAATATAATAATAAAAGGTTAAAGATGAAATTTGACAGAGATATTATAGAAAAAAAACTTAAAAAGCTTCCCAAAGAATATTCGGTAGCTTTTGCTTTAAGATGCGCTTTAAGGGCTGTTCCTTTAATAGGATATAAAGGGAATTTTGATTTTTGGAAAGAGGATAAAAGAAAAGATTACGCTTTTGCGGTAATAAGAGCGTTAGATTTTTCGGAACTCTTTTTATATGATAAAGATTCTTTTAACACCGCCTCCGCCGCCTCCGCCTCCGCCTCCGCCTCCTCCGCCTCCTACTCCTCCGCCTCCTCCGCCTACTCCTCCGCCTACTCCGCCTCCGCCGCCTACTCCGCCTCCTCCGCCTACTCCTCCGCCTCCTC
>JAFDMD010000029.1 GCA_019306185.1 Deltaproteobacteria bacterium
TATATCCGTTACCCATTTCTGACTTGGAGCATCAGAACTAAAATCTTGATTTATTATACTATGAGCGGCTTCGTTTTCCTTAATATTTCGTTTATATTGTTTTTTATAAATACGACCGGCTTTTAAACCTGCTTTTCTCATTATTCTTGCCGCGCGATTTAAACCGATTTTAAAACCGGCTTCTTGCATCTCTTTATGTATTCGAGGGCTGCCATACGTCTCTTGGCTTTCTTTAAAAAAAACTCTTATATTAAAAAAACAAAAGACTTTCA
Source organism: Deltaproteobacteria bacterium (assembly GCA_019306185.1). GTDB lineage: Bacteria > Desulfobacterota > Desulfobacteria > Desulfobacterales > JAFDMD01 > JAFDMD01. The sequence goes on from JAFDMD010000029.1 coordinate 273, forward strand.
TTCTGAATAGCTCGCTTAGATTTAGGCTTCTTGGCCCAAGCATAATAGCCTGAACGGCTTATTTGCAATACGCGGCACATAACTATAACTCGAAACTCTTGTTTATGTCCCCACACAAAAGCGTATTTTATTGGGACCGCTTTGCAAAATACGCCACCGCTTTTTTTAATATGTCTCGTTCCTCCTCCGCTAATTTTAAAGCCTTTATTAATCGCGTATTCTCTTTTATTAATCCCTCCTTATTTCCTTCTATAAACCCCATTTTACTTCTCTTATTCCATTTATATAACGTATTCTTAGTAACTCCTAATTTCTCTGATATAGCGCTAACGCTCTCATCTCTTACTTGCATTAAACGAATCGCCTCTTCCTTAAATTCTTCTGTATATTTCCTATTTGACATCTTTCCCCCTTTTTTTTTCTATCTTATTATATACTCGTTAACTTTGTCTACTCTTTTGGGGGAAGTCCACTCATCAAGCGACTTGTTTTAAAGATTTTACGCCATAATATATTTCATCGGGTCTAATATAATTTAAAGATTGATGAAATCTTTTTTTATTATAAAATTTAAAATAATCGGATATTTTAAATGATAGTAATTCGGCTATAATTGAATTTTGCGGGTTAACAAACTGCAAAGTTATGCCGCCGACTTAATTTTTCTTCGGATATAATAAGATGCCGCCGAAAATATCAAAAAATATAATAACAAAAGTATAAATATAAATACTTCTCCTTTATTTCTCAAAAATATAACGCTCGCGCCTACAAATAGTTGTATTATACCGTAATATAGGCTAACTTTCCAATGAGAAATCTTAAGCTCGTTTGCAAAAAGCTGAAAAAGATGCTTTCTATGCGCCTTCATAAGAGCCTCTTTATTTTTAAGCCTTACCGCCATTGTAGTAAGCTCGTCCGCGTAAAATGTAAAAAGAAAAGATAGTATGCATAAAACATCTAAAACGGAGCTTGCAAATAAAAGAGCCATAGCTCCGAATAAAAAGCCTAATAAAACGCTGCCTACGTCTCCCATAAAAACTTTGGCGGACGGAAAATTAAATATTAAAAATCCTGCGCAGGATAAGGATAAAGATAAATTAAGATAGACTAAAGATAAGGGCTTATCATTTGTATAACCATAATATGACAACAATCCAAATGCTATTACCCCGGCAATGCCTGCGATGCCGTCTATGCCGTCCATAAAATTATAAAAATTGATTGTTCCTATGATAAATATCGGAAGTATTAAAAAAAGCGGATACGCCTCTTTGGGAACGTCTCGATAAAATAATATTCCGAATAAAAATATTATACTACATATTAATTGTATCGAAAGACGAATTTTTACCGAAATATCTTTTATATCGTCTAATATGCTTACTACAGATAAAATAACTCCGGATATTAAAAGGCTCTTTGGCGTCGAAAGCGCAAAAGAAGCATATATAAATGAAGCCAATATCCCTATTCCGCCTCCTTTGGGCATAGCAAAAGAATGGGAGCTTCTTTGATTTGGAATATCCATAAGCAAAAACTTATGACCGAACTTTACCGTTAAAAACGCTCCTCCGGCGCTTATTATAAAAGAGAGGATATATAATGTTAAAAGCTGGATATTACTTTCCATTATGATGATAATTCCGTTGGAATTTACGTCGTAATTTTATTTGTCTATATATTATTCGGCTTGTAATCGCATAAAGGCTCCTCCGCAAGATAATCGCCCGTAGCCTCGTAAGCTCTTGCTCGACAGCCTCCGCACGCTCTTTTAAAACCGCATTTTCCGCATTTGCCTTTTAGCTTGCTATAATCTCTTAAATTTAAAAATATTTCGGAATTATTCCATATTTCGCTAAAATCTTTTTTTGTTACTTCGCCGCAGTTTATATCTAAAAAGCCGCATGGCTGAACTATGCCGGTATGCGAAATAAAACAAAACCCGGTTCCGCCCAAACAACCTCTTGTAACGGCGTCAAGTCCATGAGTTTTAAAAGTTACCTCCGCGCCTTCTTGTTTTGCGCGTTGTCTTAAAATTCTATAATAATGAGGAGCGCAAGTAGCCTTGGTTTGTAAAGGAATAACTTTGCTTCTATCGTATAGCCAGTTTAAAGCTTTTTCATATTCTTCGGCGCTTATCTCCTGATCGACTATATATTTTCCTCTGCCCGTAGGAACAAGTAAAAATATATGATGCGCTGCCGCGCCAAGTTCCATAGATAAATTCTGTATCTTCTCGAGGCTGTTAAAATTTGCTTTTGTAACCGTAGTATTTATCTGAAATTCTATTCCCGCCTCTTTTGCGGCTTTTATTCCGTCGATGGCGGCGTTAAAAGCCCCGGAAACCCCCCTGAACCTATCATGAGACTTACTATCCTCGCCGTCTAAACTTATGCTTATTCTTTTTATGCCGGAGCTCGCCATTTTTTTTGCATTACTTCCGTTTATAAGCGTCCCGTTAGGCGCCATAACCATTTTAAGCCCTTTTTTTGTCCCGTAATAGGCTATTTCAAATATATCTTCTCGCATCAAAGGTTCGCCGCCGGTTAATATTATTATAGGCTTCCCTACCTCCGCTATTTGGTCAAGCAGTCTAAAAGCGCTATCGGTATCAAGCTCTCCTTTATATGGCCCGTTTGTTGCGGAAGCTCTGCAATGAACGCATTCAAGATTGCAATTTCTGGTTATCTCCCATGCAATAAGGCGGGGTTCGAAAATATCTTTTTTATTCATTTTTATGCCTCTTTTTATAAAAATTTCTAAAAATACGAATAAAATAAATAAAAACGACTTGTTATAAAATATGATTTTTATCTATATTAATATAAATCTAAAAAACGGCGTATATTATAATACGCCGTTTTTTTAAAGTTTTATATTTTACAAACTGTTTTTAAAGTTTTGATACAAGCTCTTCGGTTACCCGCTTTACGCTCGGCTTTCCATCTAATATAATATACTTTATAGAGCCGTCTTTTGCAGCTAAATCTTTAAAATAGTATGCCGCCGCAATGGTTCCGTCATTATCATTATAATAAATATTATGGCGTTTATTGATAGCCTCTTCATCCTGATCGTCGCTTCTTGTTGTTAGATCGCCTCCGCATACTCTACATTTATCGCCGTTAGGCTTAATTACGTCTATAAAAACATTGTTCGGATGATTATTATCGTTAACGCATAATCTTCTGCCCATAATTCTGTCTTTTGCAATCTGGCGATCTAAAATTATTTCTACTACTATATCAAGAGCCATCCCCGCCTGTTTTAAAGCTTCGTCAAGTTTTATCGCCTGATTTTTATTTCTTGGGAAACCGTCCAAAAGCCAGCCGGAACCGCAATCTGCCTGTTTAAGTCTATCTAATATCATAGGAATTGTAATATCGTCCGGCACCAACTCGCCCTTATCAATATATCCTTTTGCTTTTGCTCCCATCTCTGTTCCGTTTGTAATGTTTTCTCTGAAAATTGCGCCGGATTCTATATGAGGCGTTTTATATTTACCTTTTAAAATTGAGCCCTGCGTTCCTTTTCCGCTGCCGTTAGGTCCGAAAAATAAAATTCTCATTATAATAATACTCCTTTGATTGTTAATAATTTAAATGCGGCTACATAGCTTTGCGGTTTGTATATTTTCCGAGTTATGCAAAAACTAACAAACTACTTTTGTTATGCCGTCTAATTATAATTATTTTTTTATGGCTATTTTTTTTAACCGTTAAACCTTACAACGTTTATAATTTAATTAAGGGATTTATCCTCGCTGCGCGCGGCGCGACGATATGGTAAAAAAACGATAGATAAAATACCGGACAAAAATAAAAAGCCTATCGTTTTGAGCAAAGCGCAAAATCCCCGTATTGTTTCCTTGTCCTTTTTATAATAATTTCTTTTTGTGATTAAATCTCATTTAACAATGGAAATTTCCTCTGTTTATATTTCCTGTTTCCCCCTCTTTTAAAGGGAATATAGAGAAATTAATATTATACGAAAGATTTTATTAAAAAAAAAGCGGTATTGTCAAATCAATTCTTTTTTATCTTACTATTGTTTTTTTTTAATATTGTCTTATTATAAAAAACTTATATATATAATTATAAGCAAACAGCCTTATAGTTCTCCGGTTCCTGTAGAAGAAGCCTTCTTATGCTTAACGTTAGGCGTCGGATAAAACAGTTTTTTGCATGAACTTTTTAAATATTTTTATAAGGAGAAAATTTATTATGTTAGAAGTAACCCATAACGCCGAAAAGGAAATTTTGAAACACTTCGATGGGAAAGAGATTACTCCCGTTAGAGTTTTTCTAAATCAAGCGGGATGCGGCGGTCCGGCTTTGGCTCTCGGCATGGATAACCCTAACGAGCAGGATAATACTTATAAAGTCGGAGACCTTACATTTTTAGTGGAAAAAGATTTTATGGAAAAAATAAAACCGGTTAAAATCGATTTCTCAAACGCGGGTTTTAATATAAGCGCAGGTATGGACTTCGGACCTTCCGGATGCGCTGGATGCGCTTCCGCCGAAGGAACATGCGGAAGTTAGAACAGCCTTATTTGGTATAAACATTAACGGATACTTTTTAAAGGAGAACAATTATGTTGGAAGTAACAGCGAGCGCGGAAAAGGAACTTTTGGAATATTTTAAGGGTAAAGAAATTACCCCTATTAGAATTTTTTTAAACGAAAGCGGATGAGGCGGGCCTTCATTGGCAATGGCTCTGGATAAGCCTAAAGATCAGGATAGTACTTATAAAGTGGGAGACCTTACATTTTTAGCGGAAAAAGATTTTATAGAAAAAATAAAACCGATTAAAATCGATTTCTCAAACATGGGTTTTAACATAAACGCGGGAATAGATTTCGGCGCCTCAGGATGCGGAACATGCGGCGATTCAGACGGAACATGCGGAACATAATTTAACCCTCCGCTAATCGATAATTATGAAACGATTATAAAAAATAATTAAGGGATTTCTCGCTCCGCTCGAAATGACAGGAAATTTTTTTTATCTGTTATTTTCGCTTGTCATTTCGACAAGCGAAGCGAGAAAAAATCCCTTAATTAAAAGTATAAACAGAATAGTTATAGCCTGATTACTATAAATTGATTGCAAAAGTATGCTATAAAGAATGCTTAAAAAAAAATATGTCCAAGATTTATTTGCGTAGCGAATATTGTTGTCGAAAAAGCGGGGCAAACAAACTCGTACATAGCCGAATTGATTTAAATCAGCATACGCTTATTACTCAGTCCAACAAATCTTTTTAAATCATTTCTATCTATAAGTCCCCTATCCTTTCCGTCCTATTGACATAACGGGCTTATTTACATAAGAATGCCTTGCCATATAAATCGAACCAATCTGATTAAAGCGGGTAAATTTAACATTATAAAAAGATTTCATAATAAAAAATGTCTAAAGTTTTAATTAATAAATACTATAATAATCTTGATAGAGCGCTGCAATTCGGCAAATCGAAAAACGAGACGAGCATCCGAAACCATTTTTGGACTCTGCTTAACGAGTATGCCCGAAAGCAAAACTATGAATTAGTTCCGGAAGTTAAATGTCCCGGAACTATCGGCAAACCGGTTATACCGGACGGAATAGTTAAAAACTCGTTTGGTTTGGATATAGGGTTGTGGGAAAGCAAGGACGAAAAGGATACTTTAGATAATGAAATTGCCGCTAAATTTAAAAAGGGTTATCCTAATTACAATATACTGTTCGAAAATTCTAAAACCGTAGTTTTATTTCAACGCGGGCAAGAAACAATGCGGGTTTCGGTTAGGGATGTCAACAAGCTTCATAATATACTTACAGAGTTTGTATCTTTTAAAAGCGCAAATATTCATAAGTTTGAAGAGGCGCTTGGGAAATTCAAAGAGGATATACCTGTTATAGTTGAAACTCTCCGAAATAAGATAAACGACGCGCGAATAAATAATAAAAAGTTTATCGAAAAGAGCCAAACCTTTCTTGAATTATGTAAGGCGGAGATAAACCCGGATATTAGGAGCGCAGATATTCGGGAAATGATAATCCAGCATATTTTAACCGGGGATATATTCAATAAGATTTTTGACGATTCCGATTTTCATCGTCATAACAATATTGCAAAAGAGTTGGAAAAGCTTATTGAAACTCTTTTTACTTATCCGCAACGTAAAAACCTAATAGGAAATATCGAGCATTATTACGATACAATAAACAACGCCGCCGCCGGTATTGCAGATCATAAGGAAAAGCAAAAGTTTTTAAAGGTATTATACGAAAACTTTTATAAGGTTTATAATCCAAAAGCCGCAGACCGTTTGGGCGTGGTATATACTCCAAACGAAATTGTAGAGTTTATGATAGAGGGCGCAGACCATCTGCTTTACAAACATTTTAATAAAACCTTATCCGATAAAAATATAGAAATATTAGACCCGGCAACAGGCACCGGAACATTTATGACTTCTATTATCGATTATATTCCGACCCAAAATCTTCTTTACAAATATAACAACGAAATATATGCAAACGAAGTCTCTATTTTATCCTATTATATAGCAAACCTTAATATAGAGTTCACATTTAAGCAAAAAATCGGCTATTACCAAGAGTTTCAAAACTTATGCTTTGTAGATACTTTGGATAATACGGATTCGCTTTCTTACAGCGGCAAACAAACTCTTGCTTTTGGCTTAACCTCGGAAAATGCAAAACGTATCAAGCGGCAAAACGAAAAAAAAATCTCCGTTATAATAGGAAACCCGCCTTATAACGCAAATCAGGCAAACGAAAACGAAAACAATAAAAACCGCGAATATAAAGAGATAGATAAACGTATAAAAGATACCTACGTTAAAAAAAGCTCTGCTCAAAAAACAAAAGCTTACGACATGTATTCCAGATTTTACAGATGGGCTTCCGATAGATTAGATAAAAACGGAATAATCGCCTTTATAACAAACAATTCATTTATTAATGCTAAAACCTTTGACGGTTTTAGACGATGTGTTCGAGACGAATTTGATTATGCTTATATTATTGACTTGGGAGGAAATATAAGAGAGCTTTCGGGAAAAGATGGAATTTGGATGAATGAGAAGCATACTATATTCGGAGTCTCCGCCGCTGTTGGAATTGCAATAATGTTTTTAGTAAAAAAAAAATTACCCGAAAAATTATCCTGCCAAATAAATTATATCCATCCTACAGATATAAGAGCGACAAGACTTGAAAAACTTGATTATCTTTATTCCAATAAATTTGAGAACATCCCTTTTAAAAGAATCACGCCGGATAAAAATAATAATTGGATAGACCTTGCCGAAGATAATGATTGGGAAACCCTTGAGCCATTGGCAAATAAGGAGACAAAACTCGGAAGAAAAGGGGCTAACGCAATATTTAAACTGTTTTCTTTGGGAGTGGTAACCGCAAGAGACGAATGGGTTTATGATTTTAACGAATTAAATTTAAAAAACAAAGTAAAGTTTTTTATTGAATTTTATGAAAAAGAAAAAAAGAGATGGAACAAATCAAAAAAAGATATTCCTATCAATGATTTTGTAGATAGAAAAATAAAATGGACATCAGAATTGGAAGCCTATCTTAAAAAAGGCTCATTGCTCAAATATGACAAATCAAAAATAATAACTTCGTTATATCGCCCTTATATTAAAAAATATTCTTATTTTGATAGAATAATAACTCATCGTATTTATCGGAACGAAAATATTTTTGGAATTGATGAACATCACCAAAACAAAGTAATCGCATTTAGATGCGTAACGGCGGAACATTTTGTAGTGCTTGCAGCAGACCAAAGCTTTGATTTAGCTTTTTTAAAAATGGGAAATGGCGGCACATTCTCTTTGCCATATTATAGTTACAACAAAAACGGCGAGCGAACCGAAAACATAACCGATTGGGGATTAAAGCGCTTTACAACCCATTATAAAGATAACGCCATAACAAAAGAGGATATATTCCATTATATATATGCTGTTTTACATAATCCGGCATATATAAAAAAATATAAATTAAATCTAAAGCGAGAATTTCCGCGCATACCATTTTATAACAACTTTAAAAAATGGGTAGGTTGGGGAAAAGCCTTAATGGATTTGCATATTAATTATCAGGAGGCAAAACCTTTTGATTTAAAAATAAGCGAGGTTGAAATAAACCGTTTTTATAAAAAAGGCTCCGAAACTCTTTTAAAAATAAAACCGGATTTAAAGGTAAAACTAAAAGCGGACAAACCCGCAGGCAGCATAGAAATTGACGAAGAAACAAATATTTGCGGCATACCAAAAGAGGCTTGGGAATATAAGCTTGGCAATCGCTCGGCTCTTGAATGGATAATAGACCAATATAAAAAAAAAAAAATAAAAGATCCTACTATTGCCGAAAAATTCAATTCGTATAAATTTGCCGATTATAAACCAGAGGTTATAGACCTTATAAAAAAAGTTTGCTCCGTAAGCGTTGAAACAATAAAAATTATAAATGAAATAAAAGCCGAAAACTCCGCCTTAAACACATCTGCAAAAAAGGATTAAATCCTACTTCAAATACCCCAGTTCGCTGGGCAAAGGCTTTCCCTTGCCCATAGTATCTTCCGCATAATTTACGCTTGCAAGAATCTTAATATCATCTATAGCGCGGCTGTCCCCTTCAAAAACAACCTTCTCGATTTTATCCTTTTCAATCTTGCCGCCTGCCCACTGAATATCCAAAACGCTGCTTGCGTCAAAACTTGCATCCTTTACCATCAGCTTAACTTCGCCGCCGTAATGCCGAACAATTTTAGCCACAAGCAGACTCGGTCTGCTATGAAACCCGCGATCTTTCGGTATGGATACCGCAACCTGTTTTCTTTCTATATTGTCATTCAATATTTTTTTTGCCAGCGCCTTGCCGCCTTCAAGAAAATGAGAAGCGTAAAATACCCCGTAATTAACTATCTTATCCAACAGTTTATCCGGCGGAATAATCTCCGATAATCTCTGCCTCGTCCTTTTATAAGCATTCTTATAGCCGGTTTGATAAAGATGACGCTCATAAAAATGAAGCAGTCTGCCTATCTCTTGCGTAAGATGAAAAACTATCGAAAAATTACTTCTTAATCGCTTATATTCGCTTTCTTTAACCCTATACCTTCCATGCATTACATAACTATCGAAAGAAGATTGAATATTATGCACAAGCATTTCAAAACGGCGCATTTCAACCTCGTTTATCTTATTAGGAACTATCTTTTTTATATCCTCTATTAAATACGGCTCGTAAAATCTAAACTTGTTGAAATCTTTTGCCACCGATAAAAACTGGCTTGCTATCTTTACTATATATTTTTTTTGAACATCCTGATTTTCATCCTGAATATCATATTCCAACATAACGCCCGTTGGAATATGCATAAAATCTTCCGGTTTGTACCGATGACTTTGTATATAAATATTCAAACGTTTTGCCTCTTTTAAAATTACCGGAGCAAGCTTAATCAACAAATTATTTAAAAAAATAAAATTTTCCTTTGCATCTTCTTCAAAATTTCCCATATCTTCTAATTCATAAAATTCAAGTCTCGTGGATATATGCTTCTGAGCGTAACCGGCAAGGCTTAAGTGGCGAACCGCTGCCGCAAGCTCTCTATAAAAATACCAGTTAGAATTATCTTTTGCTCCGTGAATATCTAAAAAATCCTCCAATAAAACCGAATTTCCTATTAATTTGGAATAAAGTTTTTTTGTAAAAAAATCCTTTTTGCCGGCAGCCGCATTATCCGCTATAAAAATGCAACATCTAAGATATGCCGAAGAAAAGAATTCTACCTTCTTGAAAAATAAAGAATTATTCATAATCGCTTTCCAATGTGTTCATGTTCTTTAAAGTTACTATTCATTTATTACCTTAAGCGCCGCTTTTAACCCATCAGCCACCTCTTTAGGAAGTGTTTGAATAATGTTTTCATTTTTTTCTTTTATTAATGAAACAAACTCAGAGCGAATCCACTTAAAGATATGGGCAAACAACCCTATTTCATAAGAAGTGATCTGAATATCGTAATATGTTCTAGGATGCGTAAGTCGATTTCTTATTTCTTTAGCACGTAAAAAACGCCTATATTCTTGTCCGTCTTTATTTATCGACAAGTATTCAGTCAATTCCCATATTTTAGAAGCAAGTTTAAATGTCTTGACCACATTGTCGTGTATCGGGATGAACACTTTAAATTTACTTCCATCTTTTTTTCTTTTTCTTCATAAAGAATTTGTTCTTCTTCTGATGATAACTCAACGCTATAGTGATTCAAGCGTAGGGCTTGCCTTAACTCAAACTTTAAAATTTGAACAATCCCCTCAATGAAAAAAAAATATTACGAACTACATTGCGTCTTAGATACTGCGAATTCCTATCCGAATCAAGTATCTCAAAGGACTTCTCAACATCAGCGAAAAGATGATTCACGAGATCATGTGGTCTTATAAAACCTTCTCCAGGTTTAGGATATGATACCATTGCCTCTCCTTACATCTACCTAATAATTTTTATTTTGCCGTATTAATTTTAATTATTGTAAAATTATAAAATAATAATTAAAAAAGAAGCTATGATATGAAGCTTGAAAAATCAACATATAAAAAATCGTAAGTAATTAGACGCAAAAAATAAGGATATAATTAATTAAAGGATTACTCCCTTAATTAATTGCAATAAAAAAAATGAAAATAATCTATAAAATAAATCTGATAATCTTAACTCTTATTCTTTTAACAGGCTCGAGCGTAAATGCGACGGAAAAACCATTATCCGTTTTTGTAAGCATACCGCCGCAAGCATATTTTGTAGAACAAATTGCAGGAAAAAAAGCCGTAGTAAACATACTTGTCCGCAAAGGGGAAAATCCTGAAAGTTATACTCCCAAACCGAATATAATAGCAAAACTTAAAAAAACGGACATATTGTTTACCATAGGAGTTCCGTTTGAAAAAAGATTGTTAACAAAAATTAAAAACTCCTTTAAAAATATCAACATAATCAATACTGCAAAAGGTATTAATTTAAGAAAAATGGACGGCGGAACAGAGGACGACCCGCATACTTGGCTTTCGCCGAACCTTGTAAAACATCAGGCAAAAATTATAACAGACGCCCTATGCAATGCAGATAAAGCGGAAGCGGCAACATATCGCGATAATTTAAAAATATTTCTCGATAAGCTTAACAGAGTAGATATAAAAATAAAAACCGCTTTAAAACCATTTGCGGGCGGAACAATATTCGTTTTTCACCCTGCGTTCGGCTATCTTGCCGATCAATACCAATTAAAACAAAAAGCGATTCAAATATCAGGAAAAGCGCCCAAAGGAGCGGCATTATCAAACTTTATAAAACAGGCAAAAAAAGAAAACATACGCATAATATTTTTACAACCTCAGTTCGATAAACAGGCGGCTTCTAAAATAGCCGAAGCAATAAACGGCTCCGTAGTTTTTCTTGATCCTCTTGAAAAAAATTATATAAAAAATCTTGAAGATATGGCAGATAAAATAGTAGCGGCTTTAAAAAAATAAAAAGCCGATAATTGCCGGAGAAGAGACAAATCTTTTTTTTGCCTTTAAGCGTTTTTATCAAAGCAAATAAATTTAAGCGTTTTTTATGACAGTCCTTTTTTGCGCCGTCGCATCGTATCGCAATGGTTATTATGAAAATTTTTATGCTTTAATAGTAGAAAAAAACATACTAAATATGCAATGTTACAACTTTTTGATTTTTAATAATGCCATGTGCGTTTGCAAATTGGCGTTGACATGTAAAATTATATATATTAAACGGTTAAAGTTTTATAAAAAAATTAATAACGATAATATCGTTTAAAAAACGAAAGAAAGGAAATATAGAATGTCTGCAAAACTTATAAAAGGCACCGAAATAAGAGAAGCTATTTTGGAAGAAATAACTTCCAAAGTAACTCAAATAAAAAAAAAACATGGAGTGGTTCCGGGTCTTGTAACAATATTAGTAGGAGAAAATCCGGCTTCTATCTCTTATGTAACTTTAAAAATCAAAACCGCTCATAGAGTAGGATTTGAAGAAATTCAAGACACCCAGCCGATTGATATTTCCGAAGCCGATCTTTTGGCTCTTATCGATAAATATAATAAAGACGAGCGTATTAACGGAATATTGGTTCAGCTCCCTCTCCCTAAACATATAAACGAAAAAAAGGTTCTTAACGCAATAGATCCGGATAAAGATGTCGACGGTTTCCATCCCGTTAACGTGGGACGCCTTATGATAGGCGGAGACGAAATAAAATTTCCGCCATGCACTCCCGCAGGCATCCAAGAAATGATTGTTCGCGCAGGAGTTGAAACAAAAGGCGCCGAAGTTGTGGTTGTGGGGCGTTCCAATATAGTAGGAAAACCTATCGCGAACATGATGCTTCAAAAAGGAGTAGGCGCGAATTCTACCGTTACCATAGTTCATACCGGCACAAAAAATTTGGACGAACATTGTAAAAGAGCCGATATTCTTATTGTAGCGGCAGGCGTTCCGAATCTTGTAAAACCGGAATGGATCAAACCCGGAGCATGCGTAATCGACGTAGGCGTAAACAGAGTGGGCGAAAAAATAAGCGAAAAAACAGGTAAAAAAATAGCCGTGCTTAAAGGAGATGTTGATTTTGAAGCCGCTAAAGATATAGCGGGTTATATTACGCCCGTACCTGGCGGAGTAGGACCTATGACCATTACAATGCTTATGCTCAACACCCTTAAATCTCTTCAATTCAAGCTAAATATAGTAGAGTAATAAAAGTAGATTATGAAAGAAAAAATAACTATTTTTTGGCTTACCGCTCAAGGTTCAGGCCCTAGAAGAATCAGCGTTACGCCGACTCTTCTATTTGCCGTATGCTTGTTTTTTATAACCTGCATAACAACTTCCGGCTTTGTTTTACACAGCTATAAAACCGTACGTTCGGAAAAACAATTTTCCGACGCTCTTAAAAATACCATCTCGCATCAAAACAACGAGATAGACACTTTAAATGAGCAGATACAAAATTTTTCAAATAAAATAGGCGTTATAAAAGCAAGACTTGCAAAAATAGACGAGTTCGAAGATGATATTCGCATTATAACAAATATTAAAAAGAAAAAAGAATCTTTGGTAGGCATGGGCGGTCCTATGGAGGCAGACGACGAAATAAATCAATTCTTAAAACATTCGGACGCCTCTCTTTTAAGAGAAATGCACGAGCAGTTAAATCAGATCAACAGCATATCATTGGTACATCATAAAGATTTTGAAAAAATTCTTAAAATTCTGGAAAAAAAGAAAAGCCTTTTTGCCGCAACGCCTACTATATCCCCTGTAAAAGGCAGAGTAACCTCGCGATTCGGTTATAGAAAATCTCCTTTTACCGGCAAAAAAGAGTTTCACGGCGGTTATGATATATCCGCGCCTATGGGAACCAAAATAATAGCTCCTGCAGACGGGGTTATATCTTTTGTAGGACGCAAAGGCTTCTTGGGCAAGGCGGTGATAATAAATCATGGCTACGGTATTATGACGCAATACGGGCATACCAGCAAAGCCTTAAAAAAAGTAGGCGACAAAGTAAAACGGGGCGAGCCGATAGCCAAAGTAGGCAATACCGGAAGAAGCACCGGACCCCATGTTCATTATGAAGTCATATTAAACGGAATTAAAGTTAATCCTAAAAAATATATTCTTAATTAGAAATTTATCTTTATTATATAAAGCCGCTTTCACTAATAAAAAAGCGGCTTTACCAATCATAATATCCGTATCTTAATAAAAACCGCTACGCTGCCCGCGCCTTTTTTACCGTCCTTTTAATAAAAAAATAAATACCGAAAGATAAAAATGATAGGAAAACTCTTAAAAAATATATTCGGAAGTAAAAACGAACGAGAACTTAAAATTATTCAACCTATTATTGCCCGCATAAACGACTTGGAAAAAAAATATCAAGGCATGGCAGACGAAGAGTTAAAAGCGCAAACGACATTATTTAAAAATAGAATTCAAAACGGCGAAACCCTTGATCAAATACTTCCCGAAGCCTTTGCAACTGTTAGAGAAGCCTCCGGCAGAACCCTTAAAATGAGACATTTCGATTCCCAGTTAGTAGGCGGCATAACGCTCCATAAAGGCAAAATAGCCGAGATGAAAACAGGAGAAGGAAAAACGCTTGCCGCCACCCTGCCCGCTTACCTTAACGCTCTTTTGGAAAAAGGAGTTCATATAGTTACCGTAAACGATTATCTTGCTAAAAGAGATACCGAATGGATGAGCGGAATATATAACTTCTTAGGGCTTTCCGCCGACACAGTCGTACATGGATTAGATGATAATCAACGCAAACAGGCTTACAATGCAGATATTACTTACGGAACAAATAATGAGTTCGGCTTTGATTACCTGCGCGATAACATGAAATTTTATAAAGAAAGCCTTGCTCAACGCGAGCCTTATTTTGCAATAGTCGACGAAGTTGATAGCATTTTAATAGACGAGGCAAGAACCCCCTTAATTATTTCGGGAGCCGCCGAACAATCTACGGCGCTTTATTACGAAATAGATAAAATAATCCCCAAATTAAAAAAAGATGCCGATTATACTTTAGACGAAAAATCAAAAACATCCGTTTTAACCGAAGACGGCATTGCAAAAGCCGAAAAATTATTAAGTATCGACAATTTATACGACCCCCAACATATAGAAGTTCTTCATCATATAAATCAGGCGCTAAAAGCCCACAGCCTTTTTAAAAACGATGTGGATTACATAGTAAAAAAAGGGCAGGTTGTTATAGTCGACGAATTTACGGGAAGATTAATGCCCGGCAGAAGATATAGCGAAGGGCTTCATCAGGCTTTAGAGGCAAAAGAAAACGTAAAAATAGAAAACGAAAATCAAACGCTTGCATCCGTTACTTTTCAAAATTATTTCAGAATGTATGATAAGCTTGCCGGAATGACAGGCACCGCAGACACCGAAGCGGAAGAATTTAAAAAAATATATAAATTAGACGTAACGGTTATTCCTACAAACCAACCGATGATAAGACGCGATTATCCAGACGCAATCTATAAAACAAAAAATGAAAAATATTCGGCGGTAATACAAGAAATAAAAAAATTATATAAAAAAGGGCAACCCGTTCTTGTAGGCACCACATCGGTTGACATTTCGGAATCTATGAGCAAAAAACTTAAAAAATCCGGAATTCCCCATAATGTTTTGAATGCAAAGAACCATGAAAAAGAGGCTGAAATCATATCTATGGCGGGGCAAAAAAATAACGTTACAATATCCACCAACATGGCGGGTAGAGGAACGGACATTGTGCTTGGAGAAGGAGTCGTAGATTTAGGCGGGCTTCATATCATAGGAACAGAAAGGCACGAAAGCAGGCGGATAGACAACCAGCTGCGAGGACGCTCCGGCAGACAGGGAGATTCGGGGGCGTCCCGTTTTTATCTGTCTTTGGAAGATGATCTTTTAAGAATATTCGGAGGCGATAGAATAACCGGAGTTATGAATAAACTCGGCATGCAAAAAGGCGAGCCTATAGAGCATAACCTTATAAGCAAGGCAATAGAAAACGCTCAAAAACGGGTTGAAGGGCATAACTTTGATATAAGAAAACAGATTCTTGAATATGACGACGTAATGAATCATCAAAGAGAAGTAATCTATAAACAAAGACAACAGGCTTTAAAAGGGGAAAATTTAAAAAATATTATAGAAGGCATTATAGCGGATATTGCGGTTAAAATAGCCGACATATTTGCAGACGAAACAATACCTTCGGACGAGTGGGATATAAAAGGAATTTCCGATACCGCCCTTTCGTATTTCAATTCTAAATTTACAATTACCTCGGATATGCTTGCAACGTTTGACAGAAAAAAATTATCGGAACATATCAACGATTGGGCGCTTGAAAAATACAAAGAAAAAGAGACAATTATAGGCGAAGCCGAATTAAGAAGGTTAGAACGTTTCGTAATGCTCGATAAAGCGGATACTCATTGGAAAGCCCACCTTCTGGCGATGGATCATATGAAGGAAGGAATAGGACTAAGAGGCTACGCTCAGCAAGACCCGCTTCTTGTTTATAAAAAAGAAGGGTTTGCAATGTTTGAAGAAATGATACAAAGGATTCGGGAAGAAACCGTTCAGCTTCTTTACAGGCTGGAAGTGGTAAAACAGGAGCAATTAGAAAATATAAAACAACCAAAAGAGCAAGACCTAACATTATCTCATGGCGACGAACAGACTAATAAAAAAAAGCCGCTAACAAGAAGCGCTACAAAAGTAGGAAGAAACGATCCATGCCCTTGCGGCAGCGGTAAAAAGCATAAAAAATGCTGCGGAGCGCGCGGATAATTTAAAGGAAATTTATAATGAAAACAGATTGTCTTTTTTGTAAAATAGTTAATAAGGATATAAAAAGCGATTTTTTATACGAAGATGATACGGTTGCAGTTTTTCGGGATATCAATCCGCATGCGCCCGTTCATATACTTATAGTTCCTAAAAAACATATAAGAAGCATAAACGATTTGACCGAAGAAGACGGCAAAATAACGGCTCATATGATAGCCGTAGCAAAAGAGACGGCAAAAAAAGAAAATATAAACGAGTCCGGTTATAAACTTCTGTTTAACGTAGAAAAAGGAGGCGGACAAGTGATATTCCATCTGCATCTTCACCTTATCGGCGGATGGGAAAAAAATAAAAGTTAATATAAAATCGGAGGGTTGAAAAAATGGATTTTGGATTTACCAAAGAACAAAACGGAATAAGAAAAGCTGTTCGAGAATTTTGCAAAGGAGAATTTACAAAAGAAATAGCCTACGACTGCGATCAAAACCATACATTTCCTACCAAAATATGGCAAAAAGCCGGAGAACTTGGATTTATCGGAATAAATTTTCCGGAAAAGTATGAAGGGCAAGGGCTTGGCGTAATAGAAAACGTAATAGTATTTGAAGAGCTATGCCGCGGCGATTCCACGATAGGAAGCGCTATCGCTTTATGCTCGTTTGCTTCCGAATGCATATTGCATTTTGGAACCGAAGAAATGAAAACAGAATTGCTGCCTAAATTAGTAGATGGCAAAACCTTATCCGCCGGCGCTTTTACCGAACCGGATCACGGCTCCGATATAACCGCTATGCATACTACCGCCGTAAAAGACGGAGACGAATGGGTTATAAACGGCGTTAAAACCTTTATTACAAACGCGGGAATGGCAGGTTTTTATACGGTTTTGTGCCAAACCGACGATACGGCGTCCCCTACTTATCGAGGAATTAGCATGATATTAGTAGAAGCCGACAGACCCGGAATATCCGTTACGGACGTGGGAAACAAAATGGGAATTCGGGCTATGGCTACCGGCGAAGTTGCTTTTAAAGATGTTAGAGTTCCGGCTAAAAACCTTATCGGGCAAGAAGGAAAAGGCTTTTATCAGGTTCTTCAATTCTTTAACGAAAGCCGAATAATGATAGCGGCTCAGGCGCTTGGAATTGCAAAATGCGCATTCGATAGAGCTTTAGCCTATGTAAAAGAAAGAAGCCAATCCGGTAAAAAAATAGGAGCGTTTCAGGTAAACCAGCATAAAATAGCCGACATGGCTACAAAAATAGAAGCCGCGGAAATGCTTGTTTATAAAGCCGCTTGGAACTTTGACAGCGGCAAAATAGATCAAAAAGTAACCTCCATGGCAAAAGTGTATGCGGCAAGAACAGCCGTAGAAGTTGCAGACGAAGCTATTCAATTACTCGGCGGATACGGATATATGACCGAATATGAAGTTGAAAGAATATATCGGGACGCAAAAATTACCGAAATATACGAAGGCACCAAAGAAATACAAAAAAATACAATAGCAAGCGCCATACTCGGCAAACTAAAATAAAGTTTTTTATTCAAACAAAACAAGTCGGACATAAGTTATTTAAACTTATGTCCGACTTGTTTTTTGAATGCTTTTAAGTTAAGCTTTTGAATTTGTAATTTTTCGCCCGCATTTTTGCTCCTGTTGCTTTAAAATATTCTTCTATTAATTTCGGTTTATTTTACATTGTTCTAATTAGGCAAAATTAGTATATCTGACAACTAAATATAAGGATTATAAAAAATCCGATTAAATTTTATTTGATTTCAAGACGTTAACTGTGATATTATGCAATATTTTATTGACGACTATCCTAAATAAAACTATGATAAATCTATTAGTATTTTAATTTTTTATTATTGGATGTTAATAATTAATATCTAATAATAGTAAGATATTATATAAGGTTAACGCGTGAAACAATATATGGAAACTATCATAAAAATTTTTACTGCTCTTACTCTCTATCCTAATTGGTTTAAATATCTTGTCGCTTTCTGGGTAATTTTGACAGCATGCTTAATGATTGCCTTATTTATTGCATATCCAAAAGAACAAGTGCCTAATAAAACGCCTCCAACTAATGGAAAACAAAACCACGTCTATAATTTGGATAAATCTACATATAACGCAGGCAGGGACATAATTTTCAATAATGATAAAAAACCTTCAGTCCCAAAGAGTGAAGCGATGTTTTTCAAAACTATTGCATTAGAAAATACTCAATTTATCTATAGCAATGAACCTTGGCCGTTTAAAGTTGACAAACAAGGTGAAGATATCATGAACCCGATAAACCCACCACAAATTAGGCATGGTATAGTTTATTACTTTCCTTTTAAAAACAAACATTTTCCACGCATACCGGCAAAGGAAATGTTTGTTGAGTTTACCCTTGAAAATCATACAGACCACCTTGTTATGATTAATACAATTTCGGTTGAGATTATTAATCGTTATCCAATAACACCATCGGCAAGATGCAATTTTTACAGACCTATTTTAAGACCAGAACAGGACAGCATAATTCTAAATGCCAAAACAGATTCGTATCTAATTTTTAATAAAAAAACCTACAAATATGCACCGGACGAAGTGGACAAATTTAGGCTGAAAGTAGCAATAAAAGATAATGAAAACCCTCATATTATTTCTTTTAGGCTAAACGTAGAATACCGGGTTAAAAATGAAAACTACGTTCTTGATTCAGATAGAATCTACCATATTAGTTCACTGATTGAATCTACCGACAAACAATTGAATGATAGAGATGAAGAAATGGGTAAAATAGTTTCCGCCATTGTTATGGAATCTCCAAAATTTTTAGAGATCATAGATATACTTACAAAAAAAGGGCTTGAAGAAGCAGAAATATACATGTCAAAGCTAATAGAAAAAATGAAAAAACTGTGGTCAGCTAGAATGGCGATGGACGACGGAGGTCCCGATATAATAGACAGTTATTGCTTACGCTTTTTTACCAGAATTGCAATCGGGAACATGGGCGGGGCTAAAAAAGATATACTTTTTATGCAAAATGAACTCAAATCACCTCGTGCAAAACTATTTCAAGAAAGGATGGAAAGTTTCCGATCTGAATTTCATAAATTGCAAGACAGAGGAAAAGGGATAATTCTAGAAATGATAAAACAAGCAATTAAAAATGATCGATTAACACAACCCAATGTAACAATATGTAGGCGGATTTAAAACTTTCAACCCGCCCTTTGTATAAACTCTTATAACTATATTATAAATAACGAAAAGAGATATTCAAGATTTATTTGCGTAGCGGCTCTTGTCGATGAGGAAATAATTTTCGGTAAATTTTGCGTTAAGACAACGCAAACTGTTTGAAAGTTGCGCAAAGCGCAACTTGAGTTTTTGAGTTGTTAGCAAAATGCAGCCAAAAATCCGAAGAGACAAGCAAATATAGTGCGCCCAAAAGTCAAAACAATCAAAATGGAATATTTGTTGTATGCTCATCAAGCGACTTGTTTTAAAGATTTTAAGCTATAATATATTTCAAATGATTAAGGGATTTCTCCTTGCCGCGCCCGTTCGAAATGACAAGCTTTTAATTTTCGTCCTGTTATTTCTTTTTGCTTGTCATTCGGACGAATAAAGCGAGGAGAAATCCCTTTTAAAACCATTGCATAAAAAAGCAATTTAAAAGTTATACAACAATTTTATTAGTCGGCATAAACCTTAGTAGCCTTATTAGGAGAGGTTTCGACTTTTTTTAATATTTCGTCTGTTTTTTCTAAAGGAAGCCAACTAACTTTGCCTGTTCCCACGTCATATATTGCTCCGACAACCTTTGCTTTTCCCTCTTTTACAATATTTCGGACCGCCGGGCTTTTCATAAATAGATCTTCAATGCCCGTCCATACGTTTTCTTCTATAGCGTAAGGTATTATGGCGTCCCCTTTTATATCTTTATGTTCTGCCATCGCTTTTTTAACCGCGGGAGTTATGTTATCGACAAGCGGCGGAATATTGTATTCCAATTTATGCCCTTTGCCTGTAAGAGAATGAGTTACAGCGGTAACCGCTCCGCATTGAGTATGCCCTATAATACAACCAAAAGCGGAGTATT
>JAFDMD010000133.1 GCA_019306185.1 Deltaproteobacteria bacterium
TTTTTTGAATTACATAGCAATTTAGTTGAGTTCCGCTTATTTTTCGTTTATCTTCTCTGCTTAAATCTTCATAAAACTTATCCTTATAAGATTCTAAAAATTGAAGATTAGATAATTTTAATTTTTTATCCACTATAAAATCCTGAAAAGCGCATAATCTTTGCAATCCGTCAACTACAAGCTGCTTATCTCTATTTGCCTCTTCGCTAAAATAAAAGGAAGGGATTGGCAAGCCGAGAAGAAGAGATTCTATTAACCTGCTTTTTTTTGTATCATCCCATAAATCCATATTTCTTTGAAAATCCGGCATAAGATCAATTTCCTCATTTTCCAACATCTCTATAATAAAGCCGAGATTTAAATTCTTCTGATCTATTTTAATTTCTTCCGGATTGTAAGGGTCGGTTATTTTAGAAGCTCCCACATCCTCTTTTTCTACCGATTCAATAGGCTCATTTGCTATATTATTATCTTGTTCCATAACTTTTTTTATAAAATTTTTCCGGCTTTGCGTAATTAAATTATACTATAAAAAAACCAAAATCTTTTATTACATACTTAAATTGTTTTCTAAAATCAAATTTTTAATTATTGATTTATTATCGGTCTATTATTGATATATGGGGCTATCAATCGCTAATTTCAAACTTTACCGGAATTCTAACCCGCATTTCTATTTTTTTATTCCCTATTGCCGCAGGAATAAATAGCCATTTTTTTACCGCTTTTATAGCCGCGTTATCCAAAGTTTGATAACCGGAAGTTTTGCTTATGTTTATCTCTTTTACCTTTCCGTTAATATCTATAAGAGCGTTAATAATTGCTGTTCCTTGCCGTCCTCTTTTTTTTGCAAGCTTCGGATACGGCGGCGCCGGAGTATGTTTATAAACCGGCGGGGTTTGTTTTAATTGTTGTTTGTTATTTGCCGGAGCGTTTTGGGCGGTATTTTTTTTTGTTTGCCCGCTGTTTTCGGAATTAAAGGTTTCTGGTTGGTCTGTTGTTTGAGGCGTTCGCTTTATTTTATTAAAGCTATTATCCGGCGTTTTCGGCTTTTTGGGTTCCGTTTTTTTTTTCTTTTTTTTTACGGGTTGTTTTATCGGTTTTGGCTTTATAATTTTTTTGGGAGGCGTCGCCAAAGTCTCTTTTTTTTGTATATATTCGGAAGTCGACAATAATATGCTTTTTTCTATTTTGTTTTTTTTATTTATAATCTGTTTGTTACGGATGTAATATGGTTTAAAAAAAAGGTTTAATATTATTATATGGATTATTACGGAAGCGGCTATCGCCCAAAAAATAGCTTTGTTGCGCGGCTTTTTTTTTGCGTTCGGCAGGCTTAATGTTTTCATTATTCCGCTTTTTCTTCCGCCTGAAGCGAGATTTTATAAATGCCGGATTCTTTTATTTTATCTATTACTTTAAAAAGAAGATCGTATTCTACGTTTTTATCCGCAAATAGCAAAGCGGTTGCGTTTTTGTCGGTTTTTATTTTTTCGGATAATATACGCGCCATTTCCGAAAGCATAATTTTTTCTTTATTTATATAAACCGTATTCTCCTTTTTTATGGATACGGATATATCCTCTTTATCAACCGCTCGGGCAAAGGCGGATTCCGGCAGGCTTAACTCGACTCCTTTATGAACAGACATTGAAAGCATTGTATATATAAAAAATATTAAAAGAAGGAATATAATGTCTATTAAGGGTATTATATCGATTCTTGCTTTTTTTACGTTGTTTAACTTTAGTTTCATGTTCTATCCGTTTTTTTTAACAAGGCGATATTTTTATTTTTCCGATTATACGCTTTTTTCTTTTTCAAATAAAACTTCTAAACTTGTAGCGTAACTTTCTATGCTTGATATTGCATTTTCTATTTGAGTATTAAAAAAGTTGTAAAAAAAAAGGGAAAATATCGCTACTACAAGTCCCGCCGCGGTGGTGATTAAAGCCTGCGCTATGCCAGCGCTTACGATGCCGGCTTGGTCTATGCCCGCGGAGCTAATAGCCGTAAAAGAGGCTATTATGCCGGTAACCGTTCCGAGTATGCCAAGCAGGGGCGCCGAGGTAATTATTGTATCTATTATGTTCATATATTTGCGCATTTTTTTTATTTCTTCGGCGGCGGCGGCTTCTAAAGCCTTGGATAAGGAAAAATCTTTATGGAGTATGCCTGATATGAGTATTTTTATTATATGATCTTTGTTTGCTTTTGTTATTTTTTTTATGGCGTCCCAATCCTGTTTTTGGAAAAGTTGTAATATTTGATCTCTTAAAATCGGATCCTGTTTTTTCTTTAAGCTTATCCAAAAGAATAAACGTTCTATTATTACGGCAAGAGATATTAAGGAACAAAGTATAAGCGGTATTATCACTATGCCGCCTTGTTTTATTGTATTTATTATTATTGTCGTCATATCATATATTATTCCCATATTTAATCGATGCTGAAAAACCTACATTTTAAGCGCAAATGGTTTTGCCGATACCTATTATTTATCAATTTTTATTAAGGGATTTCTCCTCGCTTTGCTCGTCGAAATGACAAGCAAAAATAACTTCTGTTAAAATAACAGGCAAAAAAAATTTCCGTAATGTCAAGCGAAGCGAAAAACCCTTAATTATTTCTCTCTTGTTTTTTCGCCAAGCGTTGTTTTTATTTGTCATTTCGAACCGAAGGGAGAAATCCCTTAATTAGAGCCTTCTGTTTTTATCCCTTGTTCCTTTGTACAAATATTTAAAAGCTAATAGCGACCCCCGCGTTAATGCCAAAGCCCGACGCGGGGTAGAATTCGTTTTCCATACCCCATTGTTCCATGTCCGAGCCTACGGTAGAATATTTTTTATCGAATATGTTTTCTATATTTATAAATGCGGTTAAATTTTTATCCTGCGGCTCATATCTTAAAGAGATTCCGCATATCGTATAACTATCAAGTTTTTCGGCGTTATTATCAAAATCGGATAAAAGATAGGAACTGCCGGTATATTCTATTTCAGGAGTTAAATATATGTTGTAAGGAAGTTTTATTTCTATTGCGGCGTTTCCTTTATGATTAGGAACCATTGGAAGCTCTTTCCCTTGATTATTTCCGTTTTCCGAAACGGCTTTATGATATGTCCAATTGGAATAGAATTTAAATTTTTCGTTTATATCATAAGAGAGGTAAAACTCTATTCCTTTATGTTTTGTTTTTCCGATATTTTTATTTTCGCCGTTTGGAAATCTTCCCACATAAGCTATTTCATCCTCCATGTTTATGTTAAAAAGGGTGATTTTTGTATTAAGTTTTTTAAAAAAGGAATGAGCGCCGCCTATCTCATAACTTTCCCCTTTTTCCGGATTTAAGTCCGTAAGAAATTTATCTCCGTTGTTGCCGTTATAATAAACCTGCTCGTCTAAGAAGGGGTATCTATATAGGGTTGAAAATTTTCCGAAAAGTTTTGTTTTTGCCCCGAAAAGTTTTGTTATGCTTATATCAAACAGATTGGAATGATGATCTGTTTTGCCGTTAAATATTTGGGTATAGGAAGCAAGCTCAAGCTCTTTTCCTTTTACGGAGTTTTTTTCGGTTCTAAAGCCGAATCCCAATATTATATCTTTTTTTATGTTCAGGGCGTTTTTAAAATACCATCCCAGACTTTTTTTCTCTAATTCGACTTTATGAGTTTTTTTTGTCCGTTTTTTATCGGTATATTTATTTTGGGATAAGGTAGTATTATAAATGTCTATGCCGGTAACAAATTTATTTTGGAAGCCGAATATTTTTTTATCTAAAACATATTTGGGAAGTATCCCGAATGTGTTTATTCTGTTTTTGTTAAAAGACGAATAAGACGCCATGTCGGCAGTAATTAGGTTATAATTATATACAAGCTTTAATTCTATATCTCCGTATTGTTCGGTTATTTTTTCAAATGAAACATCTAAGTTAAAAGATTCGTCTGTTGCGCTGTCTTCGGGATTGCCATATTGTTTTGGATTTGCCGCCAATTCGGCTTTTGTAAGGCTTCCCGGTAGTTGATATTCGGTTTTTGAGTAGGAGACGTCTGCCGACGCCGCGACCGTGTCTAAATCATAAGATATGTTTAACCCGCCGCCGATTAAAGAAAAAGCGCTTCTGTCTCGCCATCCGTCCGTATCATAGTTCTGAACGTTTGCCGCAAAAGAAAAGTTTTTCGCAGCGCCTGTTATCCCTGCTTTTTCTATGTGAGTGTTATTGTCTCCTACGGTTAAAGAGAGTTCGCTTTTTAGATTTTTATTTCCTTTTTTGGTTATTATGTTAATTACTCCGGCGACCGCCGAATCTCCGTATAAAACGGATGCTCCGCCTCGCGCGACTTCTATTCGTTGTATCTGCTGAATCGGTATTTGAAGCCAGTTAACCGAAGACATATCCGGTCTGTTTAATCTTTTGCCGTTTAAGAGTATAAGGGTTTTTCCAAAAGGATTATCCCCTCCGAAACCGCGCAGGTCTATCTGTGTCTGAGAAGCATTGCCTGAATATGATCTGAAATGAATGCCTGCATGCCGTTTTAGCATATCCGGGATGGTAGTTCCCGATGATTTTTTGATTTCTTCTTCGGTTATTACCGTAATATAGGCGGGTATTTTATGTATTGCTTCTTTATCTCTTGCGGCGGTAACGGTTATTTCGTCCATCAGAATATTTTCTTGAGCATTGGAATAGAATAAAGGAAAAAGGGATAAAAAAAAGCAGACTAAAATATAATTTTTTTTTTTCATTCAAACCTCCTAATCAAAAAGATTGTTCGGTTCGAGAATAATCGGTAAAGCTTCGAACCGCATAATTAATTCGAAGCTTCCCTTTTTATCTTCAAATTTTTTATAATATAAGAGTAATATTCTATATATAAAAGCTTACAGGCAGGTCTTCTGACTTGCGCATCATCCCGTCCGCCGCGCCTTCCCATCAATAAAGACAGTGGCACATTGCAGCTCTGGTCCGCGCTTACAGCGGGGGAGCCGTATCCGATTTTAACGGAATTCCCTATTAAGTTATAAAACGCCTTCGCTTTTTACCTTATACATAATACTCTAAACCTGCTCATACCCTTTGTATGGGCTGTATCGCTCATAAAGTCCATATTTAACTTTATAGGAACTTCAACCAAACTAAACGGCTTGGAGGATTGATTTCGCGGTCCGCCCAACTCGGGGTCATAGGGGCGGCCATTCAACCCCGACTCGTTGTACTCCTGGGTGGAGTTTCTGTCCCGACAAAAAATGCGCACTATCGCCGATGTAGTAAGGCAACCCAAAGCAAAAGTATTAATCTCTCTGGTTAATATCGCTTTTTCTCTTTCTTCGTTAAGATGAGGTCCGATAGAGCAATCCCATCCGTTCGAGACATCTACATAAAGCCATAAATGACTTGTAAATCTTTGAATAGAATTATTTTCTTCTTCGGTAAAATGCTCAACCTCTTTACTAATGCCTTTTCCTGACAAAGGATCCTCTAATAGATAAGCGAGCTCCGGCCAAAAAAAATTCATAGTGGGAAGAATCGCGTCGCTTCCGTACTCATCTCTACAATAACCAATGCTCTCTCTGAGTGATAAACCTCGGGAAAATACGCCTGCCCATTGCTCATCGTCGCAGTTTAGCGGTTCCGAGCTGGAAACGCTTGTCGCCATACAATAGCCTTGCGCTTCTTCAAACTCTTTATGTTTTGTAGGTAAAAAGCACGTATCTTCAGGGCATTCGCCGCCCCTTTTTAGATACGGAAAAATAACCG
>JAFDMD010000030.1 GCA_019306185.1 Deltaproteobacteria bacterium
TTTATTAAATTCCTCTTTTGCCATAAGGCTATATTTAAATATTTCAAATTGTGTCCAACAGTCTAATATATTGCCGAATAGTTTTAAGCCTGTTGTTTCTATTTTATTATAAAAAGGCTTAAGTTTAATATTGTTAGAAACCTTTTTTGCCTCTTTGCCTTCAAAAAGTTCCGCCATATTCGCGGCGGTTTTATTTGCTTTTACAAATTCCTCTTTTATCATAGGGGTTCGCAATTTTACTATCTCGCTAAATACTCGCTTGCCTGTTTTTTTTTCGATATTATAAATATCTTTAAAAAAAATTACAGTTGTCGCTGTCATTTTAACGCCGTTTTTGCCGTTCAATTTAAATCTCCTTTGTTTGTTTTAAATTAAAATTGTTTTTGCCTTTTAATAAAGGGATTTCTCCTTGCTTCGCTCGTCGAAATGACAGGCAAAAAACGCTTGCCGAAATAACGAGGCAAAAATTATTTCCTACCTTGTCAAGTAAAGCGAAAAATCCTTTTTATTTGCAAACGGCATTAAATTATAAATATGCGGTTGTGTCAATAAAAGGAAAAAGGAAACGGTTTTTTATTTGAGGGGTATTATTTGATTAAGGAATTTCTCGCTTTGCTTGATAAGATAACGGGGAAACTATTCAGGGATTTCTCCCTTCGGTTCGAAATGACAGGCTTTTTATTTTTGCTCTTGTCTTATCAATAAATTTTTTTTTACGCTTGTAATATCGACAACCTTTATTTTACGTTTGTCTTGTCGAACGAGCAAAGCGAGGAGAAATCCCTTTATAAAAAGCGAAAGAATAATCACAGGTTGATTTTTTATATCTTTTATTAAACTTTAACTTTAGGCATTGGCAAAATAGTTTATGCTTAGAATGCAGGTTTTTTAGTATCGACTATTTAATTTTAATACGGCAATATTTCCGATTGCTTCCGTTATAACCGTTGTCATAACTAACTCCCTATTTTTGCAAGTTTAAATTAATCATCTTTTGTAATAAAGCGTTAAATTAAATTTAAAGCCGTCCATAATTGATATATGCCGAAGCAGAAGAGCGAGGCGGCGGATAAACCTAAAGCCGCTCGGTTGATTTTTGCGCCGAGATTTGTGGCAAAGGAAAAAAGAATAATAAGCGCTATTAAGCTTATTGTCATTGTAGCGTAAAAACCGAAAAGTAAAAATATTCCGTTTATAGAATTTTCCCGCCATCCTTGTAAAAATAAAGGACCCATTATCAGACCCCAGCTTATATAAGGATTTGGATTCAATAAATTGACAAATGTAGCGTTAAATAAAGTTTGTTTGGAAGAGGCAAGCTTTGCGGCTTGCCTATCGTTAAAATTTTTTCATGTAATAAAGGAGCGAACAGATAGATATATAAGAAAAAACCCGCCTGCGCCGCGCAAAATAGGAATAAAATTATCGTTTACTTTGCTTAATAAAAGCAAGGTTAAAATAATTATAGGAATATCGCTTAATAAAGGGGAAAACACCGCGGGCAAGGTTTGTTTCCATCCTTTGCTTAAAGATTGAGATATAAGATAAGCCTGCAAAGGACCCGGTTGGGTTGCCGCCGCAAAAGCATAAGTAATGCCTATTATTAAATAAGGGTTCATAAGAATTTATTTGGTCGATACTGAAAAAGATAGTAAAAAGCGTAAAACAAGAGCCGTTCGGTTAATTGTTCGATAATTCAATTTGTCAGTATCCGAGTTTGTTTGTTCCGCTTTTTGCTTGCCGTTTCGGATTTTGGGCTTGTTTTTCCTAACAAAGCAAAAACTCAACTTGCGCTTAAGGTAAGATTGTTGAGGCTTTAAAATTTTATAAATATTTATAGGGAAGGTAAGCCGTTGATATTCCGTAGGGACAGAACAATGTTCTGTCCCTACTTTGTTCGATGCCGAAACTTGCATTTTAAGCGTAAACGGTTTTACCGATGCTTGTTATTTCCCGCTTGTATTATTACTTTATCGCTTTTTATTAAGGGATTTCTCCTCGCTTTGCTCGTCGAAATGACGAGCAAAAACAACTTATGTTAAAATAACAGACAAAAAATTTTCCTCTGTCATTTCGAACCGAAGGGAGAAATCCCTTTATTATTGACTTCTGCCTTTATCCTTTAATCTTTTGCCCGAATTTAATCACTATTTCTTATGATTAATATTTTTTAATAATGGGCGTTTTCTCTCAAAATTTGCAAAAAAATATTAAAATTAATACTAATTCCTTGCCAATATATTACCTTATCTTTTTTAAAATCTATAATAATTACAATATGTATTATGCTTTTTAATTATCGACTATTTAAAAACATAGCAAATTATTAATATTATCCATTTAAGTTGATATAAATCTTCTATCAATTCCCTTTGGCTTTTGCATTATCCGGCATAACTTTCAATAGGATAATCATGCCGGGGATAGCGGCGACAGCGCATAAAATAAAAAATGTTTCCCATCCCAAGAACTCGGCAAAAATTCCGGTAGGGGCAGACAAAACAACTCTTGGTATTCCCATAAGGCTGGATAATAAAGCATATTGAGTAGCGGTAAATTTTTTATTTGTAATGCTTGCCATAAAAGCCGCATAAGCGGCAGTTCCCATGCCGCCCGTAAGGTTTTCAAAAGCTATTACTGCGGCAAGCAAAAAAGGCAAATTGCCCGCCGCCGCAAGAAGCGCAAAACCCGCGGTTGATATTGCTTGTAAAAATCCGAATATCCATAACGCTTTTTTTATGCTAACTTTAAGCATTATAACGCCGCCTATTAACCCGCCCGCTATGGTAGCCCATGTTCCGAATATTTTAACTATTGTTCCTATCTGACTTTTTGTAAAGCCTATATCAAGATAAAAATATGTAGTTATGCCGGACGCCATAGTATCTCCGATTTTATAAAGTAGTATAAAAGCCAGTATAGGCAACGCCAAATCGCGAGAAAAATAATCTTTTAACGGCTCTATTACCGAATCTTTAAGAGTTTTCGGCATTCCTTTTGCGGCTTTTGGCTCCGGGCTTAACAGAGTGGTTATTATGCCGGGAATCATACATAACCCCATTATAAAATAAACTTTTTGAAAGGTAAAATGATCCGCCATTATAAGCCCGCCGCCGGACGCAAGCAGCATTCCGAGTCTGTATCCGTTTATATATAAAGAGGACCCTAACCCAAGCTCTTTATCGGACAAATCTTCTCTTCTGTAAGCGTCTGCCACTATATCTTGAGACGCGCTGAAAAATGTCGTTATCAAAGCGGCGCAAGCCGTAAGCAAAGGGGATGTTCCGGGGTTTGTAAATCCCATAAATATAATGGACGCCGCAAGAAGTAGCTGAAACAACAAAAGCCAGCCTCTTCTTCTGCCGAAAAATTTAATTGCGTATCTATCCGTAAAAGGAGCCCATAAAAATTTTAAAGTATATGGCAGCCCTATTAAACTTACCATTCCCACCATCTTAATATTTATATTTTCCTGCTGCATCCAAGCCTGAAGCAAAGAAAGGGTCAATAATAAAGGAAGCCCGCAGGAAAAGCCCATTACGCAGGCTCTTAACATTTTTACGGAAAGTATTTGTTTTATCATTTGATTAATAAAGCTCCGTTATTAAAAATATTTAAACGCAAAAGATAATTTGTTTGTTTTTACCGCAAAAAACGCGCTCAAAATCAAGTTGATCGGATAACAAAGCGCGCTGTTAGACGGCAAACTTTAATTTTATTATAGAAACAAAGGAGAAAAGAATGCACAAAAAAGCAAATATATCTCCGTATTTTGTATAAAAGGTTTTTTCGACAAATATAGGAATATTATACTCTTTTACGGCTTCGACAAATAGCGGCGTAGTTTCGCTTACGCTTCCGTTCGGATATATTGCTCCGCTTATTCCGGTATTTGCGCATCTAACTATAGCTCTTTTATTTTCTACGGCTCTAAATAAGGTCATATTAAAATGCTGAAAAGGCGCGGGGGTATTGCCGAACCAAGTATCGTTTGTAATATTTATTATAAAATCGGCGTCCTGTTTGATAATTTTTCTTGCAAGGTTCGGAAATATTATTTCAAAGCATATTTGAACCCCAGCCTTATAGTTATTCCAATCCAATGCTTGTCCTGTTTTACCCGGAGCAAAATCTTCTCCGGTTCCCGCCAGTTTTCTTATAAACGGCAGCCAGTTTCCCATAGGAACATACTCTCCGAAAGGAACTAACTTTGCCTTATCGTATCTGCCGGAAATTTCGCCGTTTTTTTTAATAAGATACGCGCTGTTATACAATGCTCCGTCTTTGTAAGAGGCGTAAGGAGCGCCTATTACAAAATCGGTTTCCATATAAATAATAAACTTTTTAATTCTATTTAAAAAGTCTTCTTTAACATTTAAAAAATATGGAAGCGCCGCTTCCGGCAAAACTATCAAGTCGTTCCCTTTATCTTTTAACGTCTCGGACATATCCATATATTTTTGAGTGGTAGCGTTAAAAAATTTTTTGTTCCATTTTATTTTTTGATCGATATTGCCTTGAACTATTGCAACCTTAATCTTTTTTGCCTTTGCAATTTTATTTTCGGTTTTATCGATAACAATCGTTCCGTATAGCATTGCAAATATAAAAAATAAAACGGTTGCGGCGCCGGAGACTAACAGATTTTTTTTTAACGCCGAATTTTTATCCGCAATATAAGCAAATATAAGATAAATAAGATAGTTTACGGATATTATTATAAAAGATACTCCATATACTCCTAATATATCGGAAATTTGTATTAAAGGCAGAAAGTTTGCCTGCGAATATCCTATAATTCCCCACGAAAAACCAAAACCGCGAATGAACTCTATACTTGTCCATAAAGCCGGTATAAATAGAAACGAAAATCGATTTTTTAAAGAAAACAAGGAGGTAAAACCTGCAAAAAAAGCGGGATATAACGCCAAATATGCGGAAAATAAAAAAAGAATGCCTACGGATTGATACAAGGGAATGCCTCCGTAATAATCCATAGTATATATCAGCCAGTATAAGCAGGATGCAAAATGTATTATTCCGGTTATAAAACCGAGTTTTACGCTTTGAAAAAAGCCGAGATTTTTTATTGCAAATAAAAGCGGGACGAGTGCAAACCATGCAAATAAAGAGGCGTTTTTTCCGAGCAAAGCAAGGGTTAAAAAAATGCCGGAAGTTAAAGCCGAAATTATGCCGATAGTAGAAAGCAAAATTATATTTCTCCGCCGCCCCAATTTAGTTTTGTTTTTAAAACGTCATAATAATTGAGCCCGGGCAAAGTTATCATGTTTACAAAGGTTTTACTTTTAGATACCGAAACAATATCCGCGTCCAAAAGATTAAACCCTTCTTGCCCGTCGAATGTAAGCATAATATCGGAAGCGCCTTTTTCGAGCTTAATTTTTATAACCGATTTATCCGGTATTATTAAAGGTCTGTTTGTAAGAGTAAAAGGGCATATGGGAGTTATTATTATTACCGGAGCCGCGGGATGTATAACAGGACCTCCGGCGGCAAGCGAATATGCGGTGGAGCCTGTGGGAGTGGCTACTATAAGCCCGTCTCCTCTGTATATTGTAAGGAAGCTATCATCTATCCAAGTATGAATATTAGATAATCTTGCAAGCGCGCCTTTATTTATAACAGCGTCGTTTAAGACCATTCGCGAAGCTATTACTTCGGTTTTTCTTATAATTTCTACCGATAAAGCGGCTCTTTTTTCAATCTTAAATCTGTTTTCAACTACCGCTTCAACCGCCGAAAACAGATCGGCTTCGTTAGTTTCCGCAAGAAATCCGAGTCTGCCGAATTTAATTCCCAATATAGGTATGCCGGAATATTTTGCCCATCTAACGGCTCTTAAAAAAGTGCCGTCTCCGCCAAGCGCAAATATTGCAAAAAGTTCTCCTACGGCAAGGGGTCTTTTCTCGTTTTGTTCTGCAAAAACAACCTCTACTCCCTTTTTATTAAGCCATTTGCAAAGCTCTTTAGCTTTTGCAACCGCTTTTTCGTCGGTTTTTACCGTTAGTCCGACCTTTAATTTCACTTATAATTTCCCCTGTTTAAAGTTTGCCGTCTAACTTTGCAATCTGTTATTCAACAAACTTTTAATCATTATTTTTTGTATTTAATTCTAATTACGGAGCTTTTTTCCGTTTAAGTTCGGCGGCGTAATTTTACGATTTGTTCGATTTTAACGTTAGATAACATACTTGGTTTATACTCCGCGTTCTATTATGCTTTTTTGCAATTAAACTCTTTTAATAACAGGCGTTTTCTATTATTTTTTCAATCTTATATTTTTACGATAGCCGTTTATGTTTATAACAAAAAAAATATTTAAATTTTCTATAGCGATTGACGATTGAATAATAATTTTTAACAAGCCGATCAAAAACTCATTCTTAATAATAATAATTGTAGATAATAACAATCAAAAAATTAATAAAATATCAGGATTGCAAAAAAAATGTAAAAAGAGTATTTTCAAATAAAACGGTTTAATATAACAAAATCGCCGCATAAAAAAATAGTTTGTTAGTTCGTAAGGTTTTTGAAAGTTTTAACCGGAAGATTACCTGTAATATTTTAAGTATTAAAATTTAAGCTTAACGCTAAAAACAGATAAAACGGAAAGTTATTAGGCGAATAAAAAAAGGAGTTCAATTTGATAATAGATTTTCATACTCATATTTTCCCTAAAACCATAAGAGAAAATAAAGAAAAATATTTTAAAAACGAACCTGCTTTTAAACTTTTATACGAAAGCCCTAATGCAAAAATGGCGGGAGCCGACGATATTATAACCGATATGAATAAGGCAAAAGTCAATATATCGGTTGTTTTCGGGTTTCCTTGGAAAGATATGGAGCTGGCAAAAATGCACAACGATTACATTATAGAATCGGTTAGAAAGTATAAAAACAGACTTTACGGGTTTGCATGCTTTGATATGTATAATGCAAACGGATGCAAAGAGGCGCAAAGATGCGTAGAAGCCGGTTTAATCGGAGTAGGCGAGCTTGCTTGTTACGAATCGGAACTTGATGATAATATTATCGATAAACTTAAGCCTACCGCGGAATTTTGCAAAGATAAAGATATTGTTATAATGCTTCATACAAACGAGCCTATAGGTCATAAATACCCGGGCAAAATAGATATAACCCTAAAACAAATCTATAACCTAACAAAAAGTTTTTCCGAAAATAAAATTGTTCTTGCCCATTGGGGAGGCGGAATACTTTTTTACAATCTTTGCAAAAAAGAGACAAAAAATATATTTAAAAATCTTTATTTCGATACAGCGGCTTCCCCTTTTTTGTACGACAATCGAATATATAAAAGCGCCGCGGATATAATAGGATCCGAAAAAATTTTATTCGGCACGGATTATCCTCTATTAAAGGCGGACAGATATTTTAAAGAGATGAAAAACGCGGGATTATCGGAACCGGCGATTAAAAATATATTAGGAAAGAATGCGGCGGAACTAATAAAACTCAATCGTAATTAACGCCTTTATTTGCTCCTTGTTTTATAAATTCATAAGCTTTTGAGCGGCAATACGGCAAGAAAATTTTCTTTACTTCTTAATTTAATTAGTCGGCGCTAAAAATTTTGCATTTTAAACGTAAACGGTTTTGCCAATATCTATTATTTATCGCTGAATAATTTCCGCTGTCTTGCAACAAAAAAAAAAAGCCTGAGTTTTTTGCAGGTTTTACAAAAAGCTTCGGCTTTTGGATAGTTGAGCAGGATAATTTTTTTCTTGGAATTGACAAAATTAATAGAAAAGATTACTAATAATCAATCTCGCGTTATATAAGCAAAATATATAAAAATATCCGGCATAACGAATAGCGTTAATAAACTAATAATTATAAGAGGGGAAAGATGCCTACAATTTCCTTTATAAACATGAAAGGCGGAGTTGGTAAAACAACCCTTGCAACAAATATTGCCGATTGTTTAAATAGAAAACATAATAAAAAAGTTTTATTAATTGATATAGACCCTCAGTTTAATGCAACTCAATGTTTATTTGGCGTGGATGAATATAGTAAGTATTTAGAAGACGGCAAAGATACTATTATTACTGTTTTTGAGGATACAAGAAGAATAGCGCAGACTGTTGATGGATTGAGCGAGAAGCAAAGTAAACCTTTAGAAGATATTCGCTCTTACGAATTTCGTAAAAATTTTCATATTCTTCCCGGAAATCTTAATTTATATCTTATGGAAATGGCTTCGGGGTCGGGTAAAGAAAATCGTTTGAAAAAATATATAAAGAAAATTCAAGAAACGGAAAAATATGATTATATAATAATTGATACGCCTCCTACGCCGTCTGTTTGGATGACAAGCGCTTTAATTGCAAGCGATTATTATTTAATTCCTGTAAAACCTGATCCAATTTCATACATAGGAATTGACCTGCTTGAAAATATTATAGAAAATAAACGAGAAAATTTAGATTTAAAAATTAAGTGTATAGGATTGGTTTTTACTATGGTTGAAAGACCGAATTCAATCGTTTATCAAAACGCCGTGTTAAAAATTAAATCCGGCAAATGGAATAAGTTTAAGTATAAAAAATATATCCCGAAAAGAACTGATATTGCAAAATGGCAGTTAAATAAATCATTTATTCTTGATGTTGGCGATAGTAACGTAAAATTATCATTAACTAATATTGTTGATGAACTTATAAAAAGAATAGATAAATAAGAAAATGGAAAAAAGTAAAAAAAATAAGATTAATCAGGCGGTAAACCTTGTTGAAGAGTTATCGTGGCTTTTGGAAGATAAAAAAAATATATCACTAAAAGAAACGGTTTTATTAATTAAAGATTTATTAAACGATGATTCTTCCCAGCAGGTTAATATGTTTGACATAAAATCAAAACGTTTGAATAAAAATGTTTTGGTGGGGATTCTTCCTCAATTATTTCAAGATAACGAGCTTTTTAAGAGTCCAAACGATATATTGGATTTTGCGGAAAATGTTTTAAAGATAAAAATGAGCAGGAAATCAAAACGCTCTCGAAAAGAGTATATCGGTTTGATAGTCTGCGAAGTGCCGAAACTAAATGATACTCAATTAAATCATCTTAGCAAATCGTTAGAAAATATTGTCGGAAATGACAGCAAGATAAAGAAAATAAAAGAGGCGAAAAAGCAGCCCAACTTTTCTTGGAATGATGCTATTATCAAGTTAAGTAAATTATAATGCCGAGAGAGATTAAACAAGATTTATGGGAGTTAAGGTCTTTCTTAAATAATTATAGCCTATCTGATTTGTTAAAAAACGATTCGTTTAATTCTTTTATCAGCCAACAGCATAAGAAATATTTTTCTTACTTAACTTTTATCGCCGAATTACAAAATATTGTTGATAATGATAGCTTTGATAATATTTTATTAAAATCTCAATTTTTTTTTATTAAAGAATCTTGTTCGGACGTTGGCATAGCTTTTTTCTCTACTTTTCACGGCAGCTACAAAGCCTCGAAATTTTTACTTCGCAGTTCCATAGAAACCTTTCTTAAAGGCTTTTGCTTAGATGATTTACCGGATATAGACAAAGAAACAAGTATATTTGAGTTGTTCAAGAAGATTAAGAAGTTAAAATTTTTTAATAAGGAGCCTTCAAAAAAAATTATTGAGACAATTTATCAAAATTACAAATCGCTTTGCGAAGATGCCCATACCGCTATGGATATAAACATGGCAAAAATTTCCGCTTTAAATTATTTTCCAACATTTGAAAAGGCGGAGGCTCAAAAAGTTTCGGATTTCAGTTTAAAATTAATTCCTAATTATCTTTTGTTACTTAGTTTAAAATATAATCGGCAATTCCATTATTTCCGCTGTCTTGCAACAAAAATTAAAAGCCCGTTTTATCAAGTAAATGGAGAAATCCCTTTATTATTGTTTTCTAATCTTATCCTTTGTTTTTTTTTACAAATCTTTTTGCGATTAAAAATCTTTGTTAATAATGGAGATTTTATCTTAATATTTGCAAGAAAATATTACATTTTACCCCGCTTATTACGTCTATAATAAGGTTTTAAAATATACGTTTGGAAGGAATGGCAAGCTTAAAAAATGGTCGGGACGGCTGGATTTGAACCAGCGACCGCTTGAACCCCATTCAAGTGCGCTTCCAGACTGCGCTACGCCCCGAATGGCTTTTCTTTCTATCAAGAGACATCTTTTATGTCAAGATTACTTATTAGGTTTTCGGTTTTTTATTGTATTTTTTATCTTATTGTTTTAAAAACAGAATTTCAAGTTGCAATAAATGTTAATAGTCGGCGCTCAAATAAAGGATACAGAGATGCAAAGTTGCAAATGGAAAAAGAAAAATTTTTATTCTACCTATTTTATTCTACCCATTTTAAACCTTGTCTATTTTTGTATCTTTTAAATAATAAAAGGATTTTTTGACTATCGATAGATGAGATAAATGAGAATTTTTATTTTTGCCGACTAATCTTTTTATTTGCAACTTCAACAAGGGAAGGGCTTAACCGCGCAGTAAAACGGGACGGTTTTGTCGATATAAGTTTAACAAAATAATATTACGGGGGTATATATAATGAAAGAGATTAAGGAATTAGTTCTGCCGGACAATTTGCTATATGCCGAAGATCATGAATGGGTCAAGCAAGAAGGAGAGACGGCGACAATAGGAATAAGCGATTACGCGCAGGATAGACTCGGCGACGTAGTATTTGTAGAATTGCCGGAAATAGGCGCTGTTTTTAATAAAGGAGATGAATTCGGGTCTATAGAATCCGTAAAGGCGGTATCCGATCTTTATATGCCTATAGGAGGAGAGATTATTGAAATTAACGAATCGTTGGCGGACGCTCCGGAAAATGCAAATAACTCTCCTTATAAAGAAGGATGGATGATAAAGGTTAAAATTTCGGATAGCGCGCAATTAAAAGACCTTATGGATAAAGACGCTTATATTAAACAATTGGAAGGATAAAAAATGCGTTATTTACCACACAGCGAAGATGATATTCGCAAAATGTTAGAAAAGATAGGAGCGGAAAGTATAGAAGAACTTTTTAGCTCTGTTCCGAAAGAATGTATAAGAAAAAAAACTTTTGATATTGCGGAGCCTTTAACCGAATGGGAATTGGAAAGTCATGTAAAAAGTCTTTCGCAAAATAATGTTTCTTCGGACGAATATAAAGTTTTTGCAGGCGCCGGAAGTTACGAACATTATATTCCCGCGGCGGCTTCTTATCTTCTTTCCAGATCCGAATTTGTAACCGCTTACACCCCTTATCAGCCAGAAATGGCGCAAGGGACTTTACAGGCTATATTTGAATATCAAACCTTAACGGCTCAACTTTTGGGTATGGATATTTCAAACGCTTCTCTTTACGATGGCTCTTCGGCTTTGGCGGAAGCGCTTCTTATGGCGGTTCGTATAACCGGCAGAAAAAAGGTTGCGTTATCTTCGGCTATTCATCCATATCATAGAATGGTTGCAAAAACGTATCTTGGACCCGCAAATATCGAAATAGTAGAAACGGGGTACGATAAAAAAGGTTTAACCGATATTTCCGCTGTTTCCGATTCCAAAGATTTTGCGGCTGTAGTAGTTCAATCTCCTAATTTTTTCGGATGTATTGAAGAGCTGAAAAAAATCAAAGAAAGCATAAAGGATTCAAAAACTCTTTTTATTGTTTCTTTTACGGAGCCGCTTGCTTACGGGTTATATAAAAATCCCGGAGTTTGCGGAGCGGATATTGCGTGCGGAGAAGGGCAGAGTTTGGGCATTCCTCAATCTTTCGGAGGACCCGGGCTTGGAATGTTTGCTACAAATAAAAAATATATGCGAAGCATTCCCGGAAGGCTTGTAGGGGAAACCAAAGATATAGACGGAAAAAGAGGCTTTGTTCTTACCCTTTCTACAAGAGAACAACATATAAGACGGGAGAAAGCGACTTCTAATATATGCACAAACGCAAGCCTTTGCGCGCTTGGCGCATCTATGTATATGGCGTCTTTAGGTAAAAGAGGTTTTAGAGAGCTTGCCCGCTTAAATTATGATAAAGCCGAATATTTAAAACAAGCGCTTCTAAAAGCAGGGATTAAAATTACATTTGAAGCGTCCGGATTTAACGAGTTCGCGGCGGATTTGGGCAAAGGGTTTGAGGCAAAATATAATGAGCTTAAAGGTAAAAAGATAATACCGGGTATTCCTATAAAACAATTTTATCCGGAACTTGACGGCAATTATTTATTATGCGTAACCGAAACAAAAACCAAAGAGGATTTGGATATACTATTGAAAGAGATTATATCATGAGCAAACAATTCGCAAATGCGGGACTTGTATTAAACGAGCCGCTATTATGGGAAAAAGGAGGCAAAGGGAAAAGCGCTTTTTCGATGCCGAAACAGGATGTGGAAAAGGCTTATATCGACGAAGAAATAACAGGCGAAGGTCCGGACTTTCCGGAGCTTTCGGAGATAGATATAGCGCGTCATTATACAAGGCTTTCTACTTGGAATTTCGGAGTGGATACAGGAATGTATCCTTTGGGATCATGCACAATGAAGTATAATCCCAAAATAAACGAAAAACTTGCCGCTCTTTCGGGATGGGGCGCCAATCCGCTTGTAGAGCCGGAACTTAATCAGGGCGCTCTGGAAGTAATGTTCAGGCTTGCCGATTTTTTAAAAGAGATAACCGGAATGGACGCCGTAAGTCTTCAGCCGGCGGCAGGCGCGCATGGAGAGCTTGCAGGAATGCTTATATGCTACGCATATTTTAAAAGCAAAAATAGCGTTAGAAAAAAGATTATAATTCCGGATACGGCTCACGGAACAAATCCCGCAAGCGCGGCTTTATGCGGTTTTAAACCCGTAGCGGTAAAATCGGGACAAAACGGGGTTCTTTTGCCCGAAACAATA
Source organism: Deltaproteobacteria bacterium (assembly GCA_019306185.1). Lineage (GTDB taxonomy): Bacteria > Desulfobacterota > Desulfobacteria > Desulfobacterales > JAFDMD01 > JAFDMD01. Next base: position 12,946 of record JAFDMD010000030.1, read on the forward strand.
GCCGTCGTTATGGACGAAGATACCGCGGGTATAATGATCACTAACCCTAATACTTTGGGGCTATTTGAAGAGAATATAAAGGAGATAGCCGAGATAGTTCATGCAAAAGGGGGACTTGTATATTGCGACGGAGCCAATATGAACGCTATCATGGGCATATCGTCTCCGGGCGAGATAGGAATAGACGTAATTCATCTTAATTTGCATAAAACCTTTTCGACTCCTCACGGAGGCGGAGGACCCGGAGCCGGTCCCGTATGCGTAAATAAAAAGTTGGAGCCGTTTTTACCTACGCCGAGAATAATCAAACAGGATAATAAATATGTCGCTTCCGAAGAGTTTCCTCAATCTATAGGACGTCTCCATACATTTTTCGGAAATTTCGGAGTAATGCTTAAAGCCTATTGTTATATAATGAGCATGGGAGATAAATATCTTAAAAAAGCAAGCGAACTTGCGGTATTAAATGCGAATTATATTCGAGCATGCTTAAAGGAGGATTTGGAGATTCCTTACGACGGACTTTGTATGCATGAGTGCGTATTTTCGGATAAAAAATTGGAACAATATAAGGTCGCGACTCTTGATTTGGCAAAAAGGCTTATAGAATACGGTTATCATCCGCCTACCATATATTTCCCGTTAATTGTTAAAGGCGCAATAATGATAGAGCCTACCGAAACCGAATCAAAAGAGGAGATTGACGGACTTATAGAGGCGATTAAAAGTATTCTTAAAGAGGCAAAAGAGAATCCGCAACTTCTTTTAGACGCTCCAGAGATAACCAAAGTAAGACGTCTTGACGAAACCGGAGCGGCAAGAAAGCCTCGTTTAACCGCTTTTGCTTGAAATTTAAACGGAGGAAACGCTGCTATTATTAAAAAACAATGGATGGCGATAGATTTGCCTATTACCGATTATACAACCGTATGGAATATCCAAAAGCGGCTTGCGGGTTTAAAGAGGGAGGGGCTTGTAGAAAATGACTTTCTTATTTTTACGCAGCATTTCCCTGTTTTTACAATCGGTAAAAACGGTAAAAAAGAAAATCTTTTAATATCTTCAAAAAAACTTACGGAGCGAGGTATAAAGATTATACTCATTGAGCGGGGAGGAGATATTACATACCATGGTCCGGGTCAGCTTATAGCTTATCCTATAGTAGATTTAAAAAAAAACAGACTTTCCGTTAAAGAATATGTAAACAAACTTGAAGAATTATTAATAAGAACATCTTCGGATATGGGAGCGAGCGCCTCTTCGGTTGAAAATGCCGTCGGCGCATGGGTTGATTTTAAAAAAATAGGAAGCGTAGGGATAGCGGTAAAAAAAGATATTGCTTTTCATGGGATAGCTTTAAATATAAATATTGATCTTACGCCGTTTAATTGGATAAATCCTTGCGGGTTAAAAGGGGTAAGCGCAACCTCTGTTTTTTTAGAATCGGAAAAAAATAATATAAATATAATATTTGCAAAATCGATTATGAGAAAATATATTAAGGAGGTTTTTTGCGTTGAACTTCAACCTTATACGCCGGACACTTTTGTTAACGAAAAATTTTAATCCTTTTTTCAAGAATTATTTGATAAAAAAGGTTGGCAAAGAATATAAAAAAAATTGAATATAAAACGAAAACCAAGCTGGCTTAAAAAAAAACTGCCTACGGACATTCAATATGAAAAGACAAGAAATTTATTAAAAACATGCGGGCTTAATACCGTATGCATAGAGGCTAAATGCCCGAATCAGTGGGAATGTTTCTCGGCGCATACGGCAACCTTTTTAATAATGGGTTCCGAATGCGCCAGAAACTGCGCTTTTTGCGCCGTAGAGCATAACAAGGAACCGGCGTTGCCGGACAAATCGGAAGCCGATAGAATTGTTAGAGCGGTTCAGGATATGGGGCTTGATTATGTAGTGATAACTTCGGTTACAAGAGACGATTTGTCGGACGGAGGCGCTTTTTGCTTTGCGGAGGTAATCCGGAAAATAAAAAAGTTTGTCGATAACGCAAAGATAGAGATTTTAATACCGGATTTCGGAGGAAACAAAGAGGCTTTAAAAAAGGTTATCAATGAAAAGCCGGACGTTTTAAATCATAATGTAGAGACGGTAAAACGACTTTATTCCTCCGTAAGACCTGAAGCTTTGTATGATAGGTCTTTACAAATTTTTGAAAACGCAAGAAAGGAAGATCCGAATATTCTTATAAAATCCGGCATAATGCTTGGTTTGGGAGAAAGCGATAAAGAGATAAAACAGACTTTAACCGATATTTTTAATGCGGGATGCGATATTATTACAATCGGGCAGTATTTGCAGCCTTCAAAAGCGCATCTTAAAGTAAAAGAATTTGTTTTGCCCGAAAAATTTGAATATTGGGCAAAGGAGGCTTATTTAATAGGCTTTTCCGCATGCGTAAGCGGACCATTTGTACGAAGCTCTTATTATGCAAAAAAGGTTTATGAAGAGGCGAAAAATAAAAGAGAAGGTTTAACGTTATAAAGTTGACACATTATAAATCTTGATATATTAGGCAATTAATCATAACCACTATGCCAAAAGGAGTGTTATAAATGAGTATGAACAAAGCAGGAATTGTTTCGGAGTTAAGAATCGAGGCTTCCGAAAAAGGTGTTGAACTTTCCGAAGAGCACGCAAAAATAATAGTTGATCTTTTTTTTAATTCTATTGCGGACGCTTTGCTGGCAAAAGAAAGAATAGAGATTAGAGGGCTATGGAGTTTTTATACCAAAAAATACGGAAGCTACAAGGGCAGGAATCCGAAAACCGGCGAAAGAATATCGGTAAAGCCGAAATGGCTGCCATTCTTTAAATGCGGTAAAGAGCTTAGAGAACGGGTTGACGCGATTCGGAAAAAGTAGTTTGAAAAATTCGGATAACAAAGAACTGCAAGTAGATGCGATAATAGATCAAGAACATGTCGTCGATATTTTAAATAGGCTGATTTTCAATAATACGGTTCCTCATGCTTTGCTATTCTCGGGCATTCAAGGGATAGGAAAAAGAATTTGCGCGAAACTATTTGCTATGTCTTGCAACTGTTTTAATAATATACAATTATCAAGCGGCGACAGATTTTGCGAATGCAAATCTTGCAAAAAAATAAAACATGGCGTTAGCCCTGATGTAATTGAAATATCCGCGTCTAATTCCGTTATTAAAATAGACGCTATTCGCGATATTTTAGAGATACTTGCGCTAAAGCCTTTTGAAGCGCGCCTACGCTTTGTTTTAATATATGAAGCGGACAATATGACCCCCCAAGCATGCAACGCGCTTTTAAAAATATTGGAAGAACCTCCGGAACAAACCTGTTTTATTCTTACCGCAGTCAACCTATCCGATTTGCCGGCTACAATTATTTCCAGATGCCGTCATATAAGATTTGCTCCCTTAAAAGATAAAAGCATTGCTTGTTTTTTAACCGATAAATACGGCGTTTCGGAGAATGAGGCTGATATAATTTCAAAAATTGCGGAAGGAAGTTTGGATAATGCGGCGATGTTAAAGGATAAAAAAAGTTTTGATTATCGCGCAAGACTTATTTTCGAACTTGAAAAGATTACTTTAACGCCGATTTTTACGTCCCTTTTTCTTGCTGAGTTTTTATTTTCGGATAAAAAAATATTAAAAGATTCTCTTAAAATCATAAAAAGTTGGATAAGAGATATTATGATATTTCAACTGGAACCGGATAGGATTATAAATTTTGATTTTAAAAGCGGAATAGAAACTGCGGCTACAATATATGATAAAAAAAGCCTGTATTCAATTATAATTATGATAGAAACAATAGAAAAAAAATTATCTTCGGGCATAAATATTAGGCTTGCGATCGAAAATTTATTTTTAAAAATTGGAATTTGCAGATGACAAAAGTAGTAGGAGTAAAATTTAATTCTTTCGGTAAAACTTATAATTTTGAGTGTAAGGATGTTGTCCCGGAGGACAAAGCAGACGTAATTGTAGAAACCGAACAGGGGCTTGAATTCGGGGTTGTCGCGACGCCTCCTTACGATTATGACGATAGTCGTCCTTTGGCAAAGCCCCTTAAAAATTTGGTTCGGCTTGCCGAATATGAAGATTACGAGAGGTTGAAAACGCTAAAAGTAAAAGAGGCGGAAGCCCGTCAATGCTGCCTTGAACTCGCCCGGGAACTTAAAATACGGATGAATCCTTTTATGGTAAAATCCGCCTTTATTTCCAATAAGCTGACATTTTTTTTTGTTTCGGAAGGGAGAGTTGATTTTAGGGATCTTGTTAAAAAACTTGCCAAAAAGTTTGAAACAAAGATTGAGATGAGGCAAGTCGGAGTAAGAAATCAGGCTAAAATGTTAGGCGGGATAGGAAGATGCGGCAGAGAGATATGCTGCTGTTCTTACGTCGAAAAATTTATTCCGGTTTCAATAAAGATGGCAAAACAGCAAGGCATGTCTTTAAATCCTAATAAAACATCCGGATTATGCGGACGCCTTATGTGCTGCCTTAATTTTGAGAATAAAGTTTATACAACCCTAAAAAAAAAGATGCCTAATATAGGAACATTCGTTGAAACTCCTTCGGGAAAAGGGAAAATCGTCGGGCATAATCCTATAGCTAAAAAGGTAACGGTAAAGATTAAAGGCAATCAGATAGTAGATATGAAGTCGGATGAAATAGAGGTTATTAAATAAATATAATATCCATCGATAAGGATAGTTAAGCAAAAAAACGTAGAACCGGTTAATCGCAAAAAGATTTGCACAAAGGAACAAAGGATAAGATCAGAAGGCGCTAATAAAGGGATTTCTCCTCGCTTCGCTTGTCGAAATGACAAACAAAAACAACGCGCTGCAAAGAAACAACGTGGAAATAATTAAGGAATTTTTTGCTTTGCTCCAAATGACAATTTTTTTATTCCGGACGAACATTTTTTAACCTGTTCTTTGGACAAACATTATCTTTGCCTGTCATTTCGACGAGTGAAATGAGGAGAAATCCCTTAATAAAAAGCTATAAATAATAGATATTGGCAAAACTGTTTAAGCTTAACAGGTTTTTCAGCGCCGACTTTTTATAATAACGAATGTTTTTTTACTTTTCAATTGGGACAAGCTAATGAAGGGGAAAGAAAAAATGAATGATATTTTTTATATAACTACTCCGATATATTATGTAAACGCAAAACCTCATTTGGGACACGCCTATACCACCATTATTGCGGATATAATATCCCGCTTTTATAAAATTAATAATAACGAAACTTTTTTTCTTACCGGAACGGACGAACATGGAGATAAAATAGTAAAAGCCGCGGAAAAAGAGGGTATTAAGGTAAAAGAGTATGTCGATAATATAAGCGGAATTTATAAAAAACTTTGGACTAAATTAAATATAGGTTATGATAAATTTATACGCACTACAGATTCCGAGCATATAAAACTTGTTCGCGATATTCTTGAAAAAATTTATAATAAAGGGGATATTTATTTTAACGAGTACGAAGGCAAATACTGTTTCGGATGCGAAAGATTTTACACCGAAAAAGAGCTTGTAAACGGTAAATGCCCTGATCATGATATTGAACCCTCTAATATTAAAGAGGCTAATTATTTTTTTAAAATGAGCGCATATCAAGATTGGCTTATTGATCATATAAAGAAGAATCCAAATTTTATTACTCCTCCTCGTTATGCAAATGAGGCGTTGTCATTTTTAAAAGAGCCTCTTGAAGATTTATGTATATCCAGACCTAAATCAAGGCTTAAATGGGGTATTACCCTTCCTTTTGACGAGAATTACGTTACTTATGTATGGTTTGACGCTCTTTTAAATTATATAACAGGGTTAGGGTATCCTAACGGAGAACTTTTTAAAAAGTTCTGGAAAAATTCAAATCATATAATAGCAAAAGATATATTAAAACCGCACGGAATATATTGGCCTACAATGTTAAAAGCGGCGGGCATTCCTACTTATCAAAGCTTAAATGTTCACGGATATTGGAATGTTGATAAAAGCAAAATGTCCAAAACAATAGGCAATGTTATAGACCCTCTTGCATTACAAGAAAAATACGGGCTTGACGCAATAAGATATTTTCTTGCCAAAGAGATGGTATTCGGGCGCGATTCCTCTTTTAGCGAAGAGGCTGTAATTCAAAGAATTAATTCGGACCTTGCAAACGATCTCGGCAATCTTTTTTCAAGAGTTATTTCAATGGCTCATAAATACCTTGACGGAATAGTTCCGAAACGCCCTTCGGAAGAATTCATAAAAGAGATAGCAAAAATGAAAGCCGGAGCGGCATCTGCCGTAAACGAATATCAAGATTATATGATAAGCTTTTCCTTTAACAAGGCGTTGGATGCGGTATGGAGATTAATATCCGGTCTTAACAAAGCAATAAACGACTACGCCCCCTGGGAGCTTGCAAAGGAACCTTCGGAAAGAGATAGGCTTGAAGCTTTAATGTACGGATTTTTGGAGTCTTTAAGAATAATAGCCGGCGTTTTATACCCTGTAATGCCGGATACCTCCCTTATAATGATAAAGCATCTCGGGCTTGGCGATAAAGAGGAAATGTTTGATTTGAATTCTTTAAAAATATGGGGAAAACTGCCTCCGCAGACAACGCTTATGCCTGCGGTTACTCTGTTTCCGAGGATAAAAAATTAATTAATAACTTCGCAATTTACCCGTTTGCGGCGTTGATTTTTTTTTTAATCCTCGAAATACTCCATGTATTCCTCCGGTTAAAAAAAAATCGCCTTGCAAACAAACAAACCGCTTTGTTATCCGCCAAAATTAAGCATTGAATTAGTCGGCGCTAAAAAACCTGCATTTTAAGCTTAAACGTTTTGCCAATATCTATTATTTATCGCTTTTTTGGTATTGCCGGCTATTTTTGGTTCTCTTCGCGTCGGTTTTTGTTTTTACCCGCCATTTCAACAAATCTTTATTTTACGTTGTCATTTCGACGAGTGAAACGAGGAGAAATCCCTTTATTAAATGACGGGTTTTTATTTTTTGTTGCGAGGGCGGCAAAAATTATTAA
>JAFDMD010000134.1 GCA_019306185.1 Deltaproteobacteria bacterium
TTATAAAATTCGGGAAAGCGAAAGAAGTTTATTAATCAGCTCCATCCTAATAGCTTTGGAAAATCCGGCTTTTAAAAAATCTTATCCTCTTTATAAAAAACCGGAAGAGCTTTCCTCGCATCTTATTCAAACCGTTTCGGACGAATTGGAGACTGCAAACATAACAGGCGCGAGGCTTGCAAATTTAAATACCCAATTCGGCTTTATTAAAACCGATACTTCATTGGCAAAAAAGGATAGGATTTTAAAAGAACTTATTGACGATATTGACGACAATATAAACGCGTTTATTAAGACCCATCAATATTTTGACGTATTAGGTCAGCTTTACGTTGAATTTTTAAGATATGCAAACAGCGATAAAGGGCTTGGAATAGTTTTAACTCCGCCGCATATTACCGATCTTTTTGCCGATTTGGGGCAGGTAAATAAAAATTCCATCGCTTATGACAACTGCGCCGGAACCGGCGGTTTTTTGATTGCCGCTATGAAAAAAATGATTAAAGATGCACAAGGGGACGAAACAAAAGTAAAAGAAATAAAGGCTAACCAACTTATAGGGACGGAATATCAGGCTCATATTTTTGCTTTGGCGGTTTCCAACATGTATATTCATCAGGATGGAAAAACAAATATAATAAACGGAGACTGCTTTGATAAACAGGTTATAGAAAAAATAAAGAGGAAAAAACCTACGGTAGGATTTTTAAATCCTCCGTATAAATCCAATAAAAAGACCGATACGGAGGAATTAAAGTTTATCTTAAACAATCTTGAATGCTTAACCTACGGCGGAACTTGCGTTGCAATTGTTCCTATGCAAAGCGCTTTGGCGCAATCCGGCAAAGTTTGTGAATTAAAAAAGAATTTATTGGAAAAACATACTTTAGAGGCGGTTTTATCTATGCCGGACGAATTATTTCATAATTCAAAAGTAAACGTAGTCTCCTGTATTATGGTTTTTACCGCTCATAAACCGCACCCGAAAAATAAGGAGACATATTTCGGCTATTATAAAGAGGACGGATTTGTAAAAAGAAAGAATAAAGGAAGGATTGACGCTTATGGAAAATGGGACGATATAAAAGAAAAATGGAAGTCGAACTTTATCAACAGAAAAAACGAACCCGGATTTAGCGTTAATCAAATAGTTTCCGCAGATATGGAATGGGCGGCGGAGGCTTATATGGAAACGGATTATTCTAATTTAAAGCCTTCCGACTTTGAGGATACTATTCTTAATTATGTAACATTTTTGCATAGCAATAGACTTTTAGATAGAAAGCGGAGACAAGAGAATGAGTAGATTGGTAAAAATATCCGAGCTGTTTAATATAAGATATGGAAACAGTTTGGAGCTTATTCATTTAATTCAATCTAAAAGCTCCGATAAAAGCTCCGTTCCTTTTGTTTCGCGCACCGAAAAAAATAACGGCGTTTCCGCTTATGTGGAAAAAGAGCCGGGTATTGAAACAAATCCGGCACATTCTTTATCGGTTGCCGTCGGCGGTTCGGTTTTATCGACATTTTATCAGTCCTTTCCGTTTTATACCGGTTTTCATGTATTAGTTCTTACTCCGAAAAAAGAGACGAGTGAAACAGAAATGCTTTTTTATGCGAAATGTATAAACGCAAATAAATACAAATATAATTATGGAAGACAGGCAAATAAAACATTAAAGAAAATATTTATCCCTGATAGCATGCCAAAACGCTTATCCTATCATCTTTTTGCTTATTATAAAAAAGCGTTAACTTGTATTTCCAAAGAATCGCTGATTGATAGAAAAATTGGATTGAATATTGAAAATTGGAAGTATTTTTTTATCGGCGAGTTATTTTATTTAAAAAAGGCAAAACCTGTTCATGCATTGTTGTTAGAGGATGTGGAAAATGGAAATCTGCCTTATATTACAAGAACAAATTCTAATAATGGCGTCGAAAGATTTATAACAGATAACAATCGATTTGATGAAAATTTTAATCAAGAAAATTGTATTTCCGTAGGCGGCGAGAGTTTATCTTCTTTTTATCAATTTGAAAGATTTATAGCCGGAAATAATATTACTCTTTTGTATAATAAAGATTTAAATAAATATAACGCATTGTTTTTCAACACAATTTTAACTAAAGATTTGCAGAAAAAATTTAATTACGGCAGAGGAGCGACAAAAACAAGACTTGGCAAATTGAAAATCAAATTACCGAGCAAAAATAATCTACCGGATTGGGAATATATGGAAAAGTATATCAAATCTTTACCTTATTCAAAATTTATATAAAAAAAGAAAATGGAAAACTATAATGGAAAAGTCAAAAAACGAAAAACAGTATGTAATCAATCACTTAAAAAATGACGAATCTTGGCGAATGTTTAAAATAATAGGGGAATTTGCGGACGGAATTGAAGCCTTGCACGATTTGGGACCTGCAGTAAGCATATTCGGTTCCGCAAGAACAAAAACAGATGATCCTTATTATGAAAAGGCGGAAGAGATCGCATATCTTTTTGCCAAAAATGATTTTTCGGTTATAACCGGAGGCGGAGGCGGAATAATGGAAGCCGCAAACAAAGGAGCCTCGGAAGCGGACGGCACATCCGTCGGGCTTAATATACTTCTGCCTTTTGAAGATGCGCCGAATAAATATTCCAATATAAAGATAGATTTTAAATATTTTTTTATAAGAAAAGTAATGCTTGTAAAATATGCTATGGCATACATTATTATGCCGGGAGGCGTCGGAACAATGGATGAATTGTTTGAAGCGGTTACCTTAATTCAAACCCAACGGATAAAGCCGTTTCCGGTAATATTGGTAGGAACCGATTATTGGGCGGGGCTTGTGGAATGGATGAAGGAGCAGATGCTTTCGCACGGCAATATATCTTCCTGCGATATAGAAAAACTTAAAATTATGGATGATCCGGAACAGATTGTAAAAACAATAAAAGATGTAGTAATAGTATAAAGGTTTATCTTGTCGCTTCTTATTTCTACCGACGAAGTAATAAATGTCGAAGTCTGATTTTTGTTATTCTGAGTTTCGGCGATTCAACATTCGATGCTGAAAAAGTTAATAAAAAGCGTAAAAAATGAGCCGTTCGGTTGATTATTCAATAATTCAATTTGTCAGTATCCGAGTTTGTTTGCTCCGCTTTTTGCTTGCCGTCGAGGAAATAAAACTACCGACTTTGATAGTAATGAATATTTCTTCTTAAAATTTGCAAAAAAATGTTAAGAGTAGTATTGAACGCTTGCAAATATCCGCCTTGTTTTTATTAAAATTTGCAATAATTTCAATATATAATATGCTTTTTCAGCGTAAAAGGTTTTGCTAATACCTGAAGTATCAATAAGTTAAAGCTTAATAAAAGATATAAAAAATCAACCTGTTATTTTCCGGCTTTTTTACTACTTACTCGCTTTAAATTAAGGGATTTCTCCTCGCTTTGCTCGTCGAAATGACAGGCAAAGATAACGTTTGTCCAAATAACAGGGTAAAAAAATGTTCGCCAAGAATAAGAAGTTTGTCATTTCGCGCTCGGCGAGAAATTCCTTAATTATTGCCTTCTGCTCTTATCCTTTGCCCCTTTGTACAAATTTTTTTGCGATTAAAATTTGCAAAAAAATATTAAAATCAATATTAATCCTTTGCAAATATATTACTTTATTTTTTTAGAATTTATAATAATTACAATATGTATTATAATTTTTTAGTATTGACTAAACAAGAATAAAAAAACGGATAAAAATTTTAACCGACGTCAAAACAGGGCTATACGGCGGAAGTTAAAGACCCCTGTCCCGTAGCCTCCAAAACCCCTCTCCATAATCTTCCTTCGGTATTTACGCTTTTGCGTTTTCCAACGGACGCTTCCATAGGCAGATGCACAAAGCAGTTATTCCAATGTCCTATTATAAGTTTTGTTTTTCCCGCCATACCGGCATGAACCGCTTCTCTGCCGAGAAAACTACAAAAACCCCTATCGTTTGCGTTTGCCGGAACGCTTCTTATCATATAACTGGGGTCGATATATTTCATAGCTATATTAATATTTTTTTCTTTAAAATATTCGGCTATTTTGTCTTTTAAAAAGCCGCCTATGTCATAGAGCTTAATATTTCCGGAAGCGTCGTATTCCTTGCGCCCTTTGCAGAAAAATTTTTGTCCCGCTCCTTCAGCGGCAACTATTACGGCATGTTTTCTATCCGAAAGTCTTTTTTCAAGAGTTTTTAATAAGCCGTTTTCTCCTTTTAAATCGAAATCGGCTTCCGGAATAAGAACAAAATTAACATCCTGTTGAGCAAGAGCGGCGCTTACCGCTATAAAGCCGGAATATCTGCCCATAAGCTTTATAAGACCAATTCCGTTAGGGTATGCTATAGCTTCGGTATGAGCGCTTCTTATTGCGGAGGTGGCTATTTCGACGGCAGTATCGAATCCGAAAGATTTTGACACTAAAAATATATCATTATCTATTGTTTTCGGAATGCCTACAACGCTTATGTTAAGCCCTCTTTTAATAATAGCGTCCGCAATATTTAAAGCCGCTCGCAACGTGCCGTCTCCGCCTATCATAAATAGAATGCCAATATTCATTCTTTCCAAAGAATCTACTATTTTTTCAATATCTTGAGGTCCTCTTGAAGAGCCGAGAATAGAGCCGCCTTGAGTTAAAATATCTACTACCGTAGAAGGTCCTAACTGGATGAAATCGTGTCCGTATTTTGGAATAAATCCTTGAAGCCCGTATTTTATACCGTAAATATTATGAACTCCGTATCCGAAATATAGGCTAAAAACTATGGAGCGGATTATATCGTTGATGCCCGGGCATAAACCGCCGCAGGTAACCATAGCGCATCTTAGTTTGCTAGGATCGAAAAATATTTTTTCTCTGGGACCTGCGGCTTCAAAAGATAGTGGAGCGGAGCCGCTTTTGAGAACCTCTTTAAAATCGTCCGATATAACGCTGATTAAAACCCGTTTTGTATCCGGTATAAAATTGCGACTTCTCGGATCATTGTTTAGATATTTCATCGGCGAATCTATTTTTGGGATTCCCAAAGTAGGAACGTTTGTATCAATATCGTATGGAATCATAAATAGGTTTCTCCCCGTTTGGATTTCGCCGGATAATCAAGTGGTTTGCCTGTTTTCGGCGTCGGTTAAAATGTTTATCCGCCTTGAATTTGAACAGACTACTTTGTTATGCGCCGAAATTCAATCATTTTATTGGAATTTAGCTATATTTCGTCTTTGCGGGAGCTGTTTAAATTGGCAAATTCAATAACTTAGTAGAGTTGGGTTTTGCCGCGCTAAATCCAATAATAAAGGCTATGTTAAAGGCAACGGAATTTGATATTGCCAAAGGGAGTAATATTCGTCTTTTTTTGCAAGCAAGTTTTTATGTGTTCCTTCTTCTACGGTTTCGCCCTGTTTTAAAACTATTATTTTATCGGCGTTCATAACGGTACTTAAACGATGAGCTATTATTATAACCGTTTTATTCTGTTTTTTTAAAGAGAATATCGCTTTTTGAATCGAGCTTTCCGCAGCGGAATCTAATGAAGATGTGGCTTCGTCTAATATTAGGGTCTGTTGACAATTCATAAAGGTAGCCAAAGGAAAGCGCGAGCCAAAGCGAGCATAGCCTCGAAATTACGTTTCAATTTATCATATCTTGTCGCTATAGCTCGGA
>JAFDMD010000001.1 GCA_019306185.1 Deltaproteobacteria bacterium
TTTGACTATAAGTAGCGCTTCCCGTATGTTCTACGTCTGCGGCAAGCGCCGAAAACGCGATAAAGAAGAAACTTAAAAAGATATAAAAGATTATTTTTTTCATTTTGTTATCCTTATTTTATATTGAAATTGCAAATTGCCTCTAATACTTTTGCATAGCTTTTTTTTCGAGTTATGCCTTAATTTTAATAAGCCTGCGTTTAAAACAGGACATCTTTTAAAAATAAAAAAATGTTATGCAAAGTTCTTTTCTATGTATAGATTGAGTTCTGAAATAGATTGAGTTCTGTAATAGATTGAGTTCTGTAATAGATTGAGTTCTGTAATAGATTGAGTTCTGAAATAGATTGAGTTCTGTAATAGATTGAGTTCTGTAATAGATTGAGTTCTGTAATAGATTGAGTTCTGTAATAGATTGAGTTCTGTAATAGTATTATGATGCTTTTATTTTATTTATATCATTAATGTCAAGCTTTTTTAGCAATTATTCCTTAAAATGTAAGGGGGAAAAGATTAAAAATTTTTTATTAAAATGCGTATATAAGATTTACCGGCAGCGGCGAATAGCGCAATGTTCCTGGTTTGGGCAGAATATATTGGCAGTCAACTTTAAGCCAGCTTACGTCATGTTTTATTTCTCTTAATTTTCCGTCTTCCGGCGGAAGCGCATGCTCGGTAAAAGCATAAGAGGCGCAAAAAATATATATTTCGTCTTTTTCCTGTGTAACAACAGAGTAATTCTTTTTAAAACTTTTTAAGGTAATTGAGTTTGCTTGAGCTATCTTTTCGGCTTCTTTATCTGTAAGTTTTACTAATACTGCTTTGGAAATTCTTTTTTCGGTAAGTTTTAAAAGGGCTCTTGATTCGGAGCTTGAAACATAAACGCCGCTTATGCAAGGCAGCTTGCGCAGATACTGGGCGGCTATTATGGCGGCGGTTCTTCTGCCGCCGGCGGCAGGATGCATTCCGTAATATTCAAAAAATTTTCTTTGAACAATCTCCGCATATCTATCTCCTTTTTCATAAATGTCTTGCGAGACATAACGAAGAGATTTTGCAAGCTCTTCCGCGGCGTTTACTACAGGCCAATCTATTCTTACATGAAAATGGGAGATATGGTATCTGCTTTTCGATCTTATACTTTTATCGCGCTGAATAAGAGTCGCGTAATCTACGGATAAAAGCTGTGTTAAAAAATTAAAAATTTTCGGAGATTCCAAATATTTGTGAGTTCTATCAAAATTATCCAAAAGGCACAGTCCGCCGGAATTTATAAGATTGCTTTTGGTGGTTTTGTTAATATCAAAAAATTTCAAATATTTTTTAAAAGAAGAGGGTATAAAATCTTCGGTAAAGATAACCAAAAACGGATTATGCTCTTTATATTCTATACTCGGTATTCGGACTCTTGGCTTTAGCTCTTTATACTGGACAAAAGGAAATTCGGTTTTTTGTTTTAAAAAATTTTTATAAGAATCGACAAGTCCGTATTGTAAAAGGGTTTGTTCTAAATCGTCTGTCAATAATTCGTAATAAGACCTTCTTAATCTGTTTTTTAGGCTAAGCTCTTCCCGTTCTTTCCTGTAAGGCATTTTTAAAACTCCGAATCTTTATTTGAGAATTGTAAATCTATCCTTTGATATTTATTCTATATTAATAAATTATGTCAATAAAGTTTTTGGAATTTAAAAAACTTTATTGACAAAGAGTTTTGTTAGAGTTAAAAAGTCAAATTAAATTTTAGGGGCCCATAGCTCAGTTTGGCAGAGCCACCGGCTCATAACCGGTAGGTCCCTGGTTCGATTCCAGGTGGGCCCATCTTTATTATTCGCAGCTATTTTCAAACAATTCTTTTTTAAGCCATTTATTAATAAAATGTTTTGTTATTGTTATATCCGTATCGGTTTCTTTTGCCAAATTTTTAATTGATGATATAATCTCTAAACATTTTTTTTCTTTTCCGATTAAAGCATAAATTTTTCCGCTTCTTTTAAGATAAGAAACAGCTTCGCGCTTTTCGCCGGTAGCGCTTTTTACTTGAGCTATTTTTTCAAGATCTTCTGCTATTCCCTTATAAAAGCCGTTTTTTTTATCAACAGTTAGCGCCGTATCAAGATATTTTAAGGCAGAATCGTATTCCTTTTTTTTTATCATTATCTCGGCAAGTAAACAGTTTGCGGCGGCATATTCGGAAGCCTCTTTTTTTGCTTTTTGCAAGGCTATATTAAGCAGTTGTTCGGCTTTGTTATGTTTATTTTTTTTTATCATAACAGCGGCTTTTATATTAAGCAGAGGAGTAAATATTATATTATTATCTTTTGATATTTTATCCGCTTGTTTAATAGTTTTTAAGGCTTCGGCTTGTTTGCCGTTTTCTATAAGCAAAGCGGCGGTATTGGATAATGCTTGAAGCATTCCTTCGTAATTTTTTATTTCCGAATATATTTGATAGGCTTCTTTTAAAAAAGCTTCGGCTTTTTTAAGGTTTCCGATAGCTCTGTAGCTATTGCCTATGTTGTTTAGGCTCATAGCGACTCCATTGCTTGAATCCTCTCCGGAAAAAAATTCGTTTGCTTTTATGAAGCTATTAAGGCTTCTATTATAGCAGCCTCTGTTATACCAAGCGGCGCCTTTTTTTATCTCTTTCATTCCAGCGGAAATAGAATTTTGCTCCTCTTTTTGTTGAAAGGGAAAGCAGGAGATAAAAAAAATAGAACAAAAGAGGGTTATTAAAGATTTTTTTAACATAATATATCAGCCCTTTCATTGAGATATAACCTTATGAAACATTTATAACTATCATGATTTCGGTTTAATTATCATATATTTTAAGTTATGTAAAAAATATTTAAGGTTTTTTTTTTATTGAAAAGAGGGGCTTAAAAAGAGATAATAAAAAGATTTTTTGCTTTGCTCGACAGGACAGGAAGTAATTTTTTTTACAGCGTCATTTTACAGACTTTTTTTGCCATGAGCGCAGCGAGGAGAAATCTCATAATACAAATATAAACAGAGGAAACATAAAAAATATGAAGAGTAAACTTTATGAAATTATAACCGATTCATTTAAGCGGGCTTATGAAAAGGGTTTTTTCCCGTCTGCGCGTTTGGTAGAAATTGAGATAGAAGAGCCGAGAAAGGCGGAACATGGAGATTTTTCTACAAATGCGGCTATGAAAAGCGCGTCGTTATATAAGATGCCGCCTAAAAAGATAGCCGAAATTCTTTTAGATAGTATAAAAGATACGGAAGGGATAATAGAAAAAGCCGAAATAGCCGGTTCCGGTTTTATCAATTTTTTTATTTCAAAAAAATTTTGGTATCCGATATTAAAACAGATACATAAAAAAGGCGCGCTTTATGGATCTGCAGATATTGGAAAAGGAAAAAAGGTTCTGATAGAGTTTGTAAGCGCAAATCCTACGGGACCTTTGCATATAGGACACGGAAGAGGGGCTGCGGTAGGAGACGTTTTTGCAAAGATTTTTTCTTTTTGCGGTTATAAAGTAAGTAAAGAGTATTATTTAAATGATGCGGGCAGACAGATAAATACTTTAGGCAGATCTGTTTTTTTAAGATATAAAGAGATATTCGACAAAAAAATAGATTTTCCTCAAGACTGCTATAAGGGCGGATATATAAAAGATATTGCAAATAAAATAAAAGAGTTAAAAAAAGATCAACTTTTAAAAGCCGAAGAAAAGGATACTATAAAGTTTTGCGCCAAATTTGCGGCGGATGTAATTTTAAAAGGAATAAAACAGGATTTAAGCGAATTCGGGGTTGAATTTGATAATTGGTTTTCGGAGCGTTCTCTTTATAAATTCGGCAAAATAGATGCCGCTATAGAAGATTTTAAAGAAAAAAAGTATATATACGAAAAAGAGGGGGCATTATGGTTTAACAGCTCTTTGTTCGGAGATGAAAAAGACAGAGTTGTGGTAAGACAAAATAAAGAGGCTACATACTTTGCATCGGATATTGCGTATCATAAAGATAAATTTGAGCGGGGTTTTGATAAGGTTATAGACGTATGGGGGGCGGATCACCACGGATACATTCCCAGGTTAAAAGCCGCGATACAGACTTTGGGTTATAAAAAAGAGAACTTTGAAGTTATTTTAATTCAGTTTGTAAATCTTTTAAGAGACGGCATCCCTATAGCAATGTCAACCAGAGCCGGAGAATTCGTTACCTTAAAAGAGGTTATAAAAGAGGTGGGAAAAGATGCCGCAAGATTTATCTTTTTAACAAGACATCATGAAAGCCCTTTAGATTTTGATCTGGAGCTTGCAAAAAAAAGAAGCTCTGATAACCCCTTATATTATGTTCAGTATGTTTGCGCCAGAATATCAAGCATTATTTCTAAAAAACAGGAGGATAAAAAAGGCAGTTTCGGAAGCGAATACGACATTTCGGCTCTTATGCTTTTAAAAGAGCCGGAAGAAATATCTATTATAAAAAATCTTTCTTTGTTTCAAGAAACCGTAATACTTGCGGCAGCATTTGCAGAACCTCATCGAATCGTATATTATTTAATCGAACTTGCATCTTTATTTCATAATTATTACAATAAACATAAGATATTAACCGATGACGTCTTACTTGAAAAAGCAAGAATATATCTTGCCCAAGCAATAAAAACGGTAATAAAGTCCGGTTTAAACCTTTTGGGCGTCGAAGCTTTGGAGCGGATGTAACAAAAATGAGACAAAGAAAAATAAATAATTTTAAAACGTTGGGTAGAAGATGGGGTTTGTATATACTTATATCTATATGGATGTTTTTACTCGGAGTTTTTGTAGGCAGAGGAATGGTTGCGGTTCAGTTTGGAAAAGAGCCGAAAACCGAGCAGACAAAAGGAATTTATCCTATAGAAGACAATTCTACAAAAAGTAGTTCCGAACAAGACGGCATAACAGAAGAATGGAAATTAGGATATTATGAATCCTTGCGAGGAGGCGCCAATTTAAGTCGTTTTGTGGAAGGAAATTTTACCTCAATAGCGCGGCTTTCCATAGATGCTAATAAAACTTACGATACAAATAAAACCGAAAAAATAAAAAATAACAAAGATAAAAAAGTCGAAGAAAAAGCGGAAGAGCAAAAAGAGGTTTTTATTGTTCAGGCAGCGGCTTTTTTAAATAAGCAGGATGCGAAAAAATTTATAGCAACATTGAAAAGTAGAGGATACGAGCCTTATGAATCTGCAGTAACCGTTCAAAATAAAGTTTGGCATAGAGTAAGAATAGGACCGTTTAAAAGTAAATCGGAAGCCGAAAACATATTAAGAAAATTAGAGAAAGAAAGAGTTAATCCTATCATTTTAAAAATAAAAGAAGGTCAGTAAAATGGAAACCGAAAAAATTACAAAAGAGGAAGTTTTAAAAGTAGCCCGCCTTGCGCGCCTTGAGCTTGACGACGAGGCAATTGAAGAGATAGCGCCGCAATTAGGCGATATTTTAAAATACATGGAGACTTTGGAAAATATAGATACCAAAGGGGTTGAGCCTACTTTTCATACTATAACAAAAAAGGATATTACAAGAGAAGATATTGCAGGCATTCATCTTCCAAAAGATAAAACTTTGGCAAACGCTCCGCAAAAAGATGAAGACGCTCAAAGTTTTATTGTGCCTAAAGTTATTTGATATTTAGTTTTTACTATCTTATTTTAAAGGATTAATCTTTGTAAAAAAAGGAGAATGTAATGTCTGTCCAGCCGAAAGGAGAACATATAAAAAAAGCGATAAAATGGCTATCTGCCCAAAGAGAAGAGAATAAAAATAAATCTGAGGAGGCAATACTTGAAGAGGTATCGGTTCGATTTAATTTATCTCCTAATGATACGGAATATATAAAGAAATTTGTAAAAGATAATTAAAATTTATATGCAAACAAACTTTAAACGCCTCCAAACGGAATTATAGCCGAGTGAATAATAAAGAAAAAATATTAGAAAAGCTGATTAAGCGGAATGGTTTTTGGAGCTATGATACAGACCAGATATTGACGATTCCCTTTTAACTGAGCATACCCTTTTGTATGCAGACGTAGAGGATATATTTCGTTAAGAGATAGATAAAAGTATGGAAAGAAAGAATTTTGCCGGATAAACGTTTTATAAAGCTTAATCATTATTTGGGAGAGATTTTTTTATTATTTAAACCAAAGTATTAAGTAAATCCGGAAGATATAAAAAGACATTTCTACAATGAAATAGCGAAATGGAACAAAAAAATAGAAAAAAGAATCCGAAATGCCGAAAGTAAAAAAACTTACCGAAATACTCGCTAATAAAATTGCGGCGGGAGAGGTTGTTGAAAGACCGGCTTCCGCAGTAAAAGAGCTTTGCGAAAACTCAATAGACGCAAAAAGCCGTAGAATAATAGTTGAAATAGAAAACGGAGGCAAAAACCTTGTACGAGTTTCAGATGACGGAATTGGTATGAGTAAACAGGATGCAAAGCTTGCTATAGAAAGATACGCAACCAGCAAAATTTATAAAGAGGAAGACCTGTTTTTTATAAAAACCCTCGGCTTTAGAGGCGAAGCTTTGCCGAGTATAGCTTCGGTTTCAAAATTTACGCTAATTACTAGAGAAAAAGATAAGCCATTCGGCACAAAAATAATAATCGAAGGCAGTGTAATAAAAGATATTACCGAAACAGGAGCGCCTATAGGAACAACTATAGAGGCAAAAGATCTATTTTTTAACATACCTGCAAGACAAAAATTTTTAAAAACAACAGATACCGAAACAGGACATATAACAGATATAATCACATCCTTTGCTCTTGGTTAT
The DNA here is from genome assembly GCA_019306185.1 of Deltaproteobacteria bacterium. Lineage (GTDB taxonomy): Bacteria > Desulfobacterota > Desulfobacteria > Desulfobacterales > JAFDMD01 > JAFDMD01. Next base: position 6,806 of record JAFDMD010000001.1, read on the forward strand.
TACGACAAATCTTTTTTGCTTATACATAATCAAAAAGAGGTGAAAAATTTTCCATCTGCAACTATGCAGATAGAAAGAGTAAAAGATATATTAAAAATTAGAAATCAAGAGGATATTTATCAAATAAAAGCCGATAAGCCTAATATATCGGTTGAAGGCTGGACGGCGTCTCCGGATTATTACAAAACCACTTCAAAAGGAATATATCTGTTTGTAAACGGGCGTTTTATAACAGATAGAAAAATAAATTACGCTATTTTTGAGGGCTATAAAGGAAGACTTATGAAAGGAAATTTTCCTATAGCCGTAATATTTATACAAGTTCCATTTCAACAGGTTGACGTAAATGTTCACCCTGCAAAACAGGAGGTAAAGTTTTTAAATGCAAAACAGGTTTTTGCCGCGGTTTCCGAAGCGGTTAATTCTGCCTTAAAAATAGGGGAAAAAATATTAATAAAAAAGTATCAAAATATCAAAACCGATCAAACATCAGTTATAACTCCGTCATTTGAAAAAAAAATGGAGCAAAAATATCAAGATATCCGTCAGCCCTTTTCATATACTGCAAACGATTATATTACAGAGGATGTAGATTATGTAAGCGCTCAAAACGTATTGCGCGAGCCGCCCGCTTATTACGGAAAATTTGCCCAAAAAAATATTATGCCGGATACCGAAAAATATTCTGATATAAAAGTAATAGGGCAGTTTTTAAAAACATACATAATATGCGAAAAAGACAACGAAATAATTCTTATAGATCAGCATGCCGCCCATGAGCGGATATTATTTGAACAATTTAAAAAAAAAGAGAAAACTTCGGCAACTGCTTCGCAACGCCTGCTTATTCCGGAAATATTGGAAACAGGTTTTACGGAATCTGAAATAATAAAAAACTTAATACCGGATATGTTGAAAATAGGGCTTGAAATAGAGCCTTTTGGGAAAAACACATTTGCCATAAAAGCGATACCTGCATTTTTAGCAGAAAAACAGACAGCACCCATTATTATAAATATTGCCGAACAATTAATCGAAAGAGGGGGCGGAAAAGAGATAGAAAACATATTAAATTCAACCCTTATCTTAATTGCATGTCATGGGGCGATAAAGGCAAATAAGGAGTTATCCGAAACAGAGATGAAAGCCATAGTCTTTGAACTTTTTAAATGTGAAATTCCGTTTAAATGTCCGCATGGAAGACCGACATTAATAAAAATGACCCAAAAAGAGATAGAAAAACTTTTTAAAAGAATAAATTAGGAGAATTAAATAATGGAATTCGAACCAGTTATAGGGCTTGAAGTGCATGCCCAATTAAAAACCGAAACAAAAATTTTCTGCTCATGTTCCGCAAAATTCGGAGCTTCGCCTAATACAAACGTATGTCCGGTATGTTTGGGAATGCCGGGAAGCCTGCCGACGGTTAATAAAAGGGTAATAGAGTTTGCGATACTTGCGGCTTTGGCTACAAATTGTAAAATATCTTCAAAAAGCATATTTGCCAGAAAAAATTATTTTTACCCTGATCTGCCAAAAGGATACCAGATATCTCAATATGAATTGCCTATAGCCGAACATGGATACATAATAATTACTGACGGCGATGTTTCAAAAAAAATCGGAATAACGCGAATACACATGGAAGAAGACGCCGGAAAATTAATACATTCTACAGATTCTTTTTATTCCAAAGTAGATTTAAACCGCACAGGAGTGCCGTTAATAGAAATAGTAAGCGAGCCGGACATAAGATCCGCAGAAGACGCTGGAGCATATCTGCGAAAATTTCGTTCTATACTCCGCTACCTTAATATATGCGACGGCAACATGGAGGAAGGAAGTTTTAGATGTGACGCCAACATATCAATAAGGCCAAAAGGGGTTGAAAGTTTTGGAACAAGAACAGAACTTAAAAATTTAAATTCCTTTAGATATGTTGAAAACGCAATAAATTATGAAATAGACCGTCAAATTGATATTATATCCGAAGGAAAACAGATAATTCAGGAAACAAGATTATGGGACAGCGATAAAAAAATTACAATCTCTATGAGAGGAAAAGAGGATGCTCATGATTACAGATACTTTCCGGATCCGGATATTCTTCCCGTAATTGCCGATGATTTATGGATAGAAGAATTAAAAGCAAAACTTCCGGAACTTTGCGACGATAAAAAAGACAGATTCATATTCGAATACAAACTCAGCCAATACGACGCCGACTTTTTAACAAATGAAAAAGAAATTGCAGATTATTTTGAAGAATGCGCAAAGCTTACAAATGAACCAAAACAGAGCGCAAACTGGATAATGGGAGAATTAACTGCTTTGTTAAATACAAAAAAAATAGGAATAACCAATTCTCCTATTTCGCCAAAACAGCTTGCAGAGTTAATAAATTTAATAACAAAAAAAGTAATTTCATCTAAAATAGCAAAACAGGTATTTGCACAGATTGCCGAAACAGGCAAGAATCCAAAACAGATAGTTGAGGAGAAAAAGCTTATTCAGGTATCAGACGAATCTGTAATAGCTGCAATAGCAAAAGAGGCTCTTTCCGAAAATTCAAAAGAGGTAAGCGATTATAAAGCGGGAAAAAAGAAACTGCTCGGTTTTTTTGTAGGACAAGTTATGAAAAAAAGCAAAGGAAAGGCTTCGCCTCATGCGGTAAATAAAATATTGACATCTATGCTTGCAGATTAACGGGAGAACGGAATAATAAAGGAGCTATCCAAAGTTTTTTGTAAGAAGACGTTAGAGACGTTGAATGCAATATCTCTACTTTGCAACTTTGTATTTTAATTATAAACAGAGGAATAACAATGAATAAAAAAATAACCATAACAGACATAATAGATAAGAAAAAAGCAAAAATACCGATAACAATGTTAACCGCCTATGATTATCCTACCGCCTTGCTTGTAGATGAAGCCGGCATAGACATTATACTTGTAGGCGATTCTCTTGCTATGGTAGTTCTCGGCTATCAAGACACAGTATCTATAAGTATAGATGAAATGCTTCATCATGTAAAAGCGGTTACTAGAGTCGCGCAACATTCTCTTGTAATAGGAGATATGCCGTTTGGCTCTTACAACATATCGGTAAAAGAAGCGGTTGCAAATGCAGTCCTGTTCATGAAAGAAGGCAGAGTATCCGGCGTAAAACTTGAAGGCGGAACAGAGATGTCGCCTGTAATAGAGGCAATAGTAAAGGCTGGAATTCCCGTTCAGGGGCATATAGGGCTTACTCCGCAAACAATAGCCGCGTTAGGAGGCTTTAAAGTGCAGGGTAAAAGCGCTAATGCCGCAAAAAAGCTTATTGAAGATGCAAAAGCCATAGAAGATGCGGGCTGTTTTTCTATAGTGCTTGAAGCTATACCCGCTCAGATTTCAAAAAAAATAACCGAAAGCGTATCTGTTCCAACCATAGGAATAGGAGCCGGAGCAGATTGCGACGGGCAGGTATTAGTTTTACACGATATGATAGGATTATTCGATCGTTTTACTCCGAAATTCGTCCGACAGTATGCTTCAATTTCAAAAATAATATCGGCGGCAATAAAAGAATATAAGGATGATGTTGAAAACAAAAAATTTCCGCAAGAAAAACATTCTTTTGTAATGTCTGATAAGGAGTTGAAAAAATTATAAAATGATACCTTTAATAAGAGGCATAAGAGACATATTTCCGCCGGATTCCGATTTATGGAGGCATATAAAAAACACCGCGGAAAATCTTTTTCAAGATTTCGGCTTTTCCGAAATATTAATACCGATTATGGAAAAAACGGAGCTGTTTAAAAGAAGCATAGGCGAACAGACCGATATAGTTGAAAAAGAGATGTACACATTTACAGACAGAGACGGAGAATCTACAACATTAAGGCCAGAAGCTACGGCTTCTATTGTGCGATCTTACATATTTCATAAAATGTATGCCGAGGATCCTATCAGAAAATTTTATACAATAGGACCAATGTTTAGGCGCGAAAGACCCCAAAAAGGAAGATACAGACAGTTTTATCAAATAGATGCCGAAATATTTGGACAAAGCTCTCCTTATGCAGACGCCCAGCTTATAATAATGTTAACAATCTTGATGGACAGACTTGAGGTTAAAGATACTACCCTTCATATAAATTTTTTGGGGTGTTTTAAATGCAGACCCGATTTTAATAATTCGTTTAAGAAATTTCTTATAAAAATTTCAGATAATTTATGTGAAAACTGCAAGAAAAGAGCCGAAACAAACCCTTTAAGAGTATTAGATTGCAAAAACGAATCCTGCTTTCAATTAACAGCGGAGGCTCCCCAAATATCCGAATTTTTATGCAAAGAATGCAAAGAGCATTTTGAAACGGTATGCAAGGCTTTAAAAAATACAAATATAAAATTTCAAATGAACGATAGACTTGTCCGCGGGCTTGATTATTATACAAAAACCGCTTTTGAAATTCAAACCGACGCGCTTGGGGCTCAAAATGCGGTAGCCGGAGGCGGAAGATACGACGGGCTTGTAAAGCTTCTTGGAGGCCCCGATATGCCGGCTGTAGGATTTGCAATAGGATTTGACAGACTCGCGGAGATAATTGCTTTAAATAATATAAATTATGCTCAAAAGCCGGAAATATTTATTGCGGCTTTGGGCAAAAAATGTATAAAAGAGGCTTTTCTGTGGGCGTCTGCTTTAAATGCCGTAAGAATAAAAACCGAAACCGAATTTTCCGGAAAAAGCCTTAAAAGCCTTATGAGAAGAGCCTGTAAAATAGGGGCGTCAAACGTGATAATAATAGGGGATCAGGAATTAGAAAAAAAGGAGGCGGTATTTAGAGATATGAATACAAAAGAGCAGATTGGAATAAAACTTGATAATCCGGTTAAAAATATAATGGAAGCGTTAAGCAAAAAAGCCCTATGACTAAAATTTAGAAATAATAAAGGGATTTCTCGCTTCGCTCGAAATTACAGGCTTCTTATTTCGGCCGACGAACCTTTTTTACTATGTTATTTCGACGAGCAAAGCGAGGAGAAATCTCATAATTAAAATATAAACAGAGGAAAGCTATATTATTAAAGATAGTTAAACACAATTGTAAAGGAGATGACGATCTCCAAAAGTCCTCTGTCCAACAAAAAATTTTGTTTATTTTCAAGGCATGCGAAAATTTTAACCGCAAGAATACATAAATTATTTCGAGGATTAAAATTTGAGCATAACGTAGAAAACCGGTAAAATACGAAGTTAAACAGAGGGCTTTAAGCAGGGGAAAAGAGATGACAACAAGCATTTTAAAAAGAACGCATAATTGCAATCAGCTTGGAATATCCGATTTAAATAAAGAGACAACCCTTATGGGCTGGGTTCAAACCAGAAGAGATCACGGCGGGGTTATATTTGTAGATTTAAGAGACAGAGAAGGGGTTACGCAGGTAGTATTTAATCCGGAATATTCGGCAGGTGTTCATAAACAGGCTCATGTAATAAGAAACGAGTTTGTTATAGGAATAAAAGGAATAGTTTCAAAAAGACCGGAAGGAATGATAAATAAAAAACTTGCTACCGGCGAAATAGAAATTATGGCGGATCGGCTTGAAATATATAACAGCGCGTCAACGCCTCCGTTTTTAATAGAAGAGGATACGGATGCTTCCGAAAATATAAGGCTTAGATACAGATACCTTGATTTAAGACGCCCGGATATGCAGAAAAATATAAGAACAAGGCATAAAACCGGCGTGGTTATCCGAAACTTTTTAAATGAAAACGGATATTTGGATATAGAAACTCCGTTTCTTACAAAAAGCACTCCTGAAGGCGCAAGAGATTATCTTGTTCCTTCAAGAGTAAATTCGGGGCAGTTTTACGCGCTGCCGCAGTCTCCGCAGCTTTTTAAGCAAGTTTTAATGGTTGCTGGCTTTGATAAATATTATCAGATAGTAAAATGTTTCAGAGACGAAGATTTAAGAGCAGACAGACAGCCGGAATTTACCCAGATAGATATAGAAGCCTCTTTTGTAGATAAAGAGGAGATAATGAAACTTTCGGAAAAGATGATGAAAAAAATATTTGACGAGATATTAAATATAAAGCTTAAAATACCGTTTAACAGGCTTAGTTACGACGAGGCTATGTTGCGATACGGGCTTGATAAACCGGATACAAGATTCGGTTTGGAATTGATTGACATCTCCGAAATAATGGAAAAATCCGGCTGTAAGGTATTTGCAGATGCGGTAAAAAAAGGAGGAATAGTAAAAGCTATAAACGCAAAAAAATGCGCTTCGTTTTCCAGAAAAGAGATAGAGCAATTTACCGAATTTGTAGGAGTTTATAATGCAAAGGGGCTTGCGTGGATAAAGATAAAAGAGAATGGAAAATGGCAGTCTCCCATCGCAAAGTTTTTTACAGAGCAAGAAATAGATGCGCTTTCCGATAAAATAGATATGCAAAAAGACGATATAATATTTTTTGTGGCGGATAAGCCGAAAGTAGTAAATGAAGCTTTGGGAAATCTTAGAAATCATCTTGCCGAAAAACTTGATTTAATAGATAAAAATTTATACAACTTTTTATGGGTTACAGATTTTCCGATGTTTCAATATGATGAAGCCGAAAAAGCTTATCAGGCGTTGCATCATCCTTTTACCTCTCCTAAAAAAGCAGATTTAGATAAACTTGAAACGAATCCTTTAAGCGTAAAATCGGAAGCTTACGATTTGGTGTTAAACGGTTCCGAAATAGGCGGCGGAAGTATTCGTAATCATAGAACAGATATACAAAAAAAAATTTTCGGCATACTTGGGATTGAAGAAGAAGGTTATAAAGAGAAATTCGGCTTTTTATTAGAAGCCTTGGAAGCGGGAGCGCCTCCTCACGGAGGAATAGCATTCGGTTTGGATAGGCTTGTTATGATACTTTGCGGAACAACCTCAATAAGAGAGGTTATAGCGTTTCCAAAAACCCAAAAAGCCGCCTGTCTTTTTACAAACGCGCCGTCTGCGGCTTCTAAAATGCAGCTTGAAGAACTTTTTATAAAGGTAAAAAGAGTATAAAAAACCGATTTATTAAAGCTTGACTTTTACAAATTCCGCTATTATATAGCAGCGCAATATTTGATGCTACTTATTCCCCAGTAGCTCAGTTGGCAGAGCAAGTGGCTGTTAACCACTAGGTCCGCGGTTCGAGTCCGTGCTGGGGAGCCATTTTTTAAAAGGGCGGTTTTTTTTAATAAAACCCGCCCTTTTTTTGTTTAGTTCCCGCAGAAACATGTTTTATTTTTTTTTACCTTTTTCAGCCCCATTTTATATCATTAAGAATAGACTGTTTGCCTTAATATAATTCTTGTAAAGATAATTGATATTTTGTATTAATTTCTATAACAAAATTTTTGTATTCATCTTTTAACCTTTTTAAAATATAGGCTTATTTTAAAATGAACATATCCGATATTACATTAAAAACAAAACAATATAATATTGTTACCGAAGAAGACGTAAAAATTAAAATAGCAATTCCGATATTAGAAAAACTCGGATATTTTCAATCCGATATGGAGTTTGAAAAAAATATTGAAGTTTTTTACGGAAGAAAAAAAGCCGGAATAAAATCGGATATTATAGTAAATATAGTTTATGAAAATAAAAAAACTCCGGTTATGGCGGTAGAGGTTAAAAGCCCAAAAAAAAGACTCGGAGAGATGGAAAAAGAGCAGGCTATCTCTTATGCCCGCCTTCATACCCCGCCTATTAAGTTTGCGGTTATTACAAACGGAAACGAATGGAAAATTTTTCATACAGGCACAAAAAAAAGAATAAAAGGAGGCGTTCCGAGCGTTTCCGAATTTTTATCCGCCAAATATGATCTGTCCGAAAGGCAGATAGAAGAGAGCAAAAAATTTGTTGTCGAAGGTTATAAAACCGCAACCGAAATTATTAAGGCTTTGGAAAAATGCCATAATATAATGCGTTCCAACGACGGCTTTACTCCGTTAGACGCTTTTGACGAGATGATTAAATTAATCTATGCCAAAACCCAAGCCGAAAAAAGAGAAGGCAATAAATTCACAAAAAAATATTTTGAAAAGGAATGCGCGGCAATTAAAAACGGAAAAACACAGATAGATTACGACAAAGTAAAAAAAGAGATGGGGCGCATTTTTGAAGACGCTATAGAGGACTATCAATACAACGAAAAATTATTTGATAAAAAAGATAAAATAGAAATCTGCCCGGAATCTGTTTATGAAATAGTCCAAATTTTGGATAATAAAGGTTTTATCCAAACAGATTACGAAATAATAGGATACGCTTTTGAAAACTTTTTATCTACGGTTTTTAGAGGAGAAAGATTAGGGCAGTATTTTACTCCTCGTCAAATTGTTGACTTTGCCATAGACATGATAGACGTTAACATCGGAGATAAAATAATAGACCCCTGTTTTGGCTCCGGCGGTTTTTTGGTTGCGGCTTTTAAAATACTCAGAGAAAGAATAAAAAACGGCGATTATAACGAAGAAAAAGAGAAAAAAGAGATTAAAACCCTTTGCGAAGAATCTTTGTTCGGAACCGATATTAACAAAAGGCTTTCTATTGCCTGCAAAATAAACATGTATATTCACGGAGACGGAAGAACCGAAATATATCACAACGACGGTTTGTTAGATAATAAACATATTAAAGAAAACAGTTTTGATAAAATATTTACAAATCCGCCTTTCGGATCAAAAATCGGAAAACAGGAGATTTTAAAAAAATTTAAGCTTGCAGGCGCGCACAGAAAAATGCAAAGAAGCGAAGTTCTGTTTTTAGAACGATGCATAAATCTTTTAAAACCGGACGGAGAAATGGCTATTGTTTTGCCGGATATTATTTTAAACGGCGCAAATAATAAAAAAACGCGAGGTTTTATATTTGATAATTGCCAAATTCTTGCCATAGTATCTTTGCCCGCTCAAACCTTTGTAAAATCTGGGGCAAGCGTAAAAACATCCCTTCTTTTTTTGAAAAAAAAGCCGCTTTCAAAAATTTGTAGTAATAAAATATTTATGGCTATTCCCGAAAAAGTAGGTTTTGATTCCGCAGGCAGAGAAGAGGAAAGCCAACTCGGAAAAATTATAGATAGATTTGAAGAGTTTAAAAAAGGAAACGATTTTGAACAGGGCGAAATAATTTTTACGGTACTTGTTAAAAATATTGCAGATCGTATAGATCCTAAAGTATATCGTCCGCAAAAAAAGATTAATACCGAGTTTAAAATTGTAAAGTTAAAAGAGTTGATACAAGAAAAAACGGAAAAGATAAAACCTCAAAATTTTTCTAAAACCTTATTTACAGTTTTGGGAGTCAATAATAATGATGGGGTTTTTGTAAATAAAATAGAACAGGGTAAAAACTTAAAACAGCCGCATTATCTAATTGAAAAAAACGATTTTTGTTATAATCCTGCGCGCATAAATATAGGGGCGATAGGCTTGAATAAATTAGAAGGGCAACATTATATTATTACAGGATATTATAGAGTTTTTAAAGTAGATGAAACCAGAATAATTCCGGAATTTCTTTTTAATCTCTTTGACTCTGAAAATTTTTTAAGATTTGTAAAAGAGAATGTTGCAGGGGCTGTCCGAATGGATTTAAAAATTGATGATTTAAAAACATGGCAAATACCCCTGCCCTCTTTGGAATATCAAAAAATTTTGCTTCAAAAAATAAACAGGCAAAAAGAGACTGCCGCGGCAATGGATGTTGCAATTAAAAATTTTGTAGAAATAGAAGAGGATATTTTTGAAGGATTTGAAAAAGTGGAATTAAAGGAACTTATCAAAATAAAAAAACAGACTATTGAACCGCAAAAAAATAAAGATATGGAATTTCATTATATCGGTCTTGAGCATATAGAAAAAAATTCGGGAACAATTTTTAAAAAGGAGATAGTTAAGGGAAAAAATTTGGCAAGCGCCAAAAATTTATTTAAAAAAGGAGACATCCTTTATGGAAAATTGCGTCCTAATTTAAATAAATTATATTTATCCGATTTTGACGGCATCTGTTCGACCGATATTTTGGTTTTTGAAGCAAATAAAGAAAAAATTGCCTCCGCTTTTTTAATATATGTTTTATTAAGAAAAAATTTTGTAAAAGAGGTATCCGAAAAAATGAGCGGAGCAAATTTGCCTAGAATTAAAATCGGAGAGTTAAAAGCTATAAAAATCCCGCTACCGTCGTCTCTTGAAATTCAGAATAACATAGTTAAAAAATTTGACGAGCGATTTGAAAAGGTAAAAATTTTTAAAGAAACAAAAGAAGAGGCGCAAAATAACCGTAAAAAAATTATAGAAAATATTTTTAAATAGGTTATAATTTCAACCAATAATTAAGGGATTTCTCCTCGCTGCGTTCGTCAAAATGACAAGATAAAAAACCGCTTGCTGACAAGACAAAAAAAATCCTTAATTTGTGCGAATCCGAGAATAAACGTCGTCTTCCGGCTTAATAAATCTGCCCTCTTTTATATAATAATAACCTGCCGCGGCAATCATAGCCCCGTTATCTCCGCAAAGATTATAAGAGGGAAAATAAGCGTTTAATTTTTTTTTTTTCGCTTTTTCAATTACTTTTTTTCTTAAACCCTCGTTTGCGGCAACCCCGCCCACTATAACTATATTTTTTGTATTTTTTACTATTGCGGCGTTAATAATTTTATAGCTTAAAACATCGGTTGCAGAATTTTGAAAAGATGCGGCAATATTTACAATCTCTTGTTTATATTCGTTTTTATGGGTTTGTATATATCTTAATACTGCGGTTTTTAATCCGCTAAAGCTAAAATCAAAAAGTTCCTTATCCAAATACGGTTTAGGAAAATTTATTTTTAAAGGATCCCCCTTTTTTGCCAAATCATCTATTATTTTGCCTCCCGGGTATCCAAACCCTAACATTTTAGAAACCTTATCGTAAGCTTCGCCTGCCGCGTCGTCTCTTGTGCGCCCTATAAGCGTATATTTAAGCGGAGATTCAACATAATAAATATTTGTATGCCCGCCGGAAGCAAGCAAAGATACAAAAGGAAACTTAGGCGGATTTTTTTCAAGAAAAATAGAGCAAATATGTCCGCAAAGATGATCTACTCCCGCGCAGGGAATATTTTTTGCAAAAGAAAAAGCTTTTGCAAAAGAAAAACCTACCAACAAAGAGCCTATAAGCCCGGGACCTCTTGTTGCGGCTACGGCGTTTATATCGTCTATTTTTATTTTTGCTTTTTTAATAGCTTTGTTTACAACCGGAATAATCTGTTCGTTATGGCTTCTTGAAGCAAGTTCCGGCACAACCCCGCCGAATTGGTGATGAATCTCTACTTGCGAAGATATTACCGAAGATAATATTTTATTTCCGTCTTTTATAACGGCAGCCGCGGTTTCGTCGCAGGATGTTTCTATTCCGAGTATTAGCATAGCATTAATTTTTAGTTTTTTTTGAAACCGTTTTTTTTACGGGAATCATTGCTTTTAATATTTCAATATTTGCTTGATATTTTTTACCTGTTTTTTTTATTAATTTTAATTTTTCCAATTCTTTTAAATCTCTTATTAGAGTAGTTATCGTCAGTTTGGCATATTTTTTAGCGATTAGAGGGGTAAGCATTACAATATCTTGGATAAAAAAATTTTGATTGGTTGGCAGTTCCAATATCAGATCTCGTTTCCGTTTAAAAGCTTCTCTTTTTGAATATCTTATATCTGCAAATGTTTCGTATATATAGTTATGCCAAAAGATTTTAAACTGGTTTTTTTGAATAATTTCCAAACTTTCTTTTAAGCCGTCTCTAAAACCTTGAACAGCATATTCTATAAAAGAGGTTAAATCTTTATTTTTTCTTGCGTTGTCAAACTGCCTGTAATATTCGGATCTGGTTTTATTATAAAAATTGGATAAAATATGAGATACAATATTAGGAAGCCCAGCTCTTAATAAAATATAAAATTCTATTAATCTTCCTGTTCTTCCGTTGCCGTCTCCAAACGGATGAATCCATTCGATATATACATGGGTTGCTATAGCTTCGATTACGGCGGTTGCAAAATCCTGATTTCTGTTTTTATCAAAATAAAATTCGGTTTTTATCCATCCGCATAATTTTTTTATAAGATCCGGGATATATTTATATTCCGGCGAGCGATATGTTCCTACTATTCTGTTATCTTCTCTGAATTTTCCGGGTATGGCGTCTATATGTTTTCCCAAATCTTTACTTATCATCTTATGAAATTTTTTGATAAGTTCTGGGGTAATAGCATTAATTTTATTTTCAAATACCACCTCTTTTAAAAGCCGATTAAATGCATTTATTATATTACGAACCTCTATTTCTTGATATTGTCTGCTGGGCGGCAGTAAGTTTTTCTTTAAGCCTTGCTCCAAACCTTCTTGAATTTTTTTTATTTCTTCGTCGCTAAGAGTATTTCCTTCGATAGCGGTTGTTGCCTGAGCGCCTTTTATAAGAGCTACTTGAAGCAGTTTGTCTCTATTTTCCGGTTTTAAAGGAATATTGGAAATAGCTTGAACCAAAGCGTCGCATTCTCCTAATTGATATAAAGTTTGCGAAGTTAATTCCCAATGTTTTTTGAATATTAAGTGTTGATGAGTTCTCATTGTGTCTCCGATTATAAACTTAAACAAAATAAAATTTGCTTTATGCAAACTGTTTGTTTGACAAATAGACTATGTCATTTGTCAATAAAGTTGTCAAATATTTTGTCAATAAAGTTGTTTTGTTTGGACTGACATTAAGAAGAAAAGATAAGGATAAAAAAATGGTGCCGGAGGTCGGAATTGAACCGACACGAACATAATGTTCGGAGGATTTTGAGTCCTCTGCGTCTACCAGTTTCACCACTCCGGCTATAATCTATTAAAAAAAAATTAATAAGCGAAGTTATATAAAATTGCAAGCTTTTTTAACATAGAAAACTTTCATAACTATGTTATTTAATATCAAGAGTAGAGACCTTAGAGTTTGATAACTTATTAGAAGTTGAAGCTGTTATAAAATTATAGAATGTATCGCACATATTTTTGAAATCAGGATTATAAGTAAGGCGTCTGAAAATATTCTTTTTTAAATTCAAAGAGCCGTAAACTATATCTTTATCTTTTGCATTTAAGCATTTTGCCAATTTTTGTTTGTTTCTTAAATAATTAAGACAGTTTTTATAATTTCCGTTTTTTCCGTAATGATAATTATCAGGCGATATTGGCAAAGCGAGATGAGAAAAGTTTGATATATTTTGGTTTGGGTAGCGGCTTTGTCTTTCTTCTATATTCGGATTTTCATTTATCGAAGGATTGTTTTTATAAAGAATGAGTTTTTTAGGCGCTTCAATTCTTTTATTAAAAAAATTTTTGGCGGCGTTGGGAATTATTATGGGATCATCTTCGCTTAGCGCTATTATTACCGGAATTTTAATCTTTTTTTCTCCTTTAAGCTTAGTAGATAAAAGATAAACCTGATATGCCGAATTAAGACTAACGGATTCATATCTGGCAACATCTTTATCTTCGGCTACGGTAAGCCATTTCCAGCCTAATTTTTCATACAATTTTATATATTTGACAATCGATTCGTAAAAGATTTTTACGGCCGGAGATAAAAGTATAATTCCTTTTATTTTTGTATTAATCTGTTGAGGATTAAGCGCAAAATATAAAGCAAGAGCGCCTCCCGTTGAAAATCCGGCTATATATAAATTTTCGGTTTCTTTTCCAAAACTGTTTATTCCGTATTTAACCGCTTCAATCCATTGCTGGTATTTTATATCGGTTAGATCTCCGGGAATTGTTCCATGCCCGGGTAAAAGAATTGAGCGAACTAAGAAAGATTTTTCTTTAAAGTATTTGCCTATATCTTTCATCATAAAAGGAGAATCCGCTAATCCGTGAATTAAAAGAATTCCGTTTTTTTTATTTTTTCTTTTGTCCGGATAAAATTCAAAAGGAGCGTTAGCTTCGATTATTTTTTTATATTCGATTTTTTGTTTTATATTTTTTAATTTTATACTTTCGGTTATTATTTTGCGGGTATCTTTTATGTATTCGGAAAAAGGTTTTTGAGTTTCAAAAGAGTATGAAGAGGATAAAGCGGAAGGCTTATGTCTTGCTTCTTTTTTAATTTCCGTGCAGGAATAAAAAAGAATTAACGAAATGAACAGAATATAAGAGGTTATTATCTTGTTATTTAAAAACATTTTATTCCCCTTTTTATTTTATATTGTTTAATAATTTAGCAAATTAGCGGTTTCATTTTTTCGCCTCCGATAATTTAGAGCAGATTCGGTTAGATTTTTTACCGTTATTTTCTTTAAAAATTATCTGTTATAAGCTTATTGCATAATGCTAAGTTCAAAGTTTTTTAAAATAAATATTTTTGCTTATTTTATTGTTGAAATATTATATTACCGGTTAGTTTTGTATGATAACCGCCCAAAGATTTAACCCTTTTTTTAAATTCCGCGCTTTTGATAGTTTCAAGCAAAGAGTAAATATTGGAAGTATCAAAATATTTTTGAGGTATTATTATATCGTATTGTTCGGTTACTATAGGTATAAAATTAAGATTCAAAGCTTTTGCCGCGGCATAAATGCCAAGCCCTGCATCCGCCGCGTTACTTGCTACGGCAGCGGCTACTGTCATATGAGTAAATTCTTCGTTTTCATATCCTTTTATATTTTCCGGATCTATTTTTGCCTGTTTAAGTTTGAAATCAAGAAGTATTCTTGTACCGGAGCCGGACTGTCTGTTTATAAAAACAACATTGGAACGAGTAATATCCTCTATATTTTTTATATTTTTCGGATTATTTTTTGCAATTATCAAGCCTTGTTCTCTTAATACAAGATTTATAAGATAAAGTTTGATATCTGGAAGAAATTTTTTTATATAAAAAATATTATAAGAGCCATTTTTGACATCTAATAGATGAGCGCCAGCTATATGAGCGGCATTTCTTTTTATAGCCGTAATACCCCCCATACTGCCTACATGACTTGAAGATAATATAATGCCGTTTTCTTTTGCTCTTAGCATATCAGATAATAAATCAATAGAATTGTCATGACTTCCTATAGCTACTATGCTGTTTTTTAAAGATAATAAAGAGCGTCCGGGTAAAAGTTCCGCTTCTATAGGCTGGTTTTCTTTAAAGCCTTCTATATTTGCGGGAATTCTTATAATGCCGTCTGCTTGAGTTATTGAAGTTATAAAGCCTGCGCCTCGAGACAAAGGAGTTGCTGTAATTTTTTCGCCTACTCTTCCGAGTTTTACTCTTAAAAATTCTTCTATCCCAAGTTTTGAAGCTATTTTTCTTGCCGAAGTAACAGTAACTTTTTTTCTTTTTATTTCCTTTTTTTTTTGCATTTTTATGAGCATAGGCGCTACAAACTGTTCGAATGCAATTATTGCGGAAACAGGATAGCCTGGAATGCCGATTACAGGCTTTTTATTTATTTTTCCTATTATAACAGGTTTACCCGGCATAATCGTAACTCCATGAATAAGAACTTCGCCCAAATCTTCTATTATTTTTTTTGTATAATCTTCGGAACCTGCAGAAGATCCTCCGCAAATTAAAATTATATCAAAATCTTCATTAACGCTTTTTGCGGCAATATTTTTTATAAAATTAAAATCATCTTTTATTATATCGTAGCGTTTATAAATTCCGCCACATTCTTTTATAAGATTTCCCAAAATATAAGAATTTGTTTCTATTACCCGCCCCAGGTCAAGTTTTTTTAAAGAGGCTTTTTGCCAGTCTATCAATTCGTTTCCTGTAGGAAGAATTAAAACATTAGGTTTTTTTTTAATTTTTAATCTATATATTCCGCCAGATAAAAGCGCGCCTATACAATAAGGGGTAACAACATGATTTGTAGGAAAAAGAAGTTCGGTTGCAACAATATCTTCTCCCATTTTTCTTACGTTTTGCCATGGAAATACAGGCGCTTCTATAATTATAGCGCCTTCTTTTTCTTGTATATGTTCTATCATTATTACGGCATTTGTTCCTTTTGGCATAACATTTCCGGTATTTACATAAAACGCCTCCTTTCCAACGATTAATTTTTTAGGTTTTGCATTACTTGCGCCTATTGTAATGTCCGCGTCAACCGCTATTCCGTCCATAGCCGCAGCATGATAATTCGGAGAAGATATTTTTGCATAAACCGGAGCAGATAGTATTCTATTTACGGAATCAATGGTTAAAATATTTTCGGAACTTAAAAATTTTTCAAATTCAAAAAGATCCAAAACTTTTTTTGCTTGATCAAGAGATTTCATTTTCAGATAGATGTTGCGTTTCAAGTTTTTTTCTCCTCATTTATTTTTTTGAAGATATATCAATATAGCAAAAAATTTTCAATTCCAAAATTTTTTACTTCTTTTTAATATATAAAAATAAAAAAACAACCTTTCAAATTCAATCCTTATTCTTCATCTACTCAAACTCTTTGCGCTTAAATTGACTATAATTTTAATATCAGCATGATAACTATAACGCGCATATCAAATTACCTTTAAATTTTCTTGACACCTTTTAATATAAAGTTTAATTCTTTTTCTTTTTAAATTTTTATATTTTGTAAAAATATTTCATAAAAATTTATCCGATAATCTTAACACGCGAGAGTGGCGGAATTGGTAGACGCGCCGGATTTAGGATCCGGTTCTTTTAGAATGGGAGTTCAAGTCTCCCCTCTCGCACTTTTAAAGATTTTAGTTAAAGAAAAGATTACAAAAGCAATAAGATGATTATCCCTCGCGTTCCCTATTGAAAAGGGGAGATTGATAAGAAATCTTATAATAAAAATATAAACAGAGGAAACGCCCATAACTACGTTATAGGCATAAAAAAGAATGATTATGAAAGGAGATGACCATCTCCGAAAAGCCCGCTGTTCAACAAAAAATGAGGAAACATTATGCAGGTTACAGTAAAAGATATAAATTCCGTTAAAAAAATTATTTCGGTTGAAATACCGGAAGCCGATGTAAACAAAGAAAGAGAAACAGCTTGCCAAGCATTTCAAAACGAGGCTAAACTAAAAGGGTTTCGTAAAGGAAAAGTGCCAAAATCATTAATTAAAAAACTTTATGAAAAAAATATAAATTCGGAGATAATTACCGCGCTTATAGAAAGCACATTTCCTAAAGCCGCGGAAGAAACAGGTTTTATAATACTTGGAGAGCCTTCTATAAAACCGAGCGCAATAGAGGAAGACAAACCTTATAATTATGAAGCAACTGTTGAAATAGAGCCTAAAATTAAAAACATAGATTTTTCAGGTTTAAAACTTAAAAAAAATCTATATACAGTATCCGAAGAAGAAATAGACGCCCAGCTTGAAATGCTTAGAAAAAATGCCGCGGAATATGAACCTGTAAAAGAAAGAGCCGCTCAAAATGAGGATTATATATCAATAGATTATCAAGCTTATAAAGACGGCAAAAAATTTGAAGAAATCGGCGAAGTTAAAGATTTTAAAATGGAAATAGGAGATCCTAAAATGTTTGCCGAATTCAATCAAAACATAATCGGAATGAATACGGGAGAAGAAAAAAATATAACCGTTTCTATACCCGAAAACGATATGAATAAAAAAATTGCCGGAAACGCCATTGATTTTAAAATAATTTTAAAAGAAATAAAAAAGCAAATACTGCCACAATTAGACGATCAATTTGCAAAAAAATATGGAGAAGACAATACCCTTGAAGCATTAAAAAGCAAAATATCGGAAAATCTTAAAAAGGGATATGAAAAAAGAGCGCATCAAGAGTTAATAGAGCAAATATTCCAAGCCATTATAGAAAAAATCGATTTTGAAGTCCCTGAAGTTTTAATAAAATATGAACAAAAAATTATAGTTGCAGACGCTTTAAAAACATTTGAATATTACAATACAAGCTTGGAAAATCTGGGATTAAAAGAGGAAGAATTTGCCGAAAAATATAAAGACCTTGCCGAGAAACAGGCAAGACGCTACCTTATATTAAAACGTCTTATAAAACAGGAAAAATTAGAACTTACGGACGACGCGCTTGAAGAGGCTTATAAAGAAAATTCAAAAGCAATAGGAATGTCGGTAGAAGAGGTAAAAAAATATTATCAAAGCAATAAAGAGAATCTTCAATATTTGAAAGGAGCCCTTCTTGAAAAACAGATAATTGATCTTATAATATCAAAAACAGAAATTGAAGAAATAATACCGGAAAAAGAAGCGGATACAAAAAAAACAGATTCTTAAAAAATAAAGGGCGCATAAAAAGGAGAAAAAAATGACCCTGATACCAATGGTCGTAGAACAGACAGGGCGGGGCGAACGGGCTTATGATATATATTCCAGACTTCTTAAAGACAGAATAGTATTTTTAGGATCAGCCGTAGACGACAATATCGCAAATCTCGTCATAGCGCAGCTGCTTTATTTGGAATCCGAAGACAGCGAAAAAGAAATAAATTTTTATATAAATTCTCCCGGCGGATCCGTTACCGCAGGGCTTGCGATATACGATACAATGCAATACATAAAGCCGAAAATCTCCACCTTATGCATAGGACAAGCCGCAAGCATGGCGGCCGTTCTGCTTGCCGCAGGAGCAAACGACAAAAGATACGCGCTGCCCAACGCAAGAATATTAATACATCAGCCAATGGGAGGCTCGCAGGGGCAGGCTTCTGATATAGCAATACAGGCAAAAGAGATACTTCGTATGAAAAATGCGTTAGATGAAATATTATCCTTTCATACAGGCCAACAAATTGCAAAAATAGAAAAAGATACGGACAGAGATTTTTTTATGACAAGCGAGCAGGGAAAAAAATACGGCATAATAGACGAGGTTATAACAAACAGAAGCCAAATATTAAATCCGAAAAAATAACGCTTTACGCTGATGATTATAATCCCCCTTTCCCCTTGAAAAAGGGGAAGTAAATAAATAACAATAAAAATATAAAACGAAAGTTCGATGTCCAACTTCGATGTCCAACAAAGAATTTTGTTCGTTTTCAAGGCGCGTGAAAATTTTAACCGCAGTAATACTTAAAGTATTTCGAGGATTAAAATTTGAGCATAACGCAGAAAACGGGCAAAATACGAAATTAGGCGGCGAACTTTAAAAAGAGGAAAAATGTCCGAAAACAATCGGAGAAACAAAGAAGAAATGCTTCATTGTTCATTTTGTAAAAAAAGCGAACAACAGGTTTCAAAACTTGTTGCAGGACCAAACGTTTATATATGCGATAACTGTGTAAATTTAAGCCTTAAAATAATAACAGACGATGCTAAACAGGATATTTCAAACAAATCAAAAAACCTTTTAACGCCCCGCGAAATAAAAGAAAAATTAGACGAATATATAATAGAACAGGATAAAGCAAAAAAAATATTGGCGGTTGCCGTATATAATCATTACAAACGGCTTAATTCCAATAAAAACAGCGAGGATAACGATGCGGAAATACAAAAAAGCAATGTATTGCTTATAGGACCTACAGGCTGTGGCAAAACCCTGCTTGCCCAAACCCTTGCCAAATTTTTAGATGTTCCCTTTACAATAGCTGACGCCACCACCCTTACCGAAGCAGGTTATGTAGGAGAAGACGTAGAAAATATAATAGTTTCTTTAGTTCAAAATGCCGAATACGACATAGAAAAAGCAAAAAAAGGAATAGTATATATAGATGAAATAGACAAAATCGCAATGAAAAGCGGAGATAACCCCTCCATTACCAGAGATGTATCCGGCGAAGGCGTTCAACAGGCTCTTCTTAAAATAATAGAAGGCACAACAGCCGCAATTCCCCCCAAAGGCGGAAGAAAACATCCCCAGCAGGATTTTTTAAAAGTTGATACCTCAAACATACTTTTTATATGCGGCGGGACATTTAGCGGCTTAGAAAAAATTGTTCAAAAAAGAATAAAAGAAAAAACAATAGGATTTCAAGCCGACATCTCCGGTAACAAAGATAAAAACAAAGACGAACTCCTTAATATAGTTCAGCCCGAAGACCTCATAAAATACGGACTAATACCCGAATTTATAGGAAGAATGCCCGTAACTGCTGCGCTTTGTGAATTTACCGAAGAAACTTTAATAAGAATATTAACCGAACCGAAAAACGCTTTGATCAAACAGTATCAAAAACTTTTTCAAATGGAACAGGTAAAATTAAGCTTTACAGACGCAGCGCTTAAAGCGATAGCTTCCGAAGCTTTTAAGCGAAAATCCGGCGCGAGAGGATTAAGAAGCATAATGGAAAAAGCATTATTTGATATAATGTTTGAACTTCCGTCTTTAAGAGACGTAAAGGAATGCGTAATAGGAGAGGAAGTAATTTTAAATGCACAAGAGCCGATACTGTTATTTGAACAAAAAAGACAAAAGGCATAAAGAGCGAAATAAAGAAAACAAACAAAAATAAAACCGATTAAATTTTGTTACTTTATATCTGTTAAAAGAAAAAAATAATATTAAGCGAAGCAATAAAATAAAAAAAACATGAAATTTTTTACGCAAAACGATTCTAACGAATCAATGGTTATGATACCCGTTTTACCTTTAAGAGACATAGTAGTATTTCCGTATATGGTAATACCGTTGTTTATAGGCAAAACAAAATCGATAAACGGACTTATAGACGCGATGGCAAAAGATAAAAAAATATTTCTTGCCATTGAGACCATAACTACTATCGGCAAAAAAGGAAAAGAGCAGGAAGTTAAAAAAAACATAAGCCAAACGGGAACAATAGGCAGCGTTTTACAAATATTAAGACTGCCGGACGGAAACATAAAAGTTTTGGTAGAAGGCAAAATAAGAGGCGAAATAGTCCGCTTTATAAACAATGATAAATTTATATCCGCAGAAGTCGCGCCGATAAAAGATTTACAAATAGACACTGCGGAAGCGGAAGCTTTAAGACGGTCAATAATAAAAAGCTTTGAAAATTACGGCAAAATAAATTCTTCAATCCCAAACGAATTAATAAAAAACATAGCGTCTCTTACGGATCATTCTCAGATGTCAGACACAATCGCGTCTCATTTTGCATTTAAAGTTCCGGATAAACTCAAACTGCTTAAAGAAAAATCTTTAAGCAAGCGTTTAAACCTTTTACTATCTTTTATAGACATGGAAATAGAAATATTTAAAATGGAAAACAAAATAAAAGAGAACGT
Source organism: Deltaproteobacteria bacterium (assembly GCA_019306185.1). Classification (GTDB taxonomy): domain Bacteria; phylum Desulfobacterota; class Desulfobacteria; order Desulfobacterales; family JAFDMD01; genus JAFDMD01. Next base: position 28,048 of record JAFDMD010000001.1, read on the forward strand.
AAAAGAGAAAATGGATAAGGCTCATAAAGATTATTATCTTAACGAAAAAATAAAAGCCTTAAAAAAAGAGATGGGAAAAGAAGAGGATACCGGAGACGAATTAAAAGACCTTGAAGAACAAATAAACAAAAAAGAAATGTCCGAAGAGGCGGTAAAAAAAGCAAAGCATGAATTTTCCAAACTAAAAAAAATGGCTTCGATATCTCCCGAAGCAGCAGTTATACGAAACTACATAGATTGGATAATAAGCCTGCCCTGGTATGAACAAAGCGAAATATTAGAAAATATAACAGAGGCGGAAATAATATTGGATGAAGACCATTACGGACTAAAAAAGCCGAAAGAAAGAATATTAGAATATCTTGCCGTCCAACTTCTGATAAAAAAAGTCCGCGGACCAATATTATGCTTTGTAGGACCTCCGGGAGTAGGCAAAACCTCGCTTGCGAAATCGGTTGCAAGAGCAACCGGCAGAAAATTTGTCCGGCTTTCTCTTGGCGGAGTAAGAGACGAAGCCGAAATACGAGGACACAGGCGCACATACATAGGAGCAATGCCGGGCAAAGTAATACAATCGCTTAAAAAAGCCGGAGCAAACAACCCCGTTTTCTGCCTTGACGAAGTTGATAAAATGAGCATGGACTTTAGAGGCGACCCCTCTTCCGCGCTTTTGGAAGTATTAGACCCCGAACAAAACAACACATTCAACGATCATTACCTTGATATTGATTACGACCTTTCCGACATACTATTTATAACAACCGCAAACGTTTTACACGAAATACCTTTGCCCCTTCAAGACAGAATGGAAGTTATAAAACTACACGGATATACCGAAGACGAAAAGCTTGAGATAGCAAAAACTTTTCTAATATCAAAGCAAATAAAATTAAACGGGCTTGAAGGCAGAAAAATAAGCTTTACTCACGACGCAATAGCCACAATAATAAGCAGATACACCAAAGAAGCCGGAGTAAGAAATCTGGAGCGAGAAATCGCCTCGATCTGCAGAAAAATTGCAAAACAAATAGTAAAAGACAAAAAAGACAAGCCATTTAGAATAATAAAAAGCTCAATTAAAAACTATCTCGGAGTTTATAAATTCAAACGAAACCAAATAGAAGATAAAAACCAAATAGGGCTTGTAAACGGCTTGGCGTGGACGCAAGCCGGCGGAGAACTTCTTAACGTAGAAGCGCTCATAATGAAAGGCAAAGGAAACGTTCTTACTACGGGAAAACTCGGAGACGTAATGAAAGAATCCGCAAGCGCAGCACTAAGCTACGTTCGTTCCAGATCAGACAAATTAAATATAGAAGAAGATTTTTATAAAAACTTCGACATACACATACACGTTCCCGAAGGCGCAATTCCAAAAGACGGACCATCTGCAGGAATTACAATGTGCACTGCAATAATATCCGCCGTTACAAAAAGACCCGTTTATAACAACATAGCAATGACAGGCGAATTAACCCTGCGCGGAAGAGTTCTTCCCATAGGCGGATTAAAAGAAAAAATAATAGCCGCCTATACAAGCGGAATAAAAAAAATCATAATACCCAAAGAAAACGAAAAAGACCTAAAAGAAACGTCAAAAACAATAATGTCCGAAGTTGAAATAATAAGCGTAGAGCATATGGATGAAGTATTGCCGCATGCGTTGATTTCGGCGTTGGATAAAAATTTTAATCCTCAAAAATAAAAAGTCAGCCATTTTGACGAGCGCAGCGAGGAGAAATCCCTTAATTATTTCCCCCTTAAAATCCTTTGATCCCCCACCCTTATCGTAACTCCGCTTAAATCAAAAAATTCTAACAACGGAATAAGAAATTTTCTCGGAACCCGGGCAATCTTTTTAAATTGAGCCGCGGTAATCTCCTTATTATCCTGCAAAAATTTTACAAGCTTTTCCTTAAGCAAATTTACGGCATCGGCGTTAAAATACAAATCCTCCTTTGCTTTAACCAAAAGCCCCTCTTTTATCAGCATAGCAAACAACTCCTTTGCGTCCTTTGCGTTTATATCAAATTTTTTAATCAACCCGCTTGCATAAGCCGGAGTTAATCCGCCTTTTTCATAATCTTTTAAAATATCTTCTCTAATCTTCTTGTGATCCGCCAAAAGCAAAACCTTATGTGCTGCAAGCCTCACAATATCTTCAGCCAAAACAATAATCCCGCTTTTTATCATATTATTTAAAATAAGATTAAAAAGCTTCGGCTTAATATCGTAAAGAATTTTAGATTTTAACTCCTCTTTTAAAATTCCTTCTTTAAGCGGATTATCTTTATGAAAAACTTCAAGCCGTTTTTTAGTATTTTCAATCAAAGCTTCTAACGTATCTTTATGGATATAAATTCTATTTTCTTTATCCAATAAAATTACGGTTTTTGAAGAAAGATATTTTGCCAAAACAGCGTTTAACCTCTTTTCGGCAATATTTGTCATAATAATCAAATCCGATAATCCAAGCCCCTTATGTCCGGCTTCTTTTATATGAAAAAGTAAAATCTGTTCCGTATCTTCTTTAAAAGCATCTTTAACAGCGCAAATTTTATCTTTTGCCTCAAGCTTTAACTTTTTTGCGATAGGATTTAAAATAACTCCGCCGCCAATAGTTTTAACCGGAGAATAACTTCTTATAACAAATCTGTCATCTTTTACCGCCGCAATAGGAGTATAAAGCCTAATCTGCGCAAAACAACTCTCCCCTGTCTCAAGCTTTTCTTTATCTAACAAAATCAGATTTGCCATAGTTTCCACCGTTGCAGTATGAAAACGAACCTTTGTATTGTTTTTTAATGGCTTTTTTGCGCTTTTAAGATAATTAAGCTCAACGTCTATAATATAACTCGGTTTTAAAAAATTTTTTTCCGAAACTGCATACCCCCTATTTAAAAGAGATTTTTCAAGCCCCTGAAAATTAATTGCGCATCTTGTTCCCGCTCTCGCTTCGTTTACGCTTTGGCTATGAACCTGAACCCCTCTTACCTTCGATATAATCTCAGGCGGATAAATACAAACGGTATCTCCGGTTTTAACCGTTCCGGCAATAACTGTTCCCGTAATAACCGTTCCGAAACCCTTCATCGTAAAAACCCTGTCTATGGGAAGCCGAAACCTATTTAAACAGATCCGCTCCGGTATTTTTTCGGCAATATTTTCAAGAGCTGCCGCAAATTCGTCAATACCCGCGCCCGTTGTTGAAGATACCGGAATTATCGGCGCGTTTTCCAAAAATGTCTCTTTTGTAAACTCGGTAATCTCCTCTATTACAAGATCAAGCCAATCTTCTTCAACCATATCAATTTTTGTAAGCGCCACAATTCCATGCTTTATTCCCAACAAAGAACAAATCTCCATATGCTCTTTCGTCTGCGGCATAATACCTTCGTCCGCCGCTATAATCATTGCAACCAAATCAATCCCGGTTGCGCCCGCGACCATATTTTTTACAAACTTTTCGTGTCCCGGAACATCCACCACCCCCAATCGCCTTCCATTAGGCAAAGTTAAAGAGGCAAAACCAAGCTCAATTGTAATGCCTCTTTCTTTCTCTTCTTTAAGCCTATCAGTATCAATGCCGGTAAGCGCCTTTATAAGACTTGTTTTTCCATGATCAATATGCCCCGATGTGCCCAGAATAATATCTTTCAATCTTTACTCCTTATTAAGACCCTTGCCAGACTTCTTATTTTCTGCGTTATACTCAAATCTTACCACTCGAAATACCGTAAGTATGCCCGCGTTTAAAATTTGAGCAAGACAGGGAAATAAACAAAATTTTTTGTTATGCAAGGGTCTTATTTTAAAATTAAACCGGCTTTAATCGGTTTTTTTTCTGTTTTTGTGAATATATTCAAAAAAATATGCAAGCATAACCATAAAAACTCCAAGCCCCGCCGAATAAAAGATATGTTTATCCGGGTAAAAAGCCCTTGTAAGCAAAATTCCGAAAGCAGCGCCTACTATAAGACGCATGATAAAAATATAAAATTTGTTCATAATTTTTTTTCGTTTTTCCGTATTTTTTTTCGTTATCCGAAATCCCGTCTCCGTTTTTCGATTTATTCGATTAACAAATATATAGGGACATAGGGACAAAGTTTAAAATGAATTGTTTTTTATAATTTTAATCAAGGGATTTCTCCCTTCGGTTGACAAGACGCGTAAACAAACCGCTTCCTATCTTCCTTTTTCTCTTTGTATCTCATAATTAAATATTAAGCAAAAAAATAAAAAACCTCTTCCTCCCCTCTTAATCAGGTTTGACAAAAAGTTTTTGCGTTAATATAGAAAAAAAGGACTTCGCCTGAAACTGATTTAAGCCTCATTACTTATGTAAAACTTTTTTCTTCTCTTATTACTTCTCTGATTTTTCCAATATTTTTTAAATCAATCCGACAATGCGGATTTTAACCATTCGGAGACGGAATGCCGAGCAATACGGTTACGGTTAAGTTTTAATAAAATTTAAAAGGAGAGAACAAATGAAATATAGAATATTATTGTTAGGGTGCATTTTATACTATCTGATAGTGCCGGCAGCGGTTTATGGAACTGAAGATAATAATACAGTTCCTGTACCAGAAAGCACACATACGAATTATATTGACTGCGATAATAGCAACAGCGATCAGATATGGGAGAGACTTAGGGCGGCAAGGAGACAATATGAACTGACAACACATGAGCTTGAAAGTGCAATGAGCGCCTTAAGCCTATCGTTTAGGGAGTGTACTTCTCAACGATGGCGAGTATTGTGGAATCCTTGTATTATAGAGGCAGAAAAGGCTCGGAGACAGCTTGAGGCCCAAAGAAGAAGAATTATGAGGTTGAGAAGGGATGTTGAAAGTGATCCCGGACCCGGCAATGCAAAGTTATATTGCCGGCGGATGCAAGGTGAGATTTTTCATGGCTACGACATATATATAGAAGGTATTAATGGGTATTTTTCGTTTATTGAAAGTTCGACAACTATGTGTAATCAGAAAAACTTCGCTAATTGCTTATCATTGAAGACTATATTGGATGCTATAGGAGTACTTAGCAGTATTAGAAAATAATTACGAAATAAAATGAAGTCAAGCATTGTAGAGGCACTGTATTGCGGCGCCTTTACATAATGCCGAATAGAAATCGCCGTTTTTATATTAACTTTATTCCTGTTTTTAAAATTTCTTTTGCAAACGGGTTATGCAGGTTAAAATCGGCGGGCGAAAAGGGCAGAACTTCTATTTCGCTGCTAACGGATAAGGTTAGACTTCTTATTTTATCTTTATCCTCAATTCTATCGCCTGTGAATATGTCCGAAACCAAAGCAATATCAATATCGCTCCATTTATTATAATTTCCTTTAGCATAGCTGCCGAATAGAACCGCTTTTTTTATGGGAATATTATTTTTGATTAGAAGGTTAAGATATTTTTCTATTCTGTTTTTTATTTTAATAGGGAGTCGAACCATTTGTAAAACTCCTTAATTTTATCAAAATATTTATTAGTAAACTCTTTTGTGCATCGCTGATAAAATTCAAGTTTATAATCGGGATAGCGTATCTGAATATTGAAATCATTTATTTTATCCAAAAGAAATTTCTGTTCATTATTCGGTTTTATCTTCGATAATTCTGTCAAACGCACGAGATTATGAATTTTAGGCGGCGTATCATTATTATTCTTGTCAACAAATACTGCTTTTAATATTTTTTCTAATGCCAAATGCCCGACAAATAAACATCAATCATAGCGTTTTGATTTAAACATGCTTGCGGCGGATTCAAGATCATGGGAAGCGGTTTTTCGCCAATAAGCAATATGTTCTTCTTTTGTCATTTTTCTCTTTTAATTTGAAGTTTAATTTTTTTTAAATAGATAATTAATCTTTTTTGCTTTTAATTTCAATATATATGTTAGTAAATAAGCCGTAGTTTATAAAAAACCGTATAAAGCGCTGTATTGCGGCGTCTCTACCTGTTTTGACAATTTCTAAACGAATCTCCATAAAACCTTTAAGGTTGTTTGAATATATGTAAGATTATAAATTTTACGAAAACGTTCTAATATTTTTTATTCCTCTTTTTTCTATTCCTTTTGCGTATTATTTTTTCAAGCGGTTTTGACATGCAGTTTTAAGCCGAGAGCGCCTATAACTTTAAGTATTGTGTCGAAATTAGGATTTCTTTCGCCGGATAACGCTTTGTAAAGGTTTTCTATCGATAATCCGGATTAGCGCGCCGCTTGAGACATTCCTTTTGCGCGGGCTTTTATGTCCGACAATCCGTCTATCCATTTGGCAAATTTTTCTGTTTTTCCGATTTGCATTATAGATTTATTTGTATTCTTATGACTACGGATTGTCAACGCCGTTTTATAATCTGTTGCGCTTGGGATTTTTTTTAGTTAAAAAAGGAAGAAAGATACAGAGGAAAAGAGGGAAAAAGGAAATCTTTTATACAAAAAGTTTTAAAATAAACATTTTAAACTTTGTATCTTTGTTACTCTGATACCGTTAAATAGAATAAAGGAGGCGTTAATGATAGAATCCGCATATATGCTTAATACAGAGCTTGCAGTAAGGATAAAAAGACTGCAAAAACCGGAATATCGGATTGTTTTTTATCTTGAAGATGAGCTTATTACCGTAACCGTAATAAGAACAAGAGGAAATATTTATAAACGAGCAAAAAGAAAAAAGAAACTATAATGACGCATAAAGATAATATATTAAAAAATTTAAATTTCGGGATAATCAGCGTATCTTCTACAAGAAATATTAAAGAGGATAAAAGCGGAGACTGGATAAAAGAGGCGGCGGAAAAAAACGGGCATAAAGTAGTTTATAGAAGTATGGCAAAAGACGATAAAAAAGATATTATAATAAAAGTTTCGGAAGCTTTGGATAAATTTAAAACGGACGCTTTAATTTTAACTGGCGGAACCGGACTTTCGGAAAAAGATGTAACGGTTGAGGCAATAAGCCCGTTATTCGATAAAACCTTAACGGCGTTTTCAGAGGTTTTTACTTTGGTAAGTTATAATAAAATAGGAGCGGCTGCCGCGTTATCCGGCGCTTGCGCAGGAATTATTAAAAAAAAAGTTGTTTTTTTACTTCCCGGAAGCCTTAACGCCTGCCAAGACGCTTGCAACGAGATTATTTTTTCTGAAATTGGACATATCGTAAAGCATTTGAGGCAGAATGATTAGAAGAAGGAAGATAGGATATTTAACGATTTAAATAATTTTTTTAACGGTTTTTATTTTGTAAAAAAAATAACCGCTTCAACTTGTCTTATAAATAGGAAAAGTAAAATGAAGATTAAAATAACAGATTTTGGTCCCATAAAAGAGTTTGAATTTGATTTAAACAAATCTTTTATAGGAATATTCGGCAAAAATAATACCGGCAAATCTTATGCAATATCTGCGACGTATCTTATTCTTAAACAGCTTCTTGATATTAATAGTATGGAAATTACTACTTCGATGGAACTTCTGATTAAAGAAATAATAAGTAAGCATAAAAAAAATCAAGAAGAATTTTTATCCTTAGAACAAAATGAAAATAATATAACAAAAAAATTTGAAAGCTTTTTTAAAAACATGTTTTTAAAAAACTTTACCGAAAAACTCACGGATTCCTTTTATTCCACTTTCGGCGATTTGGAAAAGCTTAAAAATAAGTTTTCAAAAAATTATCCCAAAATAATTTTAAATTTTGATTCTTTAGAAGCTGCATTTATAATAGAAAAAGAAATTCTGATAGATAAAGTAATTCTAAAACGAGAGATAATTGTAAAAAATACCGCCTTGAATGAAAATTCGGGAACAAGCAAAGATAAAATCACATTATGTCTTGCCATTAACAACAATAACTCTTTTCATATAGCTGGTGGCTTACATCTAATAATGGGTTGTTTATCGCTTTTTGAAGAGATAAGAGAAGCCGTCACTAATGTTTATTATATGCCCGCTTCAAGAACAGGTTTATATCAGGCTTTAAGCAGTTATTCCGAAATATTTGCAGAATTATCCAAACAAAGAAGACACATTGCCAAAAAATTTGAAATTCCCCGATTATCCGAACCTGTAAGCGATTATTTCATGCATCTTTCCGGGACATACGCAAATCGAAAACTTGGCATACGGCAAGCCGAATTATATAAATCACGTGAAGATATTGATCTGGAAATTATTAAAGGAAAAGTGTCTTTTGACGATAAAGATAAAAGAATATATTACAGCCCTGATAATTCGGATATAACAATAGAAATTTCAACGGCTTCTTCAATGGTTTCGGAACTTGCCCCCTATAGTTTTATATTTAAAACATATAATACTTTATAAAATCGGATTATATAGTAATTATGACATTATGTTTAGCCCGTTAATATTTATAGAAGAGCCGGAGGCTCATCTTCATCCGAAAGTGCAGCTTCAATTAACGGAGATTTTTTGCAGATTAACTAAAATAGGGGTTAAAATTGTAATAACTTCTCATAGCAATAATATTTTTACAAAGATGAATAATCTTATTCTTGCAAAGGAGCTTTTACCCAAAGATGTAGATGTTTCGGTTTTTGAGGAGACAAAAACAGGAAGTATTGTTAAAAAATCTAAAATAGACGAATTGGGGATAGACGATGATAATTTTTTGGAGACAGCCGAAGAATTATTTGAAGAAAAGATGAATTTTATAGACAAATTAAATGATGAACAGAATGATAGATAAAATTAATGAAGACCAAGAACGGTTTTGGTTTAAAAGCCTATTATGCAAAGAAAATGGTATTTCCGCAGAAATAGACGACAAAATACAGGACGAAGACTATATAGTATTAAAAATAGATAAATATTATGCCTCCTTAAAGATGGCAGAAACTCCGCCTTCGCCGGACTGCCTTATTATAGTGAAATGTAAAAAAAATAACCTTTACGATTTATATCTTGTGGAATTAAAGAATATAAAATCTCCCGCCGGTTTTAAGGTGAACAATATTAAGGCAAAATTTAAAACTGCGGTAAAAGATTTTATGTGTGAAAGATTTAAAGATATTCTTTTAAATAAATCATATTCTATTAATAAGTTTAAAATATATTTTGTAACGGATGCTTGTAGAATAAAAAAATATCATCCTGATATTACGGAGGAAGATTATCTTAAAAGAATTGAAACTACAAAATTAAAAAGGGTTCAGAATTTAAAACCGTTAAAATTCAGAAATAAATCTGCGGCTATTGATTCGAGACTGCCTAATCCTATGATAAAATATTGTTAGAAAAAAGATAGAAAGGGATAAAGGAGATTTAACGCTTTCTATTTTGTAAAAAAAATAACCGAAAAAATAAAGTCGTATAATTTAAAAATGGATATAAATTTATCTCCTATAAAAATATTGGAAGCAGAAAGAGAAAAGCTTATAAATTTGTTTTTAAAAAACAAAGCTTCCGATTTTTTATATAAGCATTGCGGATTAATAGATAGATATTTTAAATCCGCATTTAAAATTGCAGGCGCTGATAAAAAAATTGAACCGGATATAAAAAAATATGCGATTGCAGCTTTGGGAGGCTACGGAAGAAAAGAGCAGGCGATATGTTCGGATATTGATATAATAATTTTGTTTGAAGGCAGGCTTCCGAAAACTTCCGAAGATTTTATAAGCAGGATTATATATCCTTTATGGGATATGAAATTTGACGTGGGATATTCTTTTAAAAACGTAAAAGAGCCGATAAAGATAGAAAAAGAGCATTTTGAAACTTTTACGGCTTTGCTTGATTTACGATTCTTATGCGGAAACAAATTTTTATATTTAAAACTTGCCGATAATCTGAAAGAAAAAGTCAAATCAGCCGAATCTCAAACAATAACGAGTTGGCTTATAGAAACAAATAAAGAGCGTCATAAAAAATTCGGAGATTCTTCATATTTGTTGGAGCCCAATTTAAAAGAGGGAAAAGGCGGACTTAGAGATTGTCATACTATTTTATGGATAGCCCGCATTAAATTCGGGCTTCGCGATTTCAAAGACCTTGAACGCACAGGCGTATTCTCGTATGAAGAATTTAATAAATTAAAAGACTCCCTTGATTTTATATGGAATGTGAGAAACAGGCTTCATTATATTACAAAAAGAAAATGCGATTACCTTTATAAAGAGTATCAGATACCGACCGCTTCCGATATGAATTTTGTCCGAATAAAAAACAGAAAGCCGGTAGAGGTTTTTTTAGGAACGCTTCATAATAGGATGGAATTTATAAAAGACCTTTTTTTGATTTTTATATATGAAAAATGCAGACCGAAAAAACCTGAGATTAAAAGAAAGAATTTAAAAAAACCTGAAAAAGGGCTTATAATAAAACGGGATTATATTCAATATTCTTCTTCGGAAGCCATATTGGAAAACCCAGAACTTTTAATTAAAATTTTTCAACACAGCGCCAAACTTGATATTCCGTTAAGTGCAGAGGCAAAAAGACTTACCGAAGATTTTTTATATTTAATAGATCGCAAATATCAGAACTCGCAGGCTCTTTTAAAATCTTTTGAAAAGATACTTCTTATGCCTTTGTCTAATTTCAATACATTAAATTTAATGTTAAACAGAGGAGTTTTAGTTAAATATATTCCGGAATTTAAAGAGATAACGGATCTTATACAATATAACGATTATCATATATATCCGGTTGACAAGCATTCGCTTTATACTCTTAAAACAATTAAACGCTTCGGAACATCCGAAGATATAACATCCGATACCCTTTGCGACGAGCTTTATAAAACTCTTATAAATAAAAAACCTCTTTTATGGGCGGCGCTTTTACACGATATAGGAAAAGGATACTCCGCAGGCGAGCATTCCGAAACAGGCGCAAAGATTGCCTGTGAAATCTTAAAAGAAAAAAAATTAAAAACAGAAGCTATAGATACCGTATCTTTTTTAATAAAAAATCATCTTTTTTTAATAAAAACCGCCACAAGAAGAGACATTCAGGATGAATCAACCGCAATATTTTGCGCGCGTAAAATAAAAACAATTGAACGTCTTACAATGTTATATCTTTTAACGGTTGCGGATTCTATAGCCACAGGAACTAAAGCTTGGAACAAATGGAGGGAAGCTTTACTGCAGGATATTTTTTTTAAAACCTTCGACATAATAGAAAACGGAGAATTGGCAAGCGAGCAGACAATAGAGATAATCGAAGCGAAAAAAGAAAAGATTCTTCCTTTAAACCCCGCTATTTTTGATTCAATGTCTCCGCGATATCTTTTATATACTGATATAAAAGATATAAAAGAGCATATAAAACTATACGAACAGTTAAAAGATAATAATTTTGTATGGGATATAAAAAAGATAATAGAATCCGATACAAGAAAAATTACATTATGTAGTAAAGACAAACAGGGGCTTTTTTCTAAAATTGCCGGAGTTCTTGTATTAAACGGAATAGAAGTATTAGACGCCCAAATCAATACTTGGAGAAACGGAATTGCTTTGGATATTTTTATAGTCAAACCTCCGAAAGATAAAATTTTTGAACGGGAAAAATGGAAAAAAGCAGAGGCATCTCTTAATCTTGCTCTTTCCGACAAACTTAATATACAAGAAGCGCTGGAAAAAAGAAAAAAAGATTACAATATCAAAAAAAATAAAAACTACTGCGAAACCAAAGCCAACAAAGTTTCGATAAACAATAATATCTCGAAATTTTTTTCGGTTATAGAGGTTACAACTTATGACGCGCAGGATCTTCTTTTTAGAATAACAGACGCAATATTTGGAAAAGAGATAGATATTAGAATTGCAAAAATAGCCACAAAAGCGGACAGAGTAATAGATGTTTTTTATGTAAGAAATTTATACGGAGACAAAATATTTTCCAAAGAGAAAATTGAAGGATTAAAAACGGCTATTTATAATGCGTTGGATTAGGAGACAAACATAAAACTATGCCGCATATATTGGAAATAGCTTTAAAGCCTGATATTTTTGACGCCGAAGGCGAAAATATTAAAAAGAAAGCAAAAGAGTATTTTAATATTGATATAGAAGATGTCCGAGTAATAAATATTATAGCGATTAATGCGGATTTTTCGGAAAAAGAGCTTGATATTATAGCCGAAGAATTTACAAATCCTGTTACTCAAATTTTTTCTTATAATTTGCCGCCTATTAATTTTGATTGGACAATTTGGGCAGGATTTAAAGTCGGAGTAAAAGATAACGGCGCAGACTGCGCAAAAGAGGCTATCGAAGATTTTTTAAAAATTAAAAAATTCGGTAAAAACAATTCCATTCACACTTCAAAAAGATACTGCATAACAGACGCAAATCTTACTTATCAAGATATTAAAAAAATTGCAGACGAACTTTTGGCAAACGATATAATATCCGAATCTAAAATATATAATAATAAGCAATGGAATTTTAAAAAAAATATAGCCGATATTATTCCGCAAATAAAAAAAGGTTATAAACCGAAACTTGAAATAATATCTGTAAATTCCGCAAAAACCTTAAACGAAATACTTAAAAAAAGAGGAATACCTCTTGTAAAAAAAGATGTTTCGGCAATTTATTCTTATTTTAACGATAATAAAATATTAAAAAAAAGAGCCGAATATAATTTAACTAAACCTACCGATTTGGAGCTGGAATGTATTGCCCAAGCAAGAAGCGATCATTGTTGCCATAACACTTTTAGAGGTTTGTATCGTTACTTTGACAAAGAAACAGGCAAAAGATTAACAATTAATAATCTTTTTGCGCAATATATAAAAAATCCGACATTAAAACTCAAAAAAGATAAAAAAGAGATTGTTTCCGTATTATGGGATAACGCCGGAATAGTCAGCTTTAACAATCGCTATAATTATGCGGTTACGGGCGAAACTCATAATTCTCCTTCCAATTTGGAGGCTTACGGCGGAGCGATTACGGGCATACTCGGAGTTTTTCGAGATATAATGGGAGCGGGAAAAGGCGCAAAACCTATAATGGGAAGCTTCGGGTTTTGCGTAGGAGATATTAATTATAAAGGAAATTTAAAACCGAAGCTTCATCCGAAACGCCTTCTATACGGAGTAATAGAAGGGGTAAAAGACGGAGGCAATAAAAGCGGAGTGCCCACCTCTTTCGGCAGCATTATTTTTAACGATAAGTATATCGGCAAAAGCCTTGTTTTTGTAACCGCAATAGGAATAATGCCTGCAAAAATAAAAAAAGAGCCTTCCGAAATAAAAAAAACCGAAGCCGGCCATCTTATAATAATGTCCGGCGGATTGGTTGGCAAAGACGGCATACACGGCGCCACGGCATCTTCAGAAATATTATCTTCGGATACTCCGGCAAGCCATGTTCAAATAGGAGATCCTTATACTCAAAAAAAGATGCAGGATTTTCTTATAGAGGCAAGAGATAAAGGATTAATCGAATATATTACAGATAACGGCGCCGGAGGATTATCCGGTTCCGTTTGCGAATCCGCATATTGTTCCGGCGGAGCAAAAGTTGATCTTTCAAAAGTTCCTTTAAAGTACGATTCGCTTGATTTTTGGGAAATATGGGTTTCGGAATCTCAAGAAAGAATGACAATTGCAATATCTCCGAAAAATCTTAAAACATTTATGCGGCTTTCAAAAAAATATGGCGTTAAAAGCAGCATAATAGGCGAATATACAAACTACGGCGCTTTACATATAACTTATAAAGATAAAACCCTTGCTTATATAGAACTTGATTTTTTAAGAAACGGCTTTTTGCAGTCCGAATTCGATGCGGTTTGGACGCCCCCTAAAAAGCGAGGGTTATTCGAACCTGTTATCCAACAGCCGAGAGATTATAATAAATTATTAAAAAATATTTTAAAAAGCCGAAATATATCTTCAAAAGAATCTGTTATAAGACAATATGATCATGAAGTATTAGGACAAAGCATTATAAAGCCTCTTGTAGGAAAAAATAGAGACGTTTTTTCAGATGCCGTAGTAATAAAGCCGGATTTTAATTCTTACAAGGGGTTATCCTTTGCAAACGCAATACTTCCTTTTTATTCCGAAATAGATACCTATTATATGACGCAGGCGGTTGTTGACGAGGCGGTAAGAAGAGTTATATCCGTAGGCGGAAATATCAATTACATAAGCGGCATAGATAATTTTTGCTGGCCAGATATACGATATGACAAAAAAAATAATCCTGACGGAAAATTAAAAGCGGCAAAATTAGTCCGCTCCTGCATTGCATTAAAAAGAATATGCTTATCCTATAAAATTCCGCTTATCTCCGGCAAAGACAGCATGTATGCAGACGGGCAGATACCGGATCAATACGGAAAAATACATAAAATATCCGCTCCCGAAACATTATGCTTTTCTGCAGTAAGCATAGTGGAAGACATAAGAAAATGCGTTACTATGGACTTTAAAAACCCAGGAGATATTATATATCTGCTCGGAAATACAAAAAACCAACTCGGCGGCTCCGCATATTACGAAATACTCGGTTATATAGGCTTAAATGTTCCGAGAATAAATAATTTCAAAAAATTTTTATCATTATATAAGGCTCTTTTTTCCGCTATAAAAAAATCTCTTATATCCTCTGCTCGCGGCATATACAGAGGCGGGCTTGCGGTTCATTCGGCGCTTTGTTGCGCGGCGGGAGAACTCGGAGCGGAAATCAATTTAAACAAAATTGCGTTATTAAATTCCGAAAAAAAAATAAGAGATGACATACTATTTTTTTCCGAATCTCCGGGCAGATTCATAATAACCGTAAATTGTAAAAATAAAAAAAAGATAGAAAAAATTTTCGAAGGGCTTCCTTGTTATTGCATAGGCAGGGTAACCGAAGAAAGAAATTTCATCATAAAAGGGTTAAAAAATAAAAATATCGTTTCGCTTGCTATCAAAGATATAAAAGATTTTTATAAATCTGGCGTCTTGTAAGAGGCTTCAGATATCCTATTTGCTTTGCCTGCCTTCTGGTATCTATATCCAATTTTTTTTATCAAAATTTTATAGATTAAAGCCGTAAGCATAAATTGTTTACATATTTTGATAATATTCTCTCTTTACAAAAAGGGCATCTTCTTTTAATTATGAAAAACTTAATAATTGATTTATATTTTAGGCAAAATAACCCTAATATTTTTAAAATAAATTGTAAATTCGGATAGAGGAGAAGGAAAATATGTGTAAATGCGGAGCGAAAAAAGGGATGGATAAAATATTGGATAAATATCCTGCCAGTTCCGAATATCTTATATTCTTATTACAGGATATACAAGACGCATACGGTTATATATCGCAAGAAAATATGAAAACCGTATGCGAATATATAAAGGTTCCTATAAGCAGAGCATATTCGGTGGCGACTTTTTATAAATCTTTCAGACTCGAACCTAAAGGAGAACACGAGATAAAGGTTTGTTTAGGAACTGCATGTCATCTTAAAGGCGGCGGGCGCTTGGCGGAGGAATTAAAGCGCCGTATAGGAGTCGAGCCCGGAGCCACTTCAAAAGATATGCGTTATACGCTGGAAACAGTAAACTGCGTAGGCGCATGCGCTCTTGCGCCGGTTATGTTGGTTGACGAAAAATATCATCCGAATACAAACGCAAAAAAAATCGGAAAAATATTATCCGAAATAGATCAAGAAGACATGAGAGGAGTAAATAGTGAAAGCTGTATTTAAACAAACGGAAAAAAGCGCTGATATTATTCCTTTGAATTCTTACGAAGATATTAAAGCTCTTAAAGATAAAATTATAGCTTCAAAAGATCCTAAAAAGCCTGTTGTGGCAATCTGTTTCGGAACCGCATGCGCTGTAAACGGAAGTTTGGAAGTTAAAGAGGCTCTGGAAAAGGAGATTGACGAAGCCGGAATAGAGGCGGATATAATTCCTTATATAAAGGCTACCGGTTGTCAGGGATTTTGTTCGAGAGGTCCTCTTGTAGTTATTCGTCCTCAGGGAATATTTTATCAAAAAGTAAAGGCAAAAGATTGTAAAGATATAGTGGAGAAGACGCTGAAAAAAGGCGAACCTGTTAAAAAACTTCTATATAAAGACCCTAAAACCGGCAATGAAATTTTAACGGAAAAAGAAATTCCTTTTTATAAGCTTCAAAAAAGAGTGGTATTAAAAAATATAGGAACAATAGACCCTTGCGATATAAACGATTATATCGGCTCCGGAGGTTATCTGGCGTTGGGAAAAGCTTTAACTTCAATGACTCCTGAACATGTTGTGGCTGAAATCGAAAAGTCTGGTTTAAGAGGCAGAGGCGGCGCTGGCTTTCCTACTGGCAGAAAATGGAAATCCGCTCTTTTGGCAATAGAGAAGAAAGGAAAACCGGCTTATGTAGTGGTAAACGGAGACGAAGGGAATCCTGGAGCATTTTTGGATATGGCGATTATGGAAGGCGACCCTCATGCGGTTTTGGAAGGATTGATGATAGGCGCTTATGCCATAGGAGCGGAAAACGGTTATCTTTATATAAGAGCCGAATATCCTCTTGCTATCTCGAAGCTTGAAATTGCAATGGAGCAGGCAAGAGAGAGCGGATTAATGGGCAAAAACATACTCGGCTCCGATTTTTCTTTTGACGCCAGAATTAACAGAGGCGCCGGAGCCTTTGTATGCGGAGAATCCACCGCTTTATTTACATCTATAGAAGGGAAAGCAGGCAATCCGCGTCCCAAATATATCCGTTCAGTAGAGGAGGGTTTATGGGGAAGACCTACGGTATTAAACAATATAGAGACATGGGCGGCGGTTCCTAAGATAATAGAGAAAGGTGCCGAATGGTATGCCGGAATCGGCTCGTATAAAAACGCGGGCACAAAAGTTTTTTCTTTGGCGGGAAAGATAAACAATGCCGGATTAATCGAAGTTCCTATGGGAGTTCCGCTATCAATGATAGTAGAAGATATAGGAGGCGGAGTTCCCGGAGGCGAACCTTTTAAAGCGGTTCAAACCGGCGGACCTTCCGGGGGATGTCTGCCTTACAAATTAAAGGAGAGTCCCGTCGATTTCGATTCTTTGATCAAAGCCGGTTCTATGATGGGAGCTGGCGGAATGATCGTAATGGATAAAAGAGACTGCGTAGTTGATGTAGCGCGTCATTTTTTACGTTTTTTGGAAGAGGAATCCTGTGGCAAATGCATACCTTGCAGGCTCGGGCTTACAAGAATGCGCGAAATATTGGATAATTTTTCCAAAGGAATAGGTTCGAAAGAGGATATAGAGGCTTTGGAAAGTTTGGCGCAAGCGATTCAAGACGGGGCTTTATGCGCTTTGGGAACAAGCGCTCCGAGTCCGGCGCTTTCCACTATAAGACACTTTAAAGACGAGTATCTTGCTCATATAGAAGATAAAAAATGTCCCGCAGGAGTATGCAAAGATTTAATAACTTACAAAATAGATTCAAAACTTTGCACGGGCTGCGGAAGCTGCAAAGCCCAATGCCCGCAGCAATGTATTAGCGGTGAAAAAAAAGAACCACATATAATAGACGCCGAACAATGTATCAGATGCGGCATCTGCATGGAAACCTGCAAGTTTAATGCGGTAACTGTTTATTAAAATAATAATACGGAGGCGTAACATAATGATCCGTTTTAAAATCAACGATAAAGAGGTTAAGGCGCGGAAAGGATGGACAATCCTTGAAACCGCAAGAGAATATAATATCGAAATACCGACCCTTTGTTTTAACGAGGCGGTAGCTCCAAGCGGAGCATGCAGGCTTTGTATGGTGGAACTAAAAGAGGGCGGTTGGTCTAAAACCGTAGCTTCTTGCATATATCCGGCGGCGGAAGGAATCAACGTATATACCGAAACAGATAAAGTAAAAAATATCAGAAGATGGATATTCGAGATGCTTCTTGCCTCAAGTCCTGCAAGTTCCGAAATAGCCGCTATGGCAAAAAAATACGGAGTAACTTCTACAAGATTTACAATAAAAGATCAGAATGAAACATGTATATTATGCGGACTTTGCGCAAGAGTATGCGAAGAGGTTGTAGGGCTGTCCGCAATATCAATAGTAGATAGAGGAGTCCGCAAAAAAATAGGCGCCCCTTTTATGCAGCCTACGGACGTATGCGTAGCCTGCGGCTGCTGCGTTACAGTATGCCCTACAGACAAAATGGAAAGTATATTTGATAATGTGCGCAAAAAAAATATTTCGACGGTTTATTAAGCAAGGAGAAAAAAGATGAATAACAATCCGAGAACCGGCGTTTTTATATGCAAATGCGGCAACAAAATAGAACCTCAAATAGATTTGAATATAATTATTAATAAACTTAAAGAGGATGCCGAAATTTGTCATTGCCAAATCATACCCTATTCCTGTTTAAAGCCGGGTATTGAAAAAATAACCGAAGCAATAGCTGACAACAATTTAAACCGCATTATCATAGCCGGTTGCGAAGAAAGGCTTATGCTTAAAAAATTTGAGACCGAATTAAAAGATACGCCGATTACCAAAAAAAGAATAAAAATTCTTAATATCAGAGGGCATATCGCTTCCGTATCGGATATTAATCCCGAATTAAAAGCAATAAAAAGCGTCCGGTTAATAAAAGCCGCGGCTGCCGATATTAATTCGTTAAAACCTATAAAAAGAGACAAGGCAAACGTAGAAGGGCAGATTATGATATTAGGAAACGGCGCGGCTTTATATTCAGCCGCGGCAGAGCTTCTTTCAAGCGGGCATAAATGTATTCTATTCGATTTTATTAACGATTATGATAAAGCGCTTGCAAACATCAGAGAAAAGTATCCCGGAGATAGAGATCGGGATAAATTTATAGAAAATACAATAAAAAGAATAAAAGAAAATCCTAACGCCAAAATTATAACAGAAGGCAAAGTTAAAAATATTTTCGGCATTACCGGAGGCTATGGAATATCGGTTGAAAATTTTGCGGATAATACAAATAAAATCTATAAAGTTGCGGCGGTAATAGCATGCTTGGACGGCAAATTGGAAGCTTCTTCGCCGGAATACGAAGATAAAAGCGGAACCGTAATAAGTATGGAGAAAATCGAAAAATATATAAATGCAAACGGCGTTTTAAACAAAAAAATAGTATTTTTAATAAACGATTATGAAATAAAACAGCCGGAATTTGCAAAACTTTCTCTTGATTCTGCTTGGAAAATCGGAAGACGAATCAGAGAAAGCTACCACAACTCTCATGCAACGATACTATTCAATCATAAAATCCCTATTCCTTTAACCTCTGCAGAGCGAAAGCTGAGCAGAGAATTAAAAATATCTTGGATACCGTATTCCGATATAACTCCGCCTATACTTCAGCAGGGATATATAGTTTACTGTGATTCCAAAACAAACATAGAAGAAGAAATATCCTTCGATTGGACGGTATTGGCTCCGAAACGAAGCATAGGATACAAGGTATCAGAAATAATGAGACTTATTAATGTCTCTTATATTAAAGGAGAATTTATATTTGCGTCGGATCCTAAAGTTCGTCCTGAAATGATAGGATGCAAAGAGGCTTATGTTGCGGGAAGCGCGTTTTATCCGTGCAATCTGAGCATCGCGCTTACTCAAGGCAGGCAGGCGGCAAGGAAAGTTTCAGAGATGTTAAACAAATCGAATTTAAAAGAGCTTATAATACCGGATGTTATAAGCTACATAGATCCTGAAAAATGCGTTGCATGCGGTCTTTGCGAACAGCTTTGCGAAAACGGTTCCATAAGCGTATCAAAAGCGGAAGGAGGCGCTTTAACAAGAATAATAGATCCTATGCGCTGTACCGGAGGCGGAACATGCGCTGCTTCCTGTCCTTATAACGCAATAATTTTGCAAAATAATACATGCGAGCAGAAAGAAAACGGAATCTCTGTTTTGGCAAGTCAAATGGAAGCCGATCAGATAATAGCGCTTACATGCGCATGGGCTGGAACGCCGGCTGCAGATAATGCGGGCAAAAAAGGAATTAAATACGACCACAGAGCCCATATAGTTCCGGTTACATGCGCCGGCCAGCTTGACCCTTCCATATTTGCAAAAGCATTTGTTTCCGGCGCTTCGGGGCTTATAATAATAGGCTGTGATCCGAACGCATGCCACCATTCTTACGGCATAGATCATGCGTGGAGCAGAGTGAACGCAATAAAAAAACTTTTTACAATAAGCGGAATTAACAGACGCAGAATAGCTTTGGCTCATACCGATATAAAAAGAGCCGAAAATTTTGCCGTCATAATAAATCATTTTGTTAAAACCATAGAAGAACTGGGACCTATTGAAAAAACAACTTCAACTACGGCAAAATTAAATTGCATATACGAAATAATGAAATACGACAGCCGAATAAGACATCTGATAGCGGCAGATTTAAGACTGCCTTACGAACAGGCTTACAGAGGCGATCATGCGCATATTTTCGATTACGATAAAGATATTACAAAAGCCTTGCGGGAAGAATTTTTAAAAACAAGAATAAAATATCTTTTAAAAACGGAAAAAGCTTATTTTACTTTAGATAATATTGTAAAACTGCTGGAGGCGGAAAAAAATGAGGTTTCAAAAAGTATTTCGGAGATGATTAGCGAAGCTTTAATAGAATGCGAATACAAAAAACGGGAGCCTTTATTTTTTATCAAAGATTAATGCCTTTTGTAGAAAAAAATCCTTTACGGTAGAGACGTTGCATCGCAACGTCTCTACTCTGCCCCTCTGTTACTTTGTATCTCGTATATAATTGAAATGACGAGGGTAAAAATCTAATTGCTTTGTTTTAAAAACTTTTTATGTGTCCGCTTAATTGAGGTTTTAACCTTTTTTATATCTTCTACAAGTTCCAAATCTTCGGGCAAAATATTGCTTATCTGTTTCATTGTTTTTCTTACCTCTACTCCGGCTATTTCTGCAGCAGCTTCAAGAGGTTTCTGCCCTTTTATATTCTCTTTTTTTATTTTTAATTCGGTTTGGGTTAATCGAAACAGATTTGCCGCAAGCTCCTCTTTTCCCATAAAATCTAATAATGTTCTTCCTTTTTTATCAAACCCTTTATAGTTTTTAAGATCATTTAAATTCATGTTATACAAGCCGCGGTAACCTGCATTTTGAAACAAAGGATAATTGTAAACGCCTCTTTCGTTTGCGGTTCCACTTAATGTTTTTTCTCTGTCCGTAACCTCGTTTCTTATTAAAACCCTTTCGATATTTCTGGCTTCTTCAAGATAATTTCTAAAACTTTCCGCTATAGCTACAAAATAAGCTTGGGCTTGCGCAACCTTCTGTTTTTTGGTATCTCCGTTCATTGCCGCCAAATAGCAGGCGAATCTGGAAAGCTTATAATCTTTTTCTTTTTTGCCTTCTATGTCGCGCTCTATTTGTTTAAAATTTTCCGAAACATCTATGTCTAAAGTCATACATGCGGATATTGCCTTATTGATGATTCTTTTAAAGCCCTTATAATCGTAATATCCTAAAAAAAGCATTAGGTCTCTTGCATACCAATATATTATATCATTTTTACGACAAAAATTTTCAAAACTTGTTTTATTTTTATCGAAATGAAAAATTTCCAATTGATTATCCATTGTTATATCCTACCGATTATAAAGAGTTAAAGCGAGTAAGTTATAAGATATTTTATTAATTTTTCAGGCAACTTTTGACGATATTTTTTATTTGCAGATTTCAATATACTATATGGGTTTTATTTTTATCAAGTCTTATATATAAAATTAATAAAAAAGCTAATACCAAGATTAGAAATCCGACTTTGTCTCCCTGTATCTTTGTATTTCCGTCATATAAAGCCCGTAAAAAGATTCATATACCAGCTAATCAAAGCTTGTCCGAAAAAAATATATAATATCGCCCCGGCAGATAAAAAAGGGGCAAAAGGAAGTAAAATTTTATTTGTCGATAAAAATCTCCCATGATATTTGAAATCTTTTTTTTTCATAAAAATAAAACAAAGCGCTCCTGCAATGCTTCCCAATAAAGAGCTTATAGTAACGGTAAATAATACCCCTTTAAAGCCTATAAAAGCGCCGATCATAGCCAAAAGCTTAATATCGCCTCCGCCCATGCCATCTTTTTTTGTTACCGCTTTATAAATCCAAGCTATAAGCATAAGAAGCGCCGCGCCGGCTATAATCCCTAAAAAAGAATCAAACGGCTTAATTTTTTTAAAAACAAAAGAGAAAGCAAAGCCTATTGTCGTAAACGGAACAGTGATAAAATTAGGAATTATGCCGCGTTTAACATCTATAAAAGATATTATAATAAGCAAGCTTGTAAGAATAAAAAAAAATGCAAAAACTGCGGAAAAGCCGAATTTTAAAAAATATAATAAAGCAAAAACTGCGGATAAAAGTTCTACCGTTATATATATATAAGATATTTTCTCTTTACAAAAAGGGCATCTGCCTTTAATAATAATATAACTTATTATTGGAACATTATGATAAAATTTAATTGGTGATTTGCATCTTTGGCAAAAGGAGCGGGGCGTAAAAATTGATCTGTTTTGCGGAATTCTGTAAATACAGACATTAAGAAAACTGCCTATACATCCGCCGAAAATAAAAAATAATATTGCAATCATATTAATTAGATTATATTGAATATTTTTCGTAGAAACAAGTTTTATTTTGTCCGTTTTCTGCGTTATGCGAAAATTTTAATCCTCTAAATACTTTAAGTATTCCTGCGGTTAAAATTTTCGCATGTCTTGGAGGCGAACAAAATAAAACTTGTTTCTACGAAAAATATTTATAAATATATAAAGAATCATAATTAAAATTAAGATACAAAAAAGAATGATTATAAAAGGAGATGTCCAAAGTTTTTTTGTAAAAGCAATAAGCAAGAAAACAAAATAGAGGTTGTATTCAACATCTCTACTTTGTATTTCTGTATCTGAAAAAATATTTTATCCTGTATATTAACCGCTTATTTGCGCCGATTATATATACGGATGTTATTAATAAAAAATAAAATAAAAAAGAAAAAAAACAGGAGATTATTATATGGCTATATCTATAACCGACACGGAACCGATATTAAACTTTGCCAAAGAGGATTTGGATAAAATACCTAATGTTATGCCTTTGCTTCCCGTAAGAGATATAGTTGTGTTTGCAGATATGCTTTTTCCGCTTTTTGTAGGACGAGACAGAGCCGTTAATGCCGTAGATGAAGCAATGTCAAAAGATAATTTCATCTTTTTAGCGACTCAAAAAGATTCCGAAACAGACGATCCAAAAGCTGACGCAATATTTACTATGGGAACCGTATGTAAAATACTGCGCGTAGTTAAAATTCCTAACGGACAAACAAAACTTCTTGTGCGCGGAATTGTAAGAGCCCAAATAGTAAAATATATAAAAAGAAAAAAATCTTTTACGGTGCAAATTCAAATTATAAAAGAGCCGAAAGTTTCGGCAGAAGACCTTGCAAGTCAAGCTCTTATGCGCACAGTTCGTCAGAACTGCGAAAAAATTCTTCGTATAAACGGAGAAATGAACGGAGAAATAGCGATTCTTTTTGCCAAAATAACCGAGCCGGGTAAATTGGCAGATATAGTTGCCGCAAATCTGAGATTAAGAAATGAAGAATGCCAAATGATTTTGGAAATAGTCGATCCTATAAAGCGCCTTAAAAAAGTAAACCAATTTCTTTCAAAAGAGGTTGCTCTTTCCAAAATGCAGGCAAAAATACAAGCTAACGTTAGAGATGAAATTACAAAAAACCAGCGCGATTATTTTTTAAAAGAACAGGTCAGGGCAATCAACAAAGAGCTTGGCGAGACAGACGAAAAATACGAAGAGATAATCGAATACGAAAAAAAAATAAAAAAAGCAGAAATGCCCAAACATGCGTTAGAAGAGGCAGAAAGCCAATTAATACGGTTAGAACAGATGCATCCGGAAGCTTCGGAAGCCTCTATGGTAAGAACATATCTCGATTGGCTTGTAGATCTTCCGTGGAGCAAATCTACAAAAGATAATTACGATATAAAAAAATCAAAAACAGTTCTGGATAAACATCATTACGGATTAACAGATATTAAAGATAGAATTATAGAATATCTTAGCGTTAAAAAATTAAATCCGGAAATGAGAGGACCTATCTTATGCTTTGTAGGACCTCCGGGGGTAGGAAAAACATCTCTGGGTAAAGCAATAGCAAAATCTATGAAGCGCAAGTTTGTTCGCATATCTTTGGGCGGCATAAAAGACGAGGCTGAAATAAGAGGACACAGAAGAACATACATAGGTTCTTTGCCGGGAAGAGTTTTGCAAA
The DNA here is from genome assembly GCA_019306185.1 of Deltaproteobacteria bacterium. Classification (GTDB taxonomy): domain Bacteria; phylum Desulfobacterota; class Desulfobacteria; order Desulfobacterales; family JAFDMD01; genus JAFDMD01. Next base: position 52,369 of record JAFDMD010000001.1, read on the forward strand.
GTTTAAAACAATGCAAAAGCGCCAATCCTGTTTTTATGATGGATGAAATAGATAAAATAGGCGCGGATTTCCGAGGCGATCCCGCTTCCGCGCTTCTTGAAGCGCTTGATCCGGAGCAAAACTCCGAATTTAGCGATCATTATATAAACCTTAACTTTGATCTTTCCAAAGTAATGTTTATACTTACCGCAAATATAACAGATACAATACCTCCGGCTCTTCTTGATAGAATGGAAATAATAGAATTATCCGGCTATACCGAAGAAGAGAAAACCGCAATAGCAAAACGGCATCTTATACCCCGGCAAAAAGAGAACAACGGACTTAAAAGAAGAAAAATAACCATAATCCCCAAAGCTATATCTGCCATGCTCAACGGTTATACCTCCGAAGCGGGAGTAAGAAATCTTGAAAGACAGCTAAATAAAATATTTAGAAAAATTGCAAGAAAAACAGTGGAAGGAAAAAAGGGTCCTTTTAGTATAACAGAAAAAAATTTAAAAGATTATCTGGGGATTGCGAAATATTATCCGGAAATGGATAAAGAGGAAAGTCAAATAGGAGTGGCTACAGGGCTTGCGTGGACGCAGACCGGCGGCGAGGTTCTTTATGTAGAAGTTTCTTTAATCCCCGGTAAAAACGAATTAATAACAACAGGACAGCTCGGAGATGTTATGGAAGAATCCGCAAAAGCCGCAGTAAGTTATGCCAGATCAAATTTAAAAGCTTACGGTTTGAAAAAAGATTTTTTTGAAAACACAGATGTTCATATACATGTTCCTGCAGGAGCAACGCCAAAAGACGGACCTTCGGCAGGTATTGCTATGGCTACGGCTCTTATTTCAGCCATGAGTTTAAAGCCTATTTCAAAGGATGTGGCTATGACAGGAGAAATAACTTTAAGAGGAAGAGTTCTTCCTATAGGCGGGTTAAAAGAAAAGACTCTCGGAGGTTTGCGCGCAGGTATAAAAAAGATTATTATTCCGAAAAAAAACGAGCAAGAGATCAGTAAGCTTCCTGATAATGTTAAAGAAAAAATACGGTTTATATCTGTTAAAAATATGGACGAGGTGCTTAAAGCGGCGTTTGATGTATAAAAATTTAAAAAAATCAGATTTTTTCGTTTTGGCGTTTGATACTACTACTTTTAACGCCGACATAGCGGTTTTAAAAAATTTTTCGGTTATTGCACAAATAAACGATACAACCAAAACAACCCATTCTACTCGTATTATAAAATTAACCGAAAAAGTTTTGGCGCGGGCAAAAATTAAATTATCCGATATATCCGGCATAGCAGTCTGCACAGGTCCCGGCAGTTTTACTGGCGTAAGAATAGGGCTTGCTTTTGCAAAAGGGCTTGCTTACGCGCTGCAAATAAAAATAGCTGGCATTACAAGCCTTCAAGCGCTTGCTGCAGCCGCGCCTTTTTCGGACAGATTAATATGTTCCGTAATAGACGCTCAAAGAAACCAGATGTATTTTGCGGGATATAAATATCAAAAGAACATCTTAACCCTTAAAATAAAAGAGCAGGCAGGCTCAATAGAAGATCTTGCAAAACATATAAAAGAGCCGGTTTTATTTATAGGAGACGGACTTATTAAATATAAAAAAAAAATAAGTTCTATATTTAAAGAATCGGCAAAATTTATTTCGGATGATTTTAATACAGTTAAAGCTCAATATATAGGAAAACTCACGAATTTTTTTTTTTAAATAATAACAACAAACTTTACGATGTTAATCCTGTTTATATAAGAAAGCCGGATATAAGGTAGAACAAGTAACAGAGACACAGCGACAAAGGAACAAAAGAAACTGTAATATATAATACAGTATACAGGTTAACGGAGACGAGGCTTATGAGTTTGGTCAGAGCGCGCAAGATTTTACCGATTTTCATTTTATCAATTTCATTTTTCATCACATCAAATTTAACAAATCCGATATTATCAAAAGCCTTGGATATAGTAGCAGACAAGAGCGCTGCGCCGTCAAATCAGGCGGGCATGGACGCTGCGTCAAACGGAGTAAGGTTAATCAATATAGTTGCTCCGTCTGTCCAGGGAGTATCTCA